>JBEVLE010000212.1:0-29822 GCA_040509335.1 Longimicrobiaceae bacterium | reverse complement strand
CGCAACCACTACCCGCAGGACATCGAGCAGACCGCCGCGCACAGCCACCCGGGATTGCGCGCGGGGAGCGGCGCCGCGTTCAGCGTGGACGACGGCGGGGAGGAGCGGCTGGTGGTGGTGCAGGAGGTGTCGCGCCAGGCGTCGGCGGAGCTGGACGTGGAGGAGGTGGCGGCGGCGATCCGGCGCGCGGTGGCGGGCGAGCACGGGGTGCAGGTGCACGCGGTGGCGGTGGCGCGCACGGGCGGCGTGCCCAAGACGACGAGCGGCAAGGTGCAGCGGCGGGCGTGCCGGGCGGCGTTCCTGGCGGGGGATCTGCCGCTGGTGGGGGTGAGCGTGCGGGAGGATGCGGGGAGCGCGGTGGCGCACGCGGCGGTTCCGGGGCTGACGCGCGAGGCTTTGGAGGCGGCGGAGGCGGGGGAGCGTCAGGCGCTGCTGGAGGCGTACCTTGTGGAGCGGGCGGCGCAGGTGCTGGGGGTGGACCCGGCGGGGGTGGACCGGGAGCAGCCGCTGGTGGGGCTGGGGATGGACTCGCTGCGGGCGATGGAGCTGAAGGGAGCGCTGGAGGCGAGCCTGGGCGCGCCGGTGCCCCTCGCCTCGCTGCTGGACGACACGCGCATCGACCGGCTTGCGGCGGATCTCCTGGAGGCGGTGTTCCTGGCGGATGCCACCGCGCCCGCGTCGTCGACCGACACTGAGGGCGGGCTGCCGCTGTCCTTCGCGCAGGAGCGGCTCTGGTTCCTGGAGCGGCTGCAGCCGGAGAGCGCGGCGTACACCCTGGCGGGCGCGCTGCGACTGGAGGGCGCGGTGGACGCCGCCGTGCTGCGGCGGAGCCTGGCGGAGACCGTCCGGCGCCATGCCGCGCTGCGCACCGTCTTCGGCGAGACCGACGGGCGGCCCGTGCAGCGGGTGCTGCCCGCGGGCGGGCTGCCGCTGCCGGAAGTGGACGTGTCGCACCTGGCGCCGGAGGAGCGCGCGGCGGCGGCGCGGCGAGCGGCGGAGGCGGTTGCGCGCACGCCCTTCGACCTCGCGGCGGGGCCACTGTTCCGCGCGCGGCTGGTGCGGCTGGGCGGCGACGAGCACCTGCTCGTGCTGGCGATGCACCACATCGTCGGCGACGGCGGGTCCGTGGGGGTGCTGATCCGCGAGATCGCCGCACTGTACCGGGCGCTCCTCGCGGGCGAGCCCTCGCCGCTCCCGCCGCTGCCCACGCAGTACGCCGACTGGGCGCTCGGGCAGCGCGAGCGGCTCCGGAGCGCGACCGCCGACGAGCAGCTCGCCTGGTGGCGGGAGCGCCTGCGCGGCCTGGCGCCGCTGCCGCTCCCCACGGACCATCCGCGCCCGCCGGTGCAGAGCTTCCGGGGGGCGACGCACCGCTTCGAGGTTCCCGCGGAGGTGATGGACGGCGTGCGCGCGCTCGCCCGGAGCGAGGGGGCGACCCCATTCATGGTGCTGCTGGCCGCCTGGGACCTGCTTCTCGCCCGCTACGGCGGCGAGGGCGACGTGGCGGTGGGAACCACGGTCTCCAGCCGCGACCGGGCGGAGGTCGCGGGGGTCGTCGGGCTGTTCGTCGACACGCTGGTGCTGCGGACGGAGGTGGCGCCGGAGGCGAGCTTCCGGGCGCTGCTGTCGCGGGCGCGCACGACTGCGCTGGAGGCGTTCGCGCGCCGGGACCTGCCCTTCCAGCGGGTGGTGGACGAGGTGCTCCCCGGGCGCGACCTGAGCCTGAACCCGCTCTTCCAGGTGATGCTCGCGCCGCAGAACACCGCGCTGGAACCGGTGGAGATCGCCCCGGGCGTGCGCCTGCTCCCCGAGCCGGTGGACCGCGGCGCGGCGACCTTCGACCTCACCTTCCTGACCTGGGAGCGGAGCGGGGGCGGGCTCGCGGCGGCGCTGGAGTACGCGACCGACCTGTTCGAGGCCGCGACCGTCCGGCGGATGGCGGACCATCTCGTACAGCTGCTTCGGGCCGTCGCCGCGGACCCCGATCTCGCCGTGGCGGAGGTCCCGCTCCTCCTCCCGGCCGAGCGGGAGCAGGTGCTGGAGGAATGGAACGACACGGCGGCGGAGTACCCGGAGCGCTGTCTGCACGAGCTGTTCGCGGAGCAGGCCGCCCGCACGCCGGACGCCCCCGCGCTCCGCTTCGCGGGGCGCACGACCACGTACGCGGAGCTGGAGCGCAGCACCCACCGCCTGGCCCGGCACCTCCTCGCGCTCGGCGTCGGCCCGGAGGCGCGGGTGGGCCTGTGCGTGGAGCGCACCCCGGAGATGGTCGCGGCGATGCTGGGCATCCTCGGGGCCGGCGCCGCCTACGTCCCCCTCGATCCCGCCTACCCCGCCGAGCGCCTGGCGTACATGCTGGCCGACTCGGGCGCGGCCCTGGTGGTGGCGCACGCCGCCGTGGCCGAGCGCCTCCCCGCCGGCGTCCCGTGCCTCCTCCTGGACGCGGAGTCGGAGGCGATCGCCGCGCATCCCGACAGCGCGCCCACCGGCTCGGCGGAGCCCGGCAACCTGGCGTACGTCCTGTACACCTCGGGGTCGACCGGCCGCCCCAAGGGCGTGCAGGTGGAGCACCGCAGCGCCTCGCAGATCGTGCACTTCCTCCGCGACGTGGTCCGACCCGAAGATCGCGCCGCCGTGCTGGGCTCCACCTCCATCTCCTTCGACGTGTCGGTGGGGGAGATCTTCGGCACGCTGTGCTGGGGCGGGATGCTGGTGCTGGTGGAGAGCGTGCTGGATCTGCCTCGCGTGGCGGAGGAAGACGTACGCCTGGTGGTGACGGTGCCCGGAGCGGTCGCGGAGCTGGTGCGCACGGGCGGCATCCCCGGGAGCGTGCGGGCGTTCAACCTGGCCGGGGAGGCGCTTCCGGCGTCGCTGGCGCGCGAGCTGTACGCGCTGCCGCACGTGGAGCGCGTCCTGAACCTGTACGGGCCGACGGAGGACACGGTCTACTCTACGTGGAGCGTGGTGGAGCGCGGAGCGGAGCGGGTGCGCATCGGGCGGCCGGTGGCGAACGCGCGGGCGTACGTGCTGGACCCGGCGGGGAGCCCGGCGCCGATCGGGGTGGCGGGGGAGCTGTGCCTGGGGGGACGGGGGACGGCGCGCGGCTACCAGGGCCGGCCGGAGCTGACGGCGGAGCGCTTCGTCCCCGATCCGTTCGCGGGGGAGCCGGGCGCGCGGATGTACCGCACGGGGGACCGGGCGCGCTGGCTGGCCTCCGGGGAGCTGGAGTACCTGGGGCGGCTGGACGAGCAGGTCAAGGTGCGCGGCTTCCGCATCGAGCCGGGCGAGGTGGAGGCCGTGCTGCGCGAGGCCGCGGGGGTGGCCGACGCGGCGGTGGTGGCACGGGCTGACGGCGAGGGGCAGAGTCGGCTGGTGGCGTACGTCGTCCCGCAGGAGGGGGAGGAAATCACGGGCGCCGCGCTCCGGCAGGAGGTGCGCGCGCGGCTCCCGGAATACATGGTCCCGGCCGCGTTCGTGGTGATGGACAAGCTGCCGCTGAACGCCAGCGGCAAGCTGGACCGGCGGGCGCTCCCGGAGCCCGCCCCGGAGGACGCGCCGGAGCCCGTGGCGCCGCGCACCCCGGCGGAGGAGGTCGTGTGCGGGATCTTCGCCGAGGTGCTGGGCACCGGGCGCGTGGGCGCCGAGGACGACTTCTTCGAGCGGGGCGGCCACTCGCTGCTGGCGATGCGGGCGGTTGCCCGGGCCGGGCGCGCGCTGGGGGTGGAGGTGCCGCTGCGGGCGCTGTTCGAGGCCCGCACGGCGGCCGGCCTCGCCGGGCGCGCCGAGGCGCTGCGGAGCGCCGGCGCGCGGGAAGCGCCGCCCGTGGAGCGGCTCCGCGATGTGCCTGGCGGAGCGGCGCCGCTGTCGTTCGCGCAGCAGCGGCTCTGGCTGGTGGACCGGCTGGAGCCGGGGAGCGCCGCCTACAACATGGCGGGCGCGCTGCGCCTGCGCGGACCGCTGGACGCGGCCGCGCTGCGCGCGGGCATCGGCGCCCTGCTGCTGCGGCACGAGTCGCTGCGGACCACGTTCGAGGAGCGGGCCGGCGCGCCCGTCCAGGTCGTCCACGCGCCCACGCCGGCGATCCTGCGCGGGGTGGACCTGGGGCGCGTCCCGGGAGCGGAGCGGGAGCGCGAGGCCGCGCGGCTCGCCGCGGAGGAAGCGCTGCGCCCGTTCGACCTGGAGCGGGGGCCGCTGCTGCGGACCACGCTCCTGCGCCTCGCCGCCGACGACCACGTGCTGCTCTTCACGCTGCACCACGTCGTCGGGGACGGCTGGAGCATGGACGTGCTCCGGCGCGAGCTCTCGGCGCTCTACGCCGCCTTCGGCCGGGGCGAGGATGCGCATCTCCCCGAGCCGCCGGTGCGGTACGCGGACTTCGCCGTGTGGCAGCGCGCGTGGCTCTCGGGCGAAGTGCTGGAAGCGCAGCTCCGCTTCTGGAAGCGGGCGCTGCGGGACGCTCCCCCGCTGCTGGAGATCCCCACGGACCGCCCGCGCGCCGCGGGGCTGGACGCGCGCTCGGCGAGCCACCGCTTCGCCGTGCCGGCCGGGGTCGCGGACGGGCTGCGGGCGCTGGCGCGGCGCGAGGGAGCGACGCTGTTCATGACGACGCTCGCCGGCTGGCAGGCGCTGCTGGGCCGCTGGGCGGGGCAGGACGACGTCGTGGTGGGAAGTCCCGTGGCGGGACGCACCCGGGTGGAGACGGAAGGGGTGGTCGGCTTCTTCGTGAACATGCTGGCCCTGCGCGGCGACCTGTCGGGGGACCCGGCGTGGACGGCATTGCTGGAGCGGGTGCGGGAAACGGCGCTGGGGGCGTACGACCACCAGGAGCTGCCGTTCGAGCGGCTGGTGGAGGAGCTGGACGTGGAGCGCAGCCTGGCGCACTCCCCGGTCTTCCAGGCCACCTTCGCGCTGGACCGCGCCGCGGCGCACGACGGGCTCTCGCTCGGCGTCGTCGCGGTGGAGCCGTTCGGCGCGGGAGCGGCGGCCTCCAAGTTCGACCTGGAGCTGACGCTGCACGAAGGCGAGGCCGGGCTCGCGGGGACGCTCGCCTACCGCGCGTCGCTGTTCGAGGCCGGGACCGTCGCGCGGCTGGCGGGGCACCTGGAGCTCCTGCTGGCGGCAATGGCGGAGGATCCCGGGAGCCGCGTCCACGAGGTGCCGCTGCTGCGCGGGGGCGAGCGGGAGCAGGTGCTGCACGGCTGGAACGACACGGCGGCGGAGTACCCGGAGCGCTGCCTGCACGAGCTGTTCGCGGAGCAGGCCGCCCGCACCCCGGACGCCCCCGCGCTCCGCTTCGGCGGCCGCACCGTCTCCTACGCCGAGCTGGAGCGGAGCGCGAATCAACTCGCCCGCCACCTCCGCGCGCTCGGCGTCGGCCCGGAGGCGCGGGTGGGTCTGTGCGTGGAGCGCACCCCGGAGATGGTCGCGGCGATGCTGGGCATCCTCGGGGCCGGCGCCGCCTACGTCCCCCTCGATCCCGCCTATCCCGCCGAGCGCCTGGCGTACATGCTGGCCGACTCGGGCGCGGCCCTGGTGGTGGCGCACGCCGCCGTCGCGGAGCGCCTCCCGGCCGGCGTTCCCAGGGTGCTCCTCGACGCGGAGGCGGAGGCGATCGCCGCACATCCAGGCGGCGCGCCCGCCGTCGCGGCGGAGCCCGGGAACCTGGCGTACGTCCTGTACACCTCCGGCTCCACCGGCCGCCCCAAGGGGGTGCAGGTGGAGCACCGCAGTGCCTCGCAGATCGTGCACTTCCTGCGCGCCGCCGTCCGCGCCGAGGACCGCGCCGCCGTGCTGGGCTCCACCTCCATCTCCTTCGACGTGTCGGTGGGGGAGATCTTCGGCACGCTGTGCTGGGGCGGGACGCTGGTGCTGGTGGAGAGCGTGCTGGATCTGCCTCGCGTGGCGGAGGAAGACGTGCGCCTGGTGGTGACGGTGCCCGGAGCGGTCGCGGAGCTGGTGCGCACGGGCGGCATCCCCGGGAGCGTGCGCGCGTTCAACCTGGCCGGGGAGGCGCTCCCGGCGTCGCTTGTGCGCGACCTGTACGCCCGCCCGGAAACCGGCCGTGTGCTCAACCTCTACGGCCCCACGGAGGACACGGTGTACTCCACGTGGAGTGAGGTGGAGCGCGGAGCGGAGCGGGTGTGCATCGGGCGGCCGGTGGCGAACGCGCGGGCGTACGTGCTGGACCCGGCGGGGAGCCCGGCGCCGATCGGGGTGGCCGGGGAGCTGTGCCTGGGGGGACGGGGGACGGCGCGCGGCTACCAGGGCCGGCCGGAGCTGACGGCGGAGCGCTTCGTCCCGGATGCGTTCGCGGCGGAGCCGGGCGCGCGAATGTACCGCACCGGGGACCGGGCGCGCTGGCTGGCATCCGGCGAGCTGGAGTACCTGGGACGGCTGGACGAGCAGGTCAAGGTGCGCGGCTTCCGCATCGAGCCGGGCGAGGTGGAGGCCGTGCTGGCCGGGCTGCCGCAGGTGCGCGAGGCGGTGGTGGTGGCGCGGGCTGACGGCGAGGGGCAGGGGAGGCTGGTGGCGTACGTGGTCCCGGAGGAGGGGGAAGAGGTCACGGGCGCCGGGCTGCGGCAGGAGGTGCGCGCGCGGCTCCCGGAGCACATGGTCCCGGCCGCGTTCGTGGTGATGGACAGGCTGCCGCTGAACACCAGCGGCAAGCTGGACCGGCGCGCGCTCCCGGAGCCGCGCTGGGGCGCGGAGGGCGCGCGCGTGGCACCGCGGACCGCGACGGAAGCCGCGCTGTGCGCCGTCTGGGCGGAGGTGCTGGGCCGCGAGGGCGTGGGGGTGCACGACAACTTCTTCGAGCTCGGTGGCCACTCGCTCCTGGCGACCCGCGTGGTGTCCCGCCTCCGCGAGCTGCTGGGGGTGGAGCTGCCGGTGCGGGCGCTCTTCGAGGCGCCCACTGTGGCCGCGCTCGCCGGGCAGGTGGACGCCGGCCTGGCGGCCGGGCGCTCCGCTCTCGCGCCCATCCCGCGCCGCGCGGGGACGGGGCCGTCGCCGCTCTCGTTCGCGCAGCAGCGGCTCTGGTTCATCCACCGGCTGGATCCGGCGAGCAGCGCCTACAACGTGCCCTTCGCGCTGCGCCTGCGCGGCGCGCCGGACCCGGGGGCGCTGCGCCGCGCCCTGACCGAGCTGGTGCGCCGCCACGAGGCGGTGCGCACCGTCCTGGTGGAGGAGGGCGGCGAGCCCATGCAGGTGGTCCTCGCCCCCGCGCCGGTCCGGCTCCCGGTGGTGGAGCTCGCCGGACTGCCGCCCGAGCCCCGCCGCGCGGAGGCGCTGCGCCGGGTGGCGGACGAGGCGCGGCGGCCGTTCGACCTGGAGCGGGGCCCGCTGCTGCGGGCGCTCCTGGCGCGGCTGGGCGCGGACGAGTGGGTGCTGTGCTTCACCATGCACCACGTGGTCAGCGACGGGTGGAGCATGGGCGTGCTGGTGCGCGAGGTGTCCGCGCTGTACGGGGCGTACTCGCGCGGCGAGGCCTCGCCGCTCCCCGAGCCGGAGGTGCAGTACGCGGACTTCGCCGCCTGGCAGCGCGAGTGGCTCGCGGGCGGGCTGCTGGAAGCGCAGCTGGCCTACTGGCGCGGCAAGCTGGAGGGCGCCCCCCGCCTGCTGGAGCTGCCGCTGGACCACCCGCGCACGAGCGCCATCGGCGTGACCGAGACGGGCCGGACCTTCGTGCTGTCCGCGGAGACCACGCGGGGGCTGCGCGAGCTGGGGCTGCGGGGCGGGGCGACGCTGTTCATGACGCTGCTCGCCGGGTGGCAGGCGCTGCTGGGGCGCTACGCCGGGAGCGACGACGTGGTGGTGGGAACGCCCATCGCCAACCGCACGCGCGCCGAGCTGGAGGGGCTGATCGGCTTCTTCGTCAACACGCTGGTGCTGCGCGGCGACCTGTCCGGCGAGCCCGGCTTCCGCGCGCTGCTGGAGCGCGCGCGGGAAACGACGCTGGGCGCCTTCGCCCACCAGGACCTCCCCTTCGAGCGGCTGGTGGAGGAGCTTGAGCCCGAGCGCAGCCTGACGCAGAACCCGCTCTTCCAGGTCATGTTCGCCCTGCAGAACACCGACCGGGGCGTGCTCGCCCTGGGCGGGCTGGCGGTGGAGCCGCTGGCCGTGGGCGACACCGGGGCCAAGTTCGACCTGGGCGTGATGCTGTTCGAGGCCGGGGAGCGGATCGAGGGCCGCATCGACTTCCGCACCGACCTGTTCGACGCCTCCACCATCGACCGCATGGCGGAGCACTTCCGGCTGCTGCTGGAGGGCGCCGTCGCCGCGCCCGACCGCCGCGTGTCCGAGCTGCGCCTGCTGGGCGCCGCGGAGGAGCGGCGGCTCCTGGCCGAGTGGAACGCGCCCCGCGCGTACCCCGCGGACCGCCTGGTGCCGCACCTCCTCGCCGAGCAGGCGGAGCGCACCCCCGGCGCGGCCGCCGTCTCGGGCGGCGGCGCCGCGCTCACCTACGCCGAGCTGGACGCGCGCTCCGGCCGCCTCGCGCGCGCGCTGCGCGGCCTGGGCGTGGGGCCGGACGTGCCGGTGGGCGTCCTGCTGGAGCGGGGCCCGTGGCTGCTGGAAGCCGTGCTGGGGATCTGGAAGGCCGGCGGCGCCTACCTGCCGCTGGACCCCGCGTACCCCGCCGACCGCCTGGAGTACATGCTCCGCGACGCCGCCGCCCCCGTGCTGGTCACCCAGGAGCGTCTCGCCGGAACGCTGCCGCCGCACTCCGCCGCCGTCGTGCTGCTGGATGCGGACACCGCGCGCCTGGCAGCGGAGAGCCCCGCTCCGCCCCCCGTGCGGGTGGACGGGAACTCGCTGGCGTACGTCATCTACACCTCCGGCTCCACCGGCCGGCCCAAGGGGGTCCGGGTCGCGCACAGCGCGCTGCTGAACACCCTGCTCGCGGCGCGGGAAGCGTTCGACTTCGCCGGGGGCGAGGAAACGGCGAGCGTGGCGAGCTTCGCCTTCGACATCTGGCTGTTCGAGGCGGTGCTCCCGCTGCTCGCGGGCGGCTCCGTGCGCCTGGTCCCGCGGGAGGAGGTGCTGGACACGCCCCGCCTGGTGGAGGGGCTCGCCGGGTGCGCCTCGCTGCACGCCGTCCCCGCGCTGATGCGCGAGATCGTGCGGGCGCTGCGCGGCTCCGGGCGCGCGCTCCCGGGGCTGCGGCAGGCGTTCGTGGGCGGCGACGCCGTCGCGCCCGAGCTGCTGGAGGAGATGCGGGAGGTGTTCCCCGCCGCGGCCGTGCACGTCCTGTACGGCCCCACCGAGGGCGCCGTCATCTGCGCCTCGCACGGGGCGCGGGAGGGAGAGCGGAAGCGGCAGTGGGTGGGCCGCCCGCTGGGCAACGCCGCGCTGTACGTGCTGGACCGCGCGGGGCAGCCGGCGCCGGTGGGGGTTCCCGGCGAGCTGTGCATCGGCGCGGGGAGCGCGGCGCGCGACTACCTGGGCCGGCCCGAGCTGACGGCGGAGCGGTTCGTCCCGGACCCGTTCGCGGGGGAGGCGGGGGCGCGGATGTACCGCACGGGCGACCGGGTGCGCTGGGGCGCGGACGGCGAGCTGGAGTTCCTGGGGCGCGTGGACTTCCAGGTCAAGATCCGCGGCTTCCGCATCGAGCCGGGCGAGGTGGAGGCCGTGCTGGCCGAGCACCCCGACGTGGAGGCCGCCGCCGTGGTGGTGCTCGACGCCGCCCCCGGAGCGGACCCCGGCGACCGGCGCCTGGCGGGCTACGTGGTCCCCGCGCGCGAGCCGGCCGCGGGAGCGGCGGAGCTCCAGGCGGAGTACGTCCGCGAGTGGGAGTCGCTCTTCGGCGACACCTACGCCGCCGGCGGGGCGGACGCCGACCCGGCGTTCAACGTCGCGGGCTGGAACAGCAGCTACACCGGCGAGCCCATCCCCGCCGCGGAGATGCGCGAGTGGGTGGAGTCCGCCGCGACGTCCCTGCGCGCGCTGCGCCCCCGGCGCGTCCTGGAGATCGGCGCGGGGACCGGGCTCCTCCTGTTCCGCCTGGCCCCGGAGTGCGAGGAGTACTGGGCCGCCGACTTTTCCGCCGCCGCCGTCGCCTGGCTTCGCGGGCAGGCGGAGCGTCCCGGCCGGGAGCTCCCGGGCGTGCGCGTGCTGGAGCGCGCCGCCGACGACTTCTCCGGCATCCCGGAGCGCCGCTTCGACCTGGTGGTGGTCAACTCGGTGGCGCAGTACTTCCCCGGCGTGGACTACCTGCTGCGGGTGCTGGAGGGCGCCGTGGCCGCGCTGGCTCCCGGCGGGCGGCTGTGGGTGGGCGACGTCCGCAGCCTGCCGCTGCGCGAAGCCTTCCACGCCTCGGTGGAGCTGGCCCGCGCGCCGGACGCATCGCCCGCCCGCGCGCTGCTGGAAGGGGCGCGCAGGCGGGCCGCTCGCGAAAAGGAGCTGCTGGTGGACCCCGACCTGTTCCGCGCGCTGCCGGCTCGGCTGCCGCGCGTGTCCGGGGTGGAGGTGCGGCTCAAGCCGGGGCGGCACGCCAACGAGATGACGCGCTTCCGCTACGACGTGCTGCTGCACGTGGAGGCGGACCTTCCCCGCGCCGCGCCCCGGTGGCGCCGCTGGGACGAGCTGGGCTCGCTGGATGCGGTGCGCCTGGAATTGGAAGCGGCAGCGCCGGAAACGCTGGCGGTCGCGCGGGTGCCCAACCCGCGCGTGGCCGGGGCGCTCGCCGTGGTGGAGGCGCTGGGCCGCGACGCGCCGCCGGAGAGCGCGGGCGAGCTGCGGGCGCTGGCGGCGGAGCGCGAGGCGCGCGGCCCCGATCCCGGGGCGTTCCGGGAGCTCGCGGAGGCGCGGGGATACCGCGCCCACGCGCGCCCGGCCCTGGGCGGCGGCCCCGGCGAGTACGACGTGCTGCTGGTGCGCGAGGGCGCGGAGGCCGCGCTGCTGGACGACGCCCCGGTGCCCCTTCCCTGGAGCGCGTACGCCAGCGACCCGCTCGCGGCGCTGCGGGGCCGCTGGCTCCTCCCGGAGCTGCGCGCCTGGCTCCGGGAGCGGCTCCCGGAGTACATGGTGCCCGCGGCGCTGGTGCGGCTGGAGACGCTCCCGCTGACGCCCAGCGGCAAGGTGGACCGGCGGGCGCTCCCCGCGCCCGAGGCCGCCGGGGCGGACGCCGCCGACGCCGCGCCGCGGACCCCCGTCCAGGAGGTTCTGGCGGGGATCTGGGCCGCGGTGCTGGGGCTGGAGCAGGTGGGGGTGGCGACCAGCTTCTTCGAGCTGGGCGGCCACTCGCTGCTGGCGACGCAGGTCGTGTCCCGGGTCCGGCGGGCGTTCGGGGTGGAGCTGCCGCTGCGGGCGCTCTTCGAGGCGCCCACCGTGGCCGCGCTGGCCGCGCGGGTGGAGGCGCTCCTGGGCCCGGAGCGCTCCGCCGTCCCCATCCCCCGCCGCGCCGGCGACGGCCCCGCGCCGCTCTCCTTCGCCCAGCAGCGGCTCTGGTTCATCCACCAGCTCGACCCCGCGAGCAGCGCCTACAACATGCCCGCCTCGCTGCGGCTGCGCGGCGCGCTCGACGTGCGGGCGCTCCGCCGCGCCCTCGCCGAGGTGGTGCGCCGCCACGAGGCGGTGCGCACCATCCTGGTGGACCGGGGCGGCGAGCCCGTCCAGGTGGTGCTCCCCGCGGGGCCGCTCCCGTTCCCCGTGCTGGACCTCGCCGGGCTCCCGGAGGCGCTCCGCCGCGCGGAGGCGCAGCGGCAGCTCGCCGCGGACGGCCTGCGTCCCTTCGACCTGCGGCGCGGACCGCTGCTGCGCGTGCTCCTGGTGCGGATCGCCGCGGACGAGTGGGCGCTCGGCTTCACCATGCACCACGTGGTCAGCGACGGGTGGAGCATGGGCGTGCTGGCCCGCGAGGTCTCCGCGCTGTACGCGGCGTACTCGCGGGGCGGGGCGTCGCCGCTGCCGGAGCTGGAGGTGCAGTACGCCGACTTCGCCGTGTGGCAGCGGGGCTGGCTCGCCGGCGAGGCGCTGGACGCGCAGCTGCGCTTCTGGCGCGAGGCGCTGGAGGGCGCCCCGCCGGTGCTGGAGCTGCCGCTGGACCGCCCCCGCGGCAGCCTGGTGGGCGTGTCCGAGGTCGGCCGCGCCTTCGAGGTCGCCGCGGCGACGACGCGGGGGCTGCGCGCGCTGGCGCGGCGCGAGTCCGCGACGCTGTTCATGACGCTGCTGGCGGCGTGGCAGACGCTGCTGGGGCGCTACGCGTCGCAGGACGACGTGGTCGTCGGCACCCCCATCGCCAACCGCACGCGGGCCGAGCTGGAAGGGATCATCGGCTTCTTCGTCAACACGCTGGTGCTGCGCGGCGACCTGTCGGGCGATCCCCGCTTCCGGGAGCTGCTGGAGCGGACGCGGGAAGCGACGCTGGGCGCCTTCGCCCACCAGGACCTCCCCTTCGAGCGGCTGGTGGAGGAGCTGGCGCCGGAGCGGAGCCTGACGCACAACCCGCTCTTCCAGGTGATGTTCGCCCTGCAGAACGTGGAGCAGGCCTCGCTGTCGCTGGGCGACGTGGAGATGGAGGCGCTGGTCGGGGGCGACCTGGGCGCCAAGTTCGACGTGGGGGTGATGCTGTTCGAGGACGGCGACCGGCTCCACGGCCGCATCGAGTACCGTCCCGACCTGTTCGACGCCGCCACCGCCGAGCGCATGGCGGAGCACTTCCGGCTGCTGCTGGAGGGCGCCGTCGCCGCGCCCGACCGCCGCATCTCGGAGCTGCGCCTGATGAGCCCGGCGGAGGAGCATCGCGTCCTGGTGGAGTGGAACCCGCGGCGGGCGCTCCCCTCCGCGCCCCCGGTGCCGCTGCTCCTCGCCGGGCAGGCGGAGCGCACCCCCGGCGCCGTCGCGGCCGTCGGCGGCGGCGCCACGCTGACCTTTGGCGAGCTGGACGCGCGCTCCGGCCGCCTCGCGAGCGCGCTGCGCCGCCTTGGCGTGGGGCCGGACACGCCGGTGGGCGTCCTGCTGGAGCGGGGCCCCCGGCTGCTGGAGGCCGTGCTGGGGATCTGGAAGGCCGGCGGCGCCTACCTGCCGCTGGACCCCTCGCACCCCGCGGACCGCCTGGAGTACATGCTCCGCGACGCCGCCGCCCCCGTGCTCGTCACGCAGGAGCGGCTCGCCGGAACGCTGCCGTCCGGCGGCGCCGCGGTGCTCGTGCTGGAGGAGATCGGCGCGCCCGACCCGACCCTCACCCCCCGGCCCCCTCTCCCAATGCTGGGCGAGGGGGAGAACACCGACGACTCATCCAGCGTCAAGGGTCGGGAAACCCACCCCCAGACTTGGGGGAGGGTGGCGAGCCTAAGCGAGCCGGGTGGGGGCGATCTCGCGGACGCCAGCGAGGTTCCCCTCGACCCCGATTCGCTGGCGTACGTCATCTACACCTCCGGCTCCACCGGCCGGCCCAAGGGGGTGCGCGTCACGCACCGCGCCCTGGCGCGCACGCTGCTCGCCTCGCGCGAGGCGTTCGGCTTCCGCGAGGGCGAGGAAACGGCGAGCCTGGCGAGCTTCGCCTTCGACATCTGGCTGCACGAGGCGGTTCTCCCGCTGCTCGCGGGCGGCTCCGTGCGCCTGGTCCCGCGCGAGGAGCTGCTGGACACCGCGCGCCTGGTGGAGGGGCTCGCCGGGTGCGCCTCGCTGCACGCCGTCCCCGCGCTGATGCGCGAGATCGTGCGTACGCTGCGGTCCTCCGGACGCACGCTCCCGGGGCTGCGGCAGGCGTTCGTGGGCGGCGACGCGGTCCCGCCCGACCTGCTGGACGAGATGCGGGAGGCGTTTCCCGCCGCCGCCCTGTACGTCCTGTACGGCCCCACCGAGGGCACCATCATCTGCGCCTCGCGCCGCGTGCGCGAGGGGGACCCCGGGCGGCAGTGGGTGGGCCGCTCCCTGGGCAGCGCCCGCCTGTACGTGCTGGACCGCGCCCTGGGCGCGGTGCCCGCGGGCGTCCCGGGCGAGCTGTGCATCGCCGGGGCGAGCGTCGCGCGCGACTACCTGGGCCGGCCGGAGCTGACCGCGGACCGGTTCGTCCCCGACCCGTGGGGCGGCGAGCCGGGCGCGCGGATGTACCGCACCGGCGACCGGGTGCGGTGGACCGCGGACGGGGAGCTGGAGTTCCTGGGGCGCGTGGACTTCCAGGTCAAGATCCGCGGCTTCCGCATCGAGCCGGGCGAGGTCGAGGCCGTGCTCGCCGGGCACCCGGGGGTCCGGGAGGCCGCGGTGGCGGTCCGCGAGGCCGGCCCCGGCGACCCCGGCGCCGCGCCGGGCGAAAGGTACCTGGTGGGCTACGTGGTCCCCGCCCGGGACGGGGAGGGCGCGCCGGGAGTGGAGCTGCCGGCGCTGCGGAGCTGGCTGAGGGAGCGCCTCCCCGAGTACATGGTCCCCGGGGCGCTGGTGGCGCGGGAACGGCTCCCCCTCGCGCCCAGCGGCAAGGTAGACCGCCGTGCCCTCCCGGCCCCCGAGCGCGCGGGCGCGGCCGGGAGCGGGGCGCCGCTCACCCCCACCGAGCAGGCGGTGGCGGGCATCTGGGAGGAGGTGCTGGGCGTGCCCGGCGTCGGCGCCGCCGACAACTTCTTCGACCTGGGCGGACACTCCCTGCTCCTCGTCCAGGTGCACGCGCGCCTCCAGGAGCGCTTCCCCGGCCGCATCGCGCTGACCGACCTGTTCACGCATCCCACGCTGGGCTCGCTCGCCGCCCAGCTGGCTCCCCCCACGGCGCCGGAAGCGCCGCGCGCCCGGCCCGCGTTCGCGCGCCCCGCGCCGCGCCGCCCGCGCACGCCCCTCGCCGACGCCGGCGCCGCCCGGCGCGAAGCGGACACCCCCGTACCCGAGACACCGATGCACCAGTCGACCGAACCCGCCGGCAGGCCCGCGGTGGCCATCATCGGGATGGCGGGGCGCTTTCCCGGCGCATCCGACATCGAGGGGTTCTGGCGCAACCTGCGGACCGGGACCCGCGCCATCCGCCGCTTCACCGAGCGGGAGATGGCCGCCGCCGGGGTGCCGCCACGCGAGTTCCGCGCGCCCGGCTACGTCCCCGTTTCCGGCGTGGTGGAGGGCGCGGAGCTGTTCGACGCCGCCTTCTTCGGCTTCACCCCGGGCGAGGCGCTGGTGATGAACCCGCAGCAGCGGGTGTTCCTGGAGTGCGCCTGGGAGGCGCTGGAGCGGGCGGGGTGCGCGTCCCGGACGTACCCGGGCCGCATCGGGGTGTACGCCTCGGAGGCGAACAGCGCCTACATCCTCAACGTCCTTTCGAACCCGTCGCTGGTTCAGGCGGTGGGCGAGATCCAGATCGTCGCCTCCAACTACGCCTCGGTGGCGACGGTGGCGTCCTTCAAGTTCGGGCTGGAGGGCCCCAGCCTCAACGTCCACTCCGCCTGCTCCTCGTCGCTGGTGGCCGTCCACCTGGCGTGCCAGAGCCTGCTGCTGGGGGAGATGGACGTGGCGCTGGCGGGGGGGGTGAAGATCGGCGTCCCCCACCAGAGCGGCTACCAGTACCAGCCGGGGGGGATCATGTCGCCCACCGGCGAGTGTAGCCCCTTCGACGCGGGGACGCGCGGCTCGGTCCCGGGGAACGGGGCGGGCGTGGTGGTGCTCAAGCGCCTGGACGACGCGCTTGCCGACGGCGACCTGGTCCATGCCGTGATCCGCGGCTCCGCCATCAACAACGACGGCGACCGCAAGGTGGGCTTCACCGCGCCGCGCTGGGAGGGGCAGGCGGCCGCGATCTCGGACGCCCTCGCCGCGGCGGGGGTCGAGCCGGAGCAAGTGTCCTTCGTCGAGACGCACGGCTCCGGCACCGAGGTGGGCGACCCCATCGAGGTGGCGGCGCTGGCGGCGGTCCACGGCGAGGGGCGCCCCGGGAGCTGCGCCCTGGGCGCGGTCAAGGCCGACATCGGGCACCTGGACGTCGCCGCCGGGGTGGTGGGGCTGATCAAGGCGGCGCTCGCCCTGGAGCACGGCGAGATCCCGCCCGCCCCCTACTTCCGCGCCCCGAACCCCGCGATCGGCCTGGAGCGCACGCCCTTCTACGTCAACCCGGAGCCGCGGCCCTGGACGCGCGGCGCGGAGCCGCGCCGCGCGGGGGTCAGCTCCTTCGGGATCGGCGGGACCAACGCGCACGTGGTGCTGGAGGAGGCCCCGGCCGCGGAGGCGTCGGAGGCGGCGCGCTCCTGGCACCTGCTGGTGCTGTCGGCAAAGACCGCGTCGGCGCTGGAGGCGGCCACGGACCGGCTGGCGGCGCACCTGCGCGCGCACCCGGAGCAGGAGCTGGCGGACGTGGCGAACACCCTCCAGGTGGGGCGCCGCGCCTTCGAGCACCGCCGCGTGCTCGTGGCCCGCGACGGCGAGGACGCGGCCGCCGCGCTGGAGGCGCGCGCGCCGCAGCGGGTGGTGAGCGGCGGCGCGCCGGAGGGCGCGCGCCCGGTGGCCTTCCTCTTCTCCGGCGTGGGCGACCACTATCCGCAGATGGGGCGGGGGCTGTACGAGACGGAGCCGGTGTTCCGCGCGGAGGTGGACCGCTGCGCGGAGATCCTGCGCCCGCACCTGGGGCTGGACCTGCGCGAGGTCCTGTACCCCGGCGACGCTCCCGAGGAGGCGGGCGACGCGGCGCCGAAGATCGACCTGCGGGCGATGCTGGATCGCGCCTCGGCGGGGCCGGACGACGCGGCGGAGCGCCTGAACGCGACCAGCATGGCGCAGGCGGCGCTGTTCGTGGTGGAGTACGCGCTGGCGAAGCAGTGGATGGCGTGGGGGGTGAAGCCGGAGGCCATGATCGGCCACTCGCTGGGCGAGTACGTGGCGGCGGCGGTCGCGGGCGTGTTCAGCCTGGAGGACGCGCTGATGCTGGTGGCGGAGCGCTCCCGCCTGATCGAGGAGCTCCCCGAGGGCGCGATGCTGGGCCTGCCGATGGGGGAGGCGGAGGTGCTCCCGCTGCTGCGCGACGGCCTTGCCGTGGGGACGGTGAACGGCCCGGGGATGACCGTGGTCTCCGGCCCGGTGGACGCCGTGTCCGCGCTGGAGGCGGAGCTGGCGGGGCGCGGGGTGGCCTGCCGCCGGCTGCCCACGCGGCACGCCTTCCACTCGCCGATGATGGCGCCGGTGGCGGAGCGCCTGGCGGAGCTGATGCGGCGCGTGAAGCTGAGCGCGCCGGAGATCCCCTTCGTGTCCAACGTGACGGGGACGTGGATCCGCTCCGCCGAGGCGACCGACCCGGGGTACTGGTCTCGCCACCTGGTGGGCACGGTGCGCTTCGCGGAAGGGATCGAGTCGCTGGCCGGCGACGGCCGCCGCGTGCTGCTGGAGGTGGGCCCCGGCCAGACGCTGGGCACCTTCGTGCGGCAGCTCCGTGGAGGGGCGGACGCCGCTGAATCCACGGTGGTGGCGTCGCTGCGCCACGGCTACGAGCGCCACTCCGACGTGGCGTTCCTGCTGGGCGCGGCCGGGCGGCTCTGGCTGGCCGGGGTGCACGTGGACTGGGCGGAGCTGCACGCGCACGAGAGGCTGCGCCGCGTCCCGCTGCCGACGTATCCCTTCGAGCGCAGGCGCTTCTGGATCGAGCCGCGCGCCGCGGGGCTCCCGGGTGCGGCGCGCGGGGGCGACCCGCTCGCCAAGAAGCCGGACCCGGCGGAGTGGCTGTACCTCCCCGCTTGGAAGCGCGCCCCGCTCGCCGCGACCGCGTCCACGGACGTCGGGGAGTGGCTGGTGCTGGCGGACGACGCGGGGATCGGCGCGCGGCTGGCCGGGCGGCTGGAAGCGCTGGGCCACGCGGTGGTCGTGGTGGAGGCGGGCGACGGCTTCGCGCGGGTGGGCGACCGCGGCTACACGGCGCGGCCCGGCTCGGCGGAGGACATGGCGGCGCTGCGCGAAGCGCTCCTCGCGGCGGGCGCGAACCCCCGCGGCGTGGTGCACCTGTGGGGGGTGGACCCGCTGGGGGGCGACGACGCGGACGCGTTCGGGCGGGCGCAGGCGCGCGGCTACGCGACGCTGGCCGCGCTGGCGCGGACCTTTGCCCGCGACCGCGCGGAGGGGCCGCTGCGGGTGACCGTGGTGACGGAGGGGGTGCAGGACGTGGCCGGCGGGGAGGCGACGGTCCCCGCGCGGGCCACCGTGCTGGGCGCCTGCGTGGCGCTGCCGCAGGAGCACGCCCACGTGAGCTGCCGCGCCGTGGACGTGCTCCTCCAGGCGGGCGGCGCGGAGCGGCTGGTGGAGCAGCTCCTGGCGGAGGTGACGTCGGACGCGGCGGACGCGGTGGTGGCGTACCGCGGCCCGCGCCGCTGGGCGCGCGGCTACGAGGCGGTGCGCCCCGCCGCGGGCGGGACGGGGACCCGCCGGGGCGGCGCGTACCTGTTCTCCGGCGCGCTCGCCGGGGGGAGCGAGGTGCTCGCGGAGCACCTGGCCGCGGAGCACGGCGCGCGGCTGGCCGTGGTGGTGGACCCGGCCTTCCCGGAGCGCGAGCGCTGGGACGCGCGCCTCGCCGCGGCCCCGGAGGACTCGTCCGCCATGACCATCCGGGGGATCCGCGCGGCGGAGCACGCCGGCGCCGAGGTGCTGCTGGTTCGCGCCGGGGCGGAGGACGCCGCGGCGCTGGCGGCGGCGACCGCGGAGGCGCGCGCCCGCTTCGGGGCGCTGCACGGCGTGGTGCACGCCTTCGGGCTGGGCGCGGCGGGGGAGCGCGTGGCGCTCGCCGATGCGCCCGCCGACGCCGCCGCGGCGGACTTCGCGCGGGTGGCGCGCGAGCTGGCGGCGCTGGAGGAGGCGCTGGAGGGGGTGCCGCTGGACTTCTGCGTGCTCCAGAACTCGCTGCTCTCGGTGTTCGGCGGGGCGGGGCTGGGGGCGGCCACGGCGGCCAGCGTGCTGGTGGACGCCTGGGCGCAGCGGCACGCCGCGGAGCGCGGCGGGCGCTGGACGGGGGTGGACTGGGACCGCTGGCACCTGGACGCGGGCGAGGACGCCATCGCCGGCACCGCGTTCGACGAGCGCGCCATCCTGCGCGCGGAGGGCGCCCGCGCCTTCGAGCGCATCGTGGAGCTGGCCCACGAGCCGCGGGTGGTGGTGTCCACGCACGACCTGGACGCGCGCATCGAGCAGTTCCTTGCCCCCCGCGGCGCCCACGCGCGCCACCCGCAGCCGGACGACGCCACCCTCCACTCGCGCCCGGAGCTGGGGAACGCGTATCATGCCCCCACCACGGAGGCCGAGGAGATCCTGGTGGGGGTGTGGCAGGAGCTGCTGGGGATCGGGGAGATCGGCGTGCACGACGACTTCTTCCACCTGGGCGGCCACTCGCTCCTGGCCACGCAGCTGATCTCCCGCGTGCGCGACACCTTCCAGGTGGAGCTGCCGCTCCGCGCCATCTTCGAGGCGCCCACCATCGCCCGCCTGGCCGAGGTGATCGAGGAGGCGATCATCCTGGAGCTGGAGCAGATGAGCGACGAGGAGGCGATGAGCTTGATCTGAACGGCAGGGAACAGGGAATAGGGAACAGGGGACAGCCTGCAACTGCGACGGCGACCCCCTCCCCCCGGCCCCTCCCCGCAAGGGGGAGGGGAGAACGACACGGCGACGGCGACGGCGCAGTGCGGGCATGCCCCCCGCCGACGCCAGCTCGAACCCGCGTGAGGAATTTCGGCCCGGAGGGGCGAGACCCGGCGGCAGTTTGCCGGGGCTCGACTCCGTTGGGCTGCGTTGTTTGCAGCCCTACGGAGCCGAAGCCCGACCCCGGCGCAGCCGGGGGCACGCCCGGACCCGGTTGTCCCGAATCAGTTCAGCCGTATATTTCCAGACCCAACCCGAACCCGCGACCCGATGAACACGACCGCCGCAACGCCCGACGCGCCGCAGACCGGCACACAAGAGGACACGACGAGCACCCCGCGAAAGCTCGCCACCGTCGGCGTGGTCGGCGCCGGCGTGATGGGCGTGGGCGTCGCGCAGAACCTGGCCCAGACCGGCCACCGCGCCGTGCTGCTGGACCTGGACGAGGAGATCCTCGGCAAGGCGCGCCGCGAGATCGAGCGCAACGTGCGCTTCCACGGGATGATGGCCCGGCAGAAGGGCGGCCCGTCGCTCCCGGAGGTGATGGAGCGCATCACCTTCACCACCGACTACGCGCCGTTTTCGGAGTGCGACTTCGTGGTGGAGAACACCACGGAGAAGGAGCCGGTCAAGAAGGGGATCTACCCGGTGATCGACGAGGTCTGCCCGCCGCACGCGGTGTTCGCGGCCAACACGTCGTGCATCAGCATCACGCGCATCGGCTCGTGGACCGGGCGGCCGGACCGGGTACTGGGGATGCACTTCATGAACCCGGTGCCGCTGAAG
Source organism: Longimicrobiaceae bacterium (assembly GCA_040509335.1). Taxonomy (GTDB): domain Bacteria; phylum Gemmatimonadota; class Gemmatimonadetes; order Longimicrobiales; family Longimicrobiaceae; genus JAFAYN01. The sequence goes on along the minus strand of JBEVLE010000212.1, from coordinate 9,521 downwards.
CCCGTGGTGGAAACCATCCGCGGGCACTTCACCTCGCAGGACACCATCGACACCGCGCTCCAGCTCCTGAAGCAGATGGGCAAGGAGGGGATCGTGGTGAACGACTACCCGGGCTTCGTTTCCAACCGGGTGCTGATGATCACCATCAACGAGGCCGCCTGGGAGGTGATGGACGGCGTCGCCAGCGCGGAGGACGTGGACCGCATCTTCGTCACCTGCTTCGGCCACAAGATGGGCCCCCTCGCCACGGGCGACCTGATCGGCCTGGACACCATCCTGTACTCGCTGGAAGTGCTGGTGGAAAGCTACAACGACCCCAAGTTCCGCCCCTGCCCGCTGCTGCGGAAGATGGTGGACGCGGGGCTGCACGGCAGGAAGACCGGTAAGGGCTTCTTCGACTATACTGTCTAGCGGGCGGCGCAAACGCCGCAGCTCTGCGTTGGGCTCCGGGCGGCTCCTTGCGACGTACATGAAGTACGTCTCAGTCGCCGTCCTCGCCCGCCTTGATCTGCGACGTTTTCACTCGCCCGTGGCATCGGCGCAGAAGACAAATCGACCACAACCAACAGGAATGCCGACACATGGCTGACAACAAGGCAAAGATCCGCGAGTTCATCGGCAAGCACGTCCGCGGGCACGAGCTGACGGACGACGAGGACATCTTCGCGAGCGGCTTCGTGAACTCCATGTTCGCCATGCAGCTGGTGCAGTTCGTGGAGACCGCGTTCGGCGTCGCGGTGGAGAACGAGGACCTGGAGATCGACAACTTCCGGTCGGTGGACGCCATCGCGGCGCTGGTCGAGCGGAAGACCGCCGCCCCCGCGGCGTGAGCTGGACGCGCGGGGAGGTCCGCGCCTGGGTGGACCGCGAGGTCGCGCCCTTCGCCGGCGAGTGGGACCGCGCCGCGGCCACCCCGCCGGAGGTCATCCGCAGGGTGGCGGAGGCGGGCTTCCTGGGCGCGCTGGTGCCGCGCGAGCTGGGTGGGGCGGGGGCCGACTGGGTCACCTTCGCCATGCTCAACGAGGAGCTGGGGCGCGGGTGCTCGTCCATCCGCTCGCTGCTGACCGTGCACAGCATGGCGACGTACGCCGTGCTGCGCTGGGGGAGCCGCGCGCAGAAGGAGCGCTGGCTGGGGCCGCTGGCCCGCGGCGAGACGATCGGCGCGTTCGGGCTGAGCGAGCCGGGCGTGGGGAGCGACGCGGGCGCCATCGAGACCGAGGCCGTCCCCGACGGCGACGGCTACCGGCTGCACGGCCACAAGAAGTGGACGACGTACGGGCAGGTCGCGGACCTGTTCCTGGTCTTCGCGAAGGCGGAGGGGAAGCCCGTCGCCTTCCTGGTGGAGCGCGCCACGCCGGGGCTGACGGTGGAGCCGCTGCACGGGATCACCGGGACGCGCGCCTCCATGCTGGCGGAATTGCGCTTCGACGGCGCGCGGGTGCCGAAGGAGAACCGCGTCGCGGGGCCGGGCTTCGGGATCGCGGTGGCGCTTGCGGTGCTGGAGGTGGGGCGGCTGAGCGTGGGCGCGGGGTGCGTGGGGATCGTGCAGGCGTGCCTGGACGCGTCGCTGGCGTACGCGAGCGGGCGGGCGCAGTTCGGCGGTCCCATCCGCGAGCACCAGCTGGTGCAGCGCATGGTCACGAACATGGCGACCGACCTCCGCGCCGCGCGCCTCCTGTGCCGCCACGCGGCCGAGCTGCGCGACGCCGGCGACCCCGCGGCCGCCGAGGAAACCTTCGTCGCCAAGTACTTCGCCTCCACGGCGGCGACGCGGGCGGCGCTGGACGCGGTGCAGATCCACGGCGCCAACGGCTGCTCCGAGGCGTACCCGGCGGAGCGCCTGCTGCGCGACTCGCGGGTGATGGAGATCATCGAGGGGAGCACGCAGATCCAGCAGCTCACCATCGCCGGCAACGAATACAGGCGGTTCGACGCGTCGGTCGCCTGACACGCATACACGCACCACTTCCGGAGAGCCCCATGAGCCAGACCGAGACGCCGGCCGCCCCCGTTCCCGCCGCGGACCGGCGCAAGGCCAAGAAGGTCAAGGTGGTCGTCTGGGACCTGGACAACACCGTGTGGGACGGCGTCCTGCTGGAAGACGCCGGCGTCGTGCTCAAGCCCCAGGTGCCGGAGATCATGCGCCAGCTGGACGAGCGCGGCATCCTCCAGTCCGTGGCCAGCAAGAACGACCACGACGCGGCCATGGCCAAGCTGCGCGAGCTGGGGCTGGACGAGTACTTCCTGTACCCGCAGATCAACTGGAACTCCAAGGCCAGCTCCGTCGAGCAGATCCGCGCCTCCATCAACATCGGCATGGACGCGGTGGCCTTCGTGGACGACCAGCCGTTCGAGCGCGAGGAGGTGGCCCACACCCACCCGCAGGTGCTGTGCATCGACACGGCGGAGCTGGACGCGCTGCTGGACATGCCGGAGATGAACCCCGAGTTCATCACCGACGACTCTCGTGTCCGCCGCCGCATGTACATGGCGGACGTGGAGCGGAACCGCGCCGAGGCCGATTTCGTGGGCCCCACCGACGACTTCCTGGCCACGCTGGGAATGCGCTTCGTCATCGCCCGCTGCGGCGAGGACGACCTGCAGCGCGCCGAGGAATTGACGGTGCGCACCAACCAGCTCAACACCACCGGCTACACCTACTCGTACGACGAGCTCAACGAGCTGCGCCGGTCGCCGGACCACCTGCTGCTGGTGGCGTCGCTGGAGGACAAGTACGGCACCTACGGCAAGATCGGGCTGGCGCTGGTGGAAAAGACCGCCGAGGCGTGGACGCTCAAGCTGCTGCTCATGTCGTGCCGGGTGATGTCGCGCGGCGTGGGGACCATCATGATGAACTACATCATGGAGCAGGCGCGCGAGGCCGGGGTGAAGTTCCGCGCCGAGTTCAAGCACAACGGGCGCAACCGGATGATGTACGTCACGTACAAGTTCGGCGGGTTCCGCGAGGTGGGGGAGACGGACGGGCTGCTCCTGCTGGAGCACGACCTGGAGGGGATCCAGCCGTTCCCGGACTACGTGGACGTGCGCATCGAAGTCTGAGAGATTTTACCGCTTCGGCGGGGCCGCTCCGGAGCCGGACGATACTGCCGTCCGTCTCCTGCGCGGGCTCCGGGAACCCCGGGAAACTGCCCCCGGGTTTCCCTCCGCCGGAGTGAGCCAGCGGAAACTGCCCCGCTGTCTCCCTCCGCAACGGATTCGAGGGGTACTGCGGGAACTGCGACAGCACGAACGGCGAACGACCATCTCCCGTCTGCAGCGAAGGCAGCTGTCGACGGCTGCTCGTGCCTTGATCGGCCGGAAGCCCTCCCCCAGAATTGGGGGATATAGGGGGCAGAGCCGTGCGAGCCTGAAGCGAGCCGGGTGGGGGCCTGTGCAGTTCTCCCCTCCCCCTTGCGGGGAGGGGTCGGGGGAGGGGGTCCGCCGTAGCGGTCTCGCCGAAGGCCAATGCAATCGTTTCCGGCCAGGGATCGCCGGAGTCCACGGGAATACGCAGCATGCAGAAGTCCGACGGCAGGTCCGGGGGTGCGGCGCTCTCCGACGCCAAGCGCGCGCTGCTGGAAAAGCGCATGCGGGGGCAGGCGGCGGGGGCGGCGCGGCCGCGCGACGTCATCACCCCGCGCGAGACCGCCGGGCCGCCGCCGCTCTCGTTCGCGCAGGAGCGGCTCTGGGTGCTGGACCAGCTGGACCCGGGGAGCCCCGTCTACAACATCGCGGCGGTGTCGTACCTGGACGGGCCGCTGGACCTGGAGGTGCTGGAGCGCACCCTGCGCGAGATCCTGCGGCGGCACGAGGCGCTGCGCACCGTGTTCCCGCGGGTGGGGGGCGAGCCGGTGCAGGCGCTCCTCGACCCGGCGGACTTCGCGCTGGAGCTGGAGGAGATCCCCGAGATGCCGGAGGCGGAGCGCGACGCGTACGTCCGCCGCCGCACCCGCGAGGAGGGGTCGCGCCGCTTCGACCTGGCGGCGGGGCCGCTCTTCCGCGTCCGCATCTACCGGCTGTCGCCCACGCGGCACGTCTTCCACACCATCAAGCACCACATCGTCACCGACGGGTGGAGCATGGGCGCGCTTTCCCGCGAGCTGGAGGTCATCTACAAGGCCTTCGCCGCGGGCGAGCCGTCGCCGCTCCCCGAGCTCCAGATCCAGTACCGGGACTACGCCGCGTGGCAGCGCGAGTACCTGACCGGCGAGACGCTGAAGCGGCAGGTGGACTACTGGCGCGGGCACCTGGCCGGCGTCCCCAACCTGGAGGTGCCCACGGACCGGCCGCGCCCGCCGGTGGAAAGCCACCGCGGCGCCTTCCACCGCTTCGTCGTCCCCCCGGAGGTCACCGCCGGGCTGCACGCCCTCAGCCGGCGCGAGGGCGTCACCCTCAACATGACCATCACCGCGGCGTGGGCGGTGCTCCTGGCCCGGTACGCGGGGCAGGACGACTTCGCCATGGGGACGCTGATCGGCAACCGCAACCGCGCGGAAACGGAGGGGCTGATCGGCTTCTTCGTCAACACCGCGGCGCTGCGCATGGACCTGTCCGGCGACCCCGGCTTCCGCGAGTTCCTGCGGCGGACGCGGGGCGCGCTGCTGGACGCGGACGCGCACCAGGACCTCCCCTTCGAGCGGGTGGTGGAGGAATTGCGGCCGCCGCGCGACCTGAGCCGGCACCCCGTCTTCCAGGCGATGTTCTTCCTGCACGCCTTCGTCGTGCAGCACGCGCCCATGCCCAACCCGGACCTGGGCGGCGTCACCTTCGCCGCCTTCGACCCGGAAAGCGGCATCGCCCTGCAGGACACCGGCGCCGCCAAGTTCGACCTGGGGCTGGGGATGGTGGAGCTGGGCGGGGTGCTTTCCGCCATCCTGGAGTACGCCACCGACCTGTTCGACGCGGCCACCGCCGAGCGCATCTGCGACCACCTGAACACGCTCCTCGCCGCCATCGTCGCCGATCCCGAAGCGTGCGTGTGGGACCTGCCCATGGCGCCGGACGCGGAGCTGCGCGCCCTGGAGGCCCGCGGCGCCGCCCGCGCCGACCTCCCGCCGGAGTGGACGGTCCCCGAGCGCTTCCGGGCGCAGGCCGCGCGCACCCCCGCCGCCCCCGCCCTCCGCGCGGGGAGCGACGTCCTCACCTACGCCGAGCTGGACGCGCGGGCCGGCCGGCTCGCCGGCCGCCTGCGCGCGCTGGGCGTGCAGCCGGGCGACCGCGTGGGCGTGGCCCTGGAGCGCTCGCCGGAGCTGCTCGCCGCCATGCTCGCCGCTTGGAACGCGGGCGCCGTCTACGTCCCCCTGGACCCCGGCTACCCGCGCGACCGCCTCGCCTTCATGCTCGCCGACGCCGCGCCCCGCGTACTGGTGACGTCGTCGGCGCTCGCCGCCGCGCTCCCCGAATTCGGCGGCGAGGTCGTGTTCGTGGACGGGGATCACGACGGCCCGGAGGACTCGGCCGCCGTTGCAGGCTGTTCCCTGTTCCCTGTTCCCTGTTCCCTGTCTTCCCTCGCCTACCTGACCTACACCTCCGGCTCCACCGGCGCCCCGAAGGCCGTCGCCGTGTCGCACGGGGCGCTGGCGGCGACCCTGGCGGCCAGCGGCGACGCGTTCGGCTTCGGCGCGGAGGACGTGGTGGCGGCGCTGGCGTCGTCCGCGTTCGACATCTCGCTGTGGGAAACGCTCTCGCCGCTGCTGGCGGGCGGCACCGCGCTGCTGGTGCCGCGGGAGATCGTCGCCGACGCGTCCGCGGTGCTGGATGCGGCGCACGACGCCACGGTGCTGCACGCCGTGCCCGCGCTGATGCGCGAGGTGGTGCGCGCCGCGCGCGAGCGGGGGGCGCCGCCGCGGCTGCGGGCGCTGTTCGTGGGCGGCGACGCGGTGCCGCCGGAGCTGCTGGCGGAGATGCGCGAGGCGTTCCCCGCGGCCGCGGTGCACGTGCTGTACGGGCCCACCGAGGCGGCGATCATCTGCGCATCGTTCCGGGTGCCGGCGGAGGGCGAGGTCGTGGGCAATCCCATCGGCACGCCGCTGGGGAACGCGGCGCTGTCGGTGCGCGACCCGCGCGGCGCCCCCTCGCCGCTGGGCGTCCCGGGCGAGCTGTGGATCGGCGGGGCGAGCGTGGCGGAGGGGTACCTGGGGCGGCCGGAGCTGACGGCCGGGGCGTTCGTGGAGGAGGGCGGCGCGCGGTGGTACCGCACCGGCGACCGCGCCCGCTGGCGCGCCGACGGGACGCTGGAGTGGCTCGGGCGCACCGACCGGCAGGTCAAGGTGCGCGGCTTCCGCATCGAGCCCGGCGAGATCGAGGCCGCGCTCACCCGCCTCCCCGAAGTCCGCGACGCCGCGGTGGCCGTGCGCGAGGACCAGCCGGGGGAGCGGCGGCTGGTGGCGTACGTGGTCCCGGAGGCGCCGGGGGCGGCGGCCGAGCTGTGGCCCTCCATCGGCGAGTACTTCGTCTACGACGAGCTGATCTACTCCGGCCTCACCGGCGACGAGCTGCGCAACTCCCGCTACCGCGCCGCGCTGGAGCGCCACGCGCGCGGCGGGGTGGTGCTGGACGTGGGGACGGGGGCGGACGCCATCCTGGCGCGCATCGCGGCGGAGGCCGGCGCGCGGCGGGTGTACGCCGTGGAGCTGCTGGACGAGTCGTACCGGCGGGCCCGGGCGCGCGTGGAGTCGCTGGGGCTGCAGGGCCGCATCACCGTGATCCACGGCGACGCGCGCACCGTCCGCCTCCCCGAGCCGGTGGACGTGATCGTGTCCGAGATCGTGGAGGCCATGGCCGGCGGCGAGGGCGCAGCGGTGGTCCTCAACGACGCGCGCCGCCACCTGCGGCCGGGCGGGGTGATGGTGCCGGGACTCTGCCGCACCCTGGTCGCGGCGGTCGCGCTCCCCCGGGAGCTGCGCGCCGACCCGCGCTTCACCCCCACGGCCGCGCACTACGTGCGGCGCATCTTCGAGGAGGTGGGCCGCCCCTTCGACGTGCGCCTGTGCGTCCGCGGCTTCCCGGCGGACGGGCGCATGACGAGCACCGGCGTGTTCGAGGAGCTGGACTTTCGCTCCGGCCCCGCCGCCCCCGAGCAGCGCCGCCAGGAAACGCTCACGGTGGAGCGCGACGGCCGCGTGGACGGGCTGCTGCTCTGGCTGTGGATGGAGCTGGCGCCGGGCGAGGAGCTGGACATCCTGGAGGAGGAGACGGCCTGGTTCCCGGTGTACTTCCCCGTCTTCGAGGACGGCGTGGAGGTGCGCGCCGGGGACCGCATCGTGGTGGAGTGCGGCACGGCGCTTTCCGGCAACGGCGTGGCCCCCGACTACTCGGTGCGCGGCGTGGTGGCGCGCCACGGCCGCGAGCCGGTGGAGTTCGAGCACGTGTCCGCCCACCACGACGCCCCCTTCCGCGCCTCGCCGCTGCACCGCCTGGTGCTGGCGGAGGACGGCGAGCCTGTGGTGGCGGAGCCGCGGCCGGGCGCCGTGGACCCGGACCACCTGCGGGCGCGGCTGCGCGAGTCGCTCCCCGACTACATGCTCCCCGCGGCCTTCGTGCCCATGGAGAAGCTGCCGCTGTCTCCAAACGGCAAGCTGGACCGCGCCGCCCTCCCCGCGCCGGAGGCCGTGGCCGCCGGGGCGCGCGAGTACGTGGCGCCGCGCGGCCCGGTGGAGGAGGCGCTGGCGGAGATCTGGGGCGAGGTGCTGCGCCGCGAGCGGGTGGGTGCGCACGACGACTTCTTCGCGCTGGGCGGGCACTCGCTCATGGCCACCCAGGTGATCTCGCGCGTGCGCCAGCGGCTGGGCGCGGAGCTGCAGCTGCGCGAGCTGTTCGAGGTGTCCACGCTGGAGGAGTTCGCGCGGCGGGTGGACGCCGCGCTGCGCGACAGCGCCGGGACGCAGGCCCCGCCGCTCGTCCCCGTCCCCCGGGACCGGCCGATCCCCGCGTCGTTCGCGCAGCAGCGCCTGTGGATCATCCAGCAGATGGAGCCGGACAGCACCGCCTACAACATGCCGCACGCGCTGCGCCTGCGCGGCGCGCTGGACGTGGGCGCGCTGGAGCGGGCGCTGGACGCGCTGCGCGCCCGGCACGAGTCGCTGCGCACCGTGTTCGCCGTCGCCGACGGCGCGCCGGTGCAGGTGGTGGAGCCCGCCCGGCCGCGCCCGCTGGAGGTGGAGGACCTGCGCGCCCTCCCGGTGGACCGGCGCGAAGCCGCCGCCGCGGAGCGCGCCCTCGCCGAGGTGGCCACGCCCTTCGACCTGGCGCGCGGGCCGCTCCTGCGCGCCCGGCTGCTGCGCCTGGGGGCGGACGAGTGGGAGCTGCTGCTCACCATCCACCACGTCGTCACCGACGGCTGGTCCGCCGGCATCCTCCTGCGGGAGCTGTCCGCCCTGTACGCCGCCTTCGCCGCGGGCGCCGAGGCGCGGCTCCCCGCGCTCCCCGTGCAGTACCCGGACTACGCCGCGTGGCAGCGGAGCTGGCTCGTGGGAGCCGCGCTGGAGCGGCAGCTCGCGTACTGGCGCGAGCGCCTGGCGGACGCCCCGCCGCTGCTGGAATTGCCCACGGACCGGCCTCGCCCGGCGGTGCAGAGCCCGCGCGGCGCCCACCGCGGGCTGGTGGTGCCCGAGCGCACGGCGGCGGCGCTGCGCGAGCTGGCCCGCCGCGAGGGGGCCACGCTGTTCATGACGCTGCTGGCCGGGTGGCAGGCGCTGCTGGGGCGCTGGTCCGGCCAGGACGACGTGAGCGTGGGCACCCCCATCGCGGGACGGACGCGGACGGAGCTGGAGGGACTGATCGGCTTCTTCGTCAACACGCTGGTGCTGCGCGCCGACCTGTCCGGCGCGCCGGGGCTGCGCGGGCTGCTCGCCCGGGTCCGCGAGACCACCCTGGGCGCCTACGCGCACCAGGACATCCCCTTCGAGAAGCTGGTGGAGGAGCTGCAGCCGGAGCGCAGCCTCCGGCACACGCCGCTCTTCCAGGTCCTGTTCGTCCTCCAGAACAACCAGCGCGGCGAGCTGGAGCTGGGCGGGGTGCGGGCGGAGGCGGTGGGCCGCGCGGGAGAGACCACGCAGTTCGACCTGAGCCTGGGGATGGCCGAGGACGGGGCGCGGCTGGTGGGCGAGGCCTCGTACCGCGCCGAGCTGTTCGACGCGGACACCGTCGACCGCATGCTCGCCCACTACGTCACGCTCCTGGAGCGCGCCGCCGCCGAGCCCGACCGTCCGCTCGCCGAGCTCCCCATCCTCGCCGACGCGGAGCGCCAGGAGGTGCTGGCGCGCTGGCAGGGCGCCCCGGCCGACGCGTCCGCCGGCGCGTGCATCCACGAGCTGGTGGAGGCGCAGGCGCGCCGCACCCCCGGCGCCGTCGCGCTGGTCGCCGGCGGGGAGCGCGTCACCTTCGCCGGGCTGGACCGCGACTCCGCGACCGTCGCCCGCTTCCTGCGCGCCGCCGGCGTGGGGCCGGAAGTGCGCGTGGGCATCTTCCTGGAGCGCACCCCGGCGATGGTGGCCGCCCTCCTGGGCGTGCTGCGGGCCGGC
>JBEVLE010000211.1:0-3500 GCA_040509335.1 Longimicrobiaceae bacterium | reverse complement strand
CGGCGGGGCTGCGTGCGCTGTCGCGGCGGGAGGGGGCGACGCTGTTCACCGTGCTGCTGGCGGGCTGGGCGGCGCTGCTGGGTCGGTACGCGGGGGAGGAGGACGTGGTGGTGGGGACGCCGATCGCGGGGCGTACGCGGCTGGAGACGGAGGGTCTGATCGGGTTCTTCGTGAACACGCTGGTGCTGCGGACGGACCTGTCGGGGGAGCCGGGGGGCGGGGAGCTGGTGAGGCGGGTGCGGGAGCGGGTGCTGGAGGCGCACGCGCACCAGGACCTGCCGTTCGAGCGTCTGGTGGAGGAGCTGAGCGTGGAGCGGAGCCTCGCGCACGCGCCGCTGTTCCAGGCGATGCTCACCTTCAGCGCTGCGCGGGACGAGGCGGACGCGCTGGAGCTGGGCGGGGTGGAGGTGGAGCCGATGCGCGCCGCCAAGGGGACGGAAAAGTTCGACCTGACGCTCGGCGTGTCCGACGCCGGCGAGCGGCTGGCGGGCTCGCTCTCGTACCGCACCGAGCTGTGGGAGGGCGCCACCATCGAGCGGATGCTGGGCCACCTCGCCACGCTGCTGGAATCGCTCGCCCGCTCCCCCGATCTCCCCGTGGCCGAGCTGCCGCTGCTGGGCGAGGCCGAGCGGGCGCGGGTGCTCGCGGAGTGGAACGCGACGGAGCGGGCGTACCCCGCGGGGCCGCGGGTGCACGACCTGTTCGCGGCGCAGGCCGCGCGGACGCCGGAGGGCGCCGCCGTGTCCTGGCGGGGCGAGCGGATGACGTACGGCGAGCTGGAGCGGCGCGCCAACCGGCTGGCCCACGCGCTGCGGCGGCGCGGGGTGGGGCCGGAGAGCCGGGTGGGCGTGTGCATGAGCCGCACGCCGGAGCTGCTGGTGGCGCTGCTGGGCGTGCTCAAGGCGGGCGGCGCCTACGTGCCGCTGGACCCGGCGTACCCGCTCGAGCGGCTGGGCTACATGGTGGAGGACGCCGGGATCGGCCTGGTGCTGACCGAGGAGCGACTGGCGGGGAGCGTGCCGGAGGGCGCCGTGGACGTGCTCGCGCTGGACGGGGCGCGCGACGACCTCGCCGCGGAGCCGGACACGGCGCCGGAGAGCGGCGTGGATCCCGAGAACCTGGCGTACGTCGTGTTCACCTCGGGCTCCACCGGCAGGCCCAAGGGGGTGATGGTCCGCCACTCGTCCGTGGTCGTGCTGCTGCACTGGCTGCGGGAAAGCATGTCGGACGCCGAGCGGTCGTCGATGCTCTTCTCCACCTCCGTCAGCTTCGACGTGTCGGTGGGGGAGATCTTCGGCACGCTGGCGTGGGGCGGAAAGCTGGTGCTGGTGGAGAACGCCCTGGAGCTGCCGTCCGTGCCGGCCGGGGAGGCGGTGAGCTGCGTCGGCACGGTGCCCACGGTGGCGGCGGAGCTGGTGCGCATGGGCGGCATCCCCGCGAGCGTCCGCGCCGTCAACCTGGCCGGCGAGGCGGTGCCGGCGGCGCTTGCACGGGCGCTCCACGGGCTCGGCCACGTGGAAATCGTCCGCAACCTGTACGGCCCCACCGAGGACACGGTCTTTTCCACCCTGTCGTTGGTCCCCGCGGGGGCGGACCCCGTGCCCATGGGCCGCCCGCTCGCGAACACGCGGGCGTACGTGCTGGACCGCCACCTCCAGCCGGTGCCCGTGGGCGTCGTCGGCGAGCTGTACCTCGCCGGCGGCGGGCTGGCGCGCGGCTACGACCGCCGCCCGGAGCTGACGGCGGAGCGCTGGCTCCCCCTTCCCTTCGGGGAGCCCGGCGGCCGCATGTACCGGACGATGGACCGGGTGCGCTGGCGCCCCGACGGCGAGCTGGAGTACTTCGGGAGGGCGGACTTCCAGGTCAAGGTGCGCGGCTTCCGCATCGAGCTGGGCGAGGTGGAGGCCGCGCTCGGCAGCCACCCCGCCGTGCGCGACGTGGTGGCCGTGGTGCGCGACGATTCCGCCCCCGGCGAGCCCGGCGACCGGCGCATCGTCGCCTACGCCGTGCAGGACGGCGACGAGCCGCCCACGCCGGCCGGGCTGCGGGAGCACGCCGCCCGGCGCCTGCCGGCACACATGGTGCCCTCCGTGGTGATGGTGCTGGAGGCGCTCCCGCTCTCCCCCAACGGCAAGGTGAACCGCCGCGCGCTCCCGCCGCCGGACGCGCCCGCGGCGGACGCGGAGCCCGTCGCGCCGCGCACCCTGGTGGAGGAGATCCTGGCGGAGGTGTGGTGCGAGGTCCTCAAGCTGGAGCGCGTGGGGGTGTTCGACGACTTCTTCGCGCTGGGGGGCCACTCGCTGCTCGCCACCCGGGTGATCGCTCGGGTCCACGAGGAGGTGGGCGAGGACGTGCCGCTGCGGGTCATGTTCGACACGCCCACCATCGCCGGGATGGCGGCATACCTGGAGGAGCGGCTGATGCAGGACGAGGCGTTCGCCGGGTGGTTCTCGCCCGGCCCCGGGAGCGAATAGCGTCCCGTGCCCGAGAAGCGAGATCCCGATCCGTCCCCCCCGGCCCAGCCGGAGGCGCTGTCGCCCGAGCGGCGGCAGCTCCTGCGCAGGCTGCTCCGCGAGCGCGCCGTCCAGAAGCGCGAGGACGAGCGCGTGCGCCCGCGGCCCGCCGCCGGGCCGGTGCCGCTGTCGTTCGCGCAGCAGCGTCTGTGGTTCATCCAGCAGCTGGACCCGGCGAGCAGCGCCTACAACATGCCCTTCCCGCTGCGGCTGCGCGGCGTGCTGGAGGTGGCGGCCATGCGCCGGGCGGTCGCCGAGATGGTGCGGCGGCACGAGTCGCTGCGCACGGTCTTCGCCGCCACCGCGGGCGAGCCGGTGCAGGTCGTCCTTCCCGCCGGCCCGGTGCGGGTGCCGGTGGCGGACCTGTCCGGGCTCCCCGGCGGCGTGCGCGAGGCCCTGGCGCGCCGGCTGGCGATGGAGGAGTCGGCGCGCCCGTTCGACCTGGCGCGCGGCCCGCTGCTGCGCGCCTCGCTCCTGCGCCTGGCCGCCGACGAGTGGGGGCTGGTCTTCAACCTCCACCACGTCGTCAGCGACGGCTGGTCCATGGGCGTGCTGAGCCGCGAGGTGTCCGCCCTCTACAACGCGTTCTCGGCCGGCCTGCCGTCGCCGCTGGAGCCGCTGGCGGTGCAGTACCCGGACTACGCGGTGTGGCAGCGGGAGCGCATCTCCGGCGAGGCGCTGGAGGCGCAGGTCCGCTTCTGGCGCGAGGCGCTCGCCGGCGCGCCGCCGCTGCTGGAGCTGCCCACGGACCGGCCCCGCCCGCCGGTGCAGGGGCACCGCACCGGGCGCCGGCGGTTCGCCGTGTCGGCGGCGGCCACGGCGGCGCTGCGGGAGCTGGGGCAGGCGGAGGGCGCGACGCTGTTCATCACGCTGCTGGCGGCGTTCCAGGCGCTGCTGGCGCGCTGGAGCGGGCAGGAGGACGTGAGCGTGGGCACCCCGACGGCCGGGCGCGGGCGGCTGGAGCTGGAGGGGGTGATCGGGATGTTC
>JBEVLE010000210.1:0-3620 GCA_040509335.1 Longimicrobiaceae bacterium | reverse complement strand
GCGGGCCGCGGCCGCCCTGGAGGCGCACCACGACGCGCTGCGGCTGCGCTTCCGCCGGGACGCCGACGGCGCGTGGAAGCAGTCGCACGCGGACGCGGCGGGTCATCGGGCGCTCGCGGTGCTCGACCTGTCCGGCGTGCCGGCAGCTGCGCGGCGCGGCGCGATGGAGGCGGCGGCGGAGCAGGTGCAGCGGAGCCTGGAATTGTCGCGGGGGCCGCTGCTGCGCGCGGCGCTCTTCGAGCGCGGGGCCGGCCAGCCGCAGCGGCTCCTGCTGGCGATCCACCACCTCGTCGTGGACGGGGTGAGCTGGCGGGTGCTGCTGGAGGACCTGGAGAGCGCGTACGCGCAGCTCGCGCGGGGCGAGGCGGTACGTCTGCCCGCCAAGACCACGTCGTGGAAGGCGTGGGCGGAGCGCCTGGCGGAGCACGCCGGGTCGGGAGCTCTGGCGGACGAGGCGGCGTACTGGTCGGCCGGGGCCGCCCTGGTCGTGGCGCCGCTGCCCGTGGACGATCCCGCGGGGGAGGACACCGAGGCGCGGTCGCGCAGCGTGGCGATCAGCCTGGGCGCGGAGGAGACCGGGGCGCTGCTGCGCGAGGTGCCGCAGGCGTACCGGACTCAGGTGGACGACGTGCTCCTGGCGGCGCTGGCCGCGGCCCTCTCCCGGTGGACGGGCGAGGCGCGGGTGCGCATCGACCTGGAAGGCCACGGCCGCGAGGAGGAGGCGGTGGGCGGCGTTGACCTGTCGCGCACGGTGGGGTGGTTCACCACCATCTACCCGGTGGTGCTGGAGCCGCCGCGGAGCGGCGGTCCGGGCGCGGCGCTCAAGGCGGTCAAGGAGCAGCTGCGCGCGGTGCCGCGCCGGGGGATCGGCTACGGGCTGCTGCGCTACGCCGGGGGCGAGGCCGGGGCGGAGCTGGCCCGTGCGCCCCGGGCGGAGGTCGCGTTCAACTACCTGGGGCAGCTCGACGCGGCGGTGTCCGGGGAAGCGTTCTTCGCCCTCGCGGAGGAGCCGGCCGGGGACACGGCGGACGGGCGGACGCCGCGCGCGCACCGCGTGCTGGTGACGGGTGCGGTGCGGGACGGGCGCCTGGAGGTGCGGATCGGCTATGCCGAGGGAGTGCACCGCCGGGAAACGATCGAGCGCCTCGCCGGGTGGTACGCCGCGGAGCTGCGCGAGCTGATCGCGCACTGCCGCGCCGCCGAGGCGGGCGGCTACACGCCGGGCGACTTCCCGCTCGCCGGGCTGGGGCAGGCGGCGCTGGACGCGCTGCTGGGGAGCGAGCGCGGCGTGGAGGACGTCTACCCGCTCACGCCCATGCAGGAGGGGATGCTCTTCCACACGCTGGACGAGCAGGGGCAGGGCACCTACGTGGGGCAGATGGTGCTCACGCTGCGCGGAGCGCCCGAGGCGCCGCTCTTCCTGCGCGCCTGGCAGGCGGCGATGGAGCGGCACCCCGCGCTGCGGACGCGCTTCGAGTGGGACGGGCTGGAGCGCCCGCTGCAGGTGGTGGCGGGCCGCGCCGCGCCGGAATTCGTGCAGCACGACTGGCGGGAGCTGGACGAGGCAGGGCAGCGCGCGGGGCTGGAGGCGTACCTGGAGGAGGACCGGCGGAGGGGCGTGGACGTCCGCCGCGCGCCGCTGATGCGGCTGGCGCTCTTCCGCACGGGCGACGACCGCTGGGAGCTGGTGTGGACGCACCACCACCTGGTGCTCGACGGCTGGAGCCTGCCGCTGTTCTTCCGGGACGTGCTGGACCTGTACGAGGGGTACGCCCAGGGCCGGCAGGTGCGGCTCGCGGGCGTGCGCCCGCACCGCGACTACGTTGCGTGGCTGGCGGAGCAGGACCTCGCCCGGGCGGAGGCGGCGTGGCGCGAGGCGCTGGACGGCTTCGCCGCGCCCACGCCGCTGCCGCTGGACGGCGCGGCTCCGCGGCCGGGGAACGCGGCGGCCGGGCCGGGCGGACACGGGGAGGCCGGGCTGCGGCTGGACGCGGAGCGGACGGCGCGCCTGCAGGCCTTCGCGCGGGCGGAGGGGCTGACGCTGAACACGCTGCTCCAGGCCGCGTGGGGGCTGCTGCTTGCGCGCCGGTCGGGCGAGGCGGACGTGGTCTTCGGGGCCACGGTCTCCGGGCGTCCGCCGCGGCTCGCCGGGGCGGAGGAGATGGTGGGGCTGTTCATCAACACGCTGCCGGTGCGCGTGCGGGTGCGGCCGGAGATGGTCGTGGGCGAGTGGCTGCGCGAGCTCCAGGCGCGCCAGGCGGTGCTGCGGGAGCACGAGCACACGCCGCTGGTGCAGCTGCGGAAGTGGAGCGAGGTCCCGGCGGGGCAGCCGCTCTTCGAGAGCGCGTTCTCGTTCTCCAACTACCCCGTGGACGCGGCGCTGACGCAGCGGGACGTGGGCTTCCGCGTGGAGTCGGCGCGGGTGATCGAGCGCGACGACATCCCGCTGTTCCTGTCGGCCGCTGTGCAGGGGGAGGGCGTGGACATCCAGCTCGGCCACCAGCTGTCGCGCGTCGCCCCGGCGTCGGCCGCGCGGCTGCTGGAGGAGCTCGGGGTGCTGCTGGACCAGCTCGCCGCCGACCCGCGTCTGCCCCTGGACCGGGTGACCGGGCTCGGCGCGGACGAGCGGCTGCGGCTGCTGGCCGCCGGGCGCGGTCCCGCCGCGGATTTCCCGCGCGGGCGCTCCGTGCACGAGCTGATCGCGCTGCGCGCCGCGGCCACGCCGGACGCGCCCGCCGTGCTGGCCGGCGGTGTCCGCCTGGGCTTCGCCGAGCTGGAGGCGCGCGCCGACCAGCTGGCGGCCCGGCTGCGCTCGCTCGGCGTGGGGCCGGAGGCGCGCGTCGCCATCCTCCTCGACCGCTCCGCGGAGCTGGCCGTCGCGATCCTGGGCGTGCTCCGGGCGGGCGGCGCCTACGTGCCGCTGGACCCGGCGTACCCCGCCGACCGCCTGGCCTACCTGCTCGCCGACAGCGGCGCGCGGGTCGTCGTCACGCGGACAAGCCTCGCCGACACGGTCCCCGCCTCCGCGGCGGCGACGCTCTTCGTGGATGCCGACGAGGTCCCGGAAGTCCCCGTCGCCCCGGCCGTCGTCGATCCCGAGAACGCGGCGTACGTCATCTACACCTCCGGCTCCACGGGCGCGCCCAAGGGCGTGATGGTCTCGCACCGCTCGCTCATTTGCTACGCCGAGGCCGCGCGGACGGAGCTGGGGCTGGGCGCGGGGGACCGCTTCCTCCAGTTCGCCTCGCCCAGCTTCGACGTCATGGTCGAGGAGATCTTCCCCGCCTGGCTCGCCGGCGCGGCGGTGGTCTTCCCGGGGCAGGACCTGCTGGAATCGCCCGGGGCGCTGCTGGAGACCGTGGAGGCACAGGGCGTCACCGGCTTCGAGCTGCCCACGGCGTTCTGGCACGAGTGGGTGCGGATGCTGACGGAGGAGGGCCGGCGTCTGCCGGCGTCGCTGCGCTTCGTGATCGTGGGCGGCGAGCGGGTGCACCCGGAGCGCCTGGCGGAGTGGGCGCGGCTCGGCGTGCCGCTGGTGCACGTGTTCGGGCTGACGGAAACCACGGTCAGCTCGGCCATGCTGCGCCTGGAAGCGGGCGACGACGGCTCGCGGTGGAGCA
>JBEVLE010000209.1:0-3975 GCA_040509335.1 Longimicrobiaceae bacterium | reverse complement strand
CCCTGCCGGGCAAGCTCTTCGAACAGATGGGCCTGCCCCGGCTGGTACCGCACTGACCTCAACTCTGCGAACCGCCGGATGCGGACCCGCATGTCCGGTGGTGTGGGAGGGGTACAGCCGGGAGCCCCGGCTGTCCCCTATCCCGATCCGGGCGCCGGAATGGTTGTTGCTACCCGCCCCGCCGGCAACCCACCGACCGAACGAGGGAGCGAATGCTGACACAGGAACAGAGGGACCGGATCGAGTCGCTGCTGCGGCGCGAGCGGGAGGACGCGCTGGAGGCGCTGGGCCACTTCGAGGAGCGCACCCAGGACCTGCGCGACCGCTCGGGGGAGATGAGCCTGTACCGCCTCCACCTGGCCGACATCGGCACGGAGGCGCAGGAGCAGGAAAAGGACTTCCTGCTGGCCAGCCAGGAGGGGCGGCGGCTGTACGAGATCGACGAGGCGCTGCGCCGCCTTTTCAACACGCCGGAGGAGTTCGGCAGGTGCGAGCGCTGCGGCCGGGACATCGGCTTCGAGCGGCTGGAGGTGATCCCCCACGCGCGCCTGTGCAAGGAGGACCAGGAGCAGGCGGAGGCGGGCTGACCCGCGCCCAGCCTACTCGGCGAGCTCCTTGAGCAGCCCCTGCAGCGCCTCCCGCGCCCTCAGGACCCGCATCTTGAGGGCGCTGACGGAGGCGCCCAGCATCTCCGCCATCTCCTCGTAGGAGTGACCCTCCAGGTGCTTGAGGAGGAAGGCCTCGCGCTGCGCTTCCGGGAGGGTGGCGAGCGCCCGCTCCACCATCTGCCGCAGGTCGGCCCGGTCCGCGCTGATGGCCGGGTTGTCCGAGTCCGGCGTGGTGGCGGTGTCCTCCTCCAGCGGGAGGGTGTGCCTGCGGCGGCTCTTGAGGTGGTCCTTGCAGCGGTTGACCAGGATGCGGAACACCCAGGCCCCGAAGCGGTTGGGGTCCTGGCAGCTCGCCAGGCTGGTGTACGCCTTGACGAAGGAGTCCTGCACCAGGTCGGAGGCCAGGTCGCCGTCGCGCACCATTCCCACGGCGTAGCGGAAGAGCGAGTCCTGGTACCTTCCCACGAGGACGGCGTAGCGGTCGGCGTCGCCCTCCAGGATCCGGGCGACGAGGTAGGCGTCGGTGTCTGGCGTCACGCAGCGCGGCGGGCTCACGGGTGGGAGGCGGGATCCGGTCCTCTCGGGACAGGCGCGGCGGCGACTTGCGACGCCGGCGGAACCCTCGCTATACTGACGGACTTTGCGTGGTCCGAATGATGCGGCAGGGCGCGGGGCGCGTCCGCGGCACTTTCCGGACCCCGAAGCTTGCGGAAAAACGTAATCTATCCCTGCAATCGCGATAGAGGAAGCTGCCATGTCCAAAGCCGGTCTTGAGGGTGTAGTTGTCGCGGAGACCAAGCTCAGCCACATCGACGGGAACCAGGGAGAGCTGGTCTACGCCGGGTACGACATCGACGATCTTGCCCGCAACACGACCTTCGAGGAGGTGTGCTACCTCCTCTGGAACGGCGAGCTCCCCAACCAGGAGCAGCTCGACGGCCTGAAGCGGCAGCTCGCCGCGGAGGCCACGGTGAGCCCGGAGCTCCTGGACATGCTCCGCGCCTACCCGCGCGAGGCCGACCCCATGGCGGCGCTTCGCACGGCCGTGTCCGCGCTGGGGATGTTCGACCCCGCCGCCGACGACAACTCCGAGCCGGAGCTGCGCCGCAAGTCCATCCTGCTCACGGCCAAGACGGCGACGCTGGTCGCCGCCTTCGACCGCATCCGCCACGGCAAGGAGCCGGTGGAGCCGCGCTCCGACCTGGGGATGGCGGCCAACTTCCTGTACATGCTGAATGGCGAGGAGGGCGGCGAGACCCGCGTCCGCACCATGGACGCCGCGCTCATCCTGCACGCCGAGCACGGGATGAACGCTTCCACCTTCGCGGCCCGCGTCACCGCCGGCACCCTGTCCGACATCTACTCCGCGATCACCTCCGCCATCGGCACGCTCAAGGGGCCGTCGCACGGCGGGGCGAACGTGGAGGTGATGAACATGCTGCGCGAGATCGAGGCGAGCGGCACCGAGCCCGGGCAGTGGGTGCGCGACGCGCTGGCGGGCGGCAAGCGGGTGATGGGCTTCGGGCACCGCGTGTACAAGGCCACCGACCCGCGCGCCAGCATCCTGCGCGAGCTGGCCGACCAGATCATGGCGGAGGCGGGCGAGACGCACTGGCTCACGCTTTCCGACCAGATCCGCGCCGTCATGGCGGAGGAGATGGAAAAGAAGGGCAAGAAGATCTACCCCAACGTGGACTTCTTCTCGGCCAGCGTGTACACCACGCTGGGGATCGCCGAGGACCTGTTTACCTGCGTGTTCGCGCTGGCGCGCACGCCGGGGTGGACCGCGCACCTGTTCGAGCAGTACGCCAACAACCGGCTGATCCGCCCGCAGGCCGACTACACCGGCCCGCGCGGGCTCAAGGTCAAGCCGCTTTCCGAGCGATAAGCTCGGTGCCCTGATCGTCGTCCTCCGGGGCGCGGCGGTGACCCCGTTGCGCCCCGGAGCTTTTTCGTGCTACCCTGTCGCCGCGCGCGGGCTCACGCGCGCGGAACAGGCTATCGGACCACTTTCAGCTTTCGCATAGAGCCATGGCAGAGAACTGGCAGCCCCAGCTCCCCGCGGACGGGGAGCGCATCACCATCCGTGACGGCGAGCTGACCGTCCCCGACAACCCGGTGCTCCCCTTCATCGAGGGCGACGGCACGGGGCCCGACATCTGGGCCGCGTCGCAGCCGGTGTTCGACGCCGCGGTGGAAAAGGCGTACGGCGGCGAGCGCCGCATCCGCTGGATGGAGGTGCTCGCGGGCGAGAAGGCCTTCAACCAGACGGGGAACTGGCTCCCCGACGCGACGCTGGACGCCTTCCGCGAGTACCTGGTGGGGATCAAGGGGCCGCTGACCACGCCGGTGGGCGGGGGGATCCGCTCGCTCAACGTGGCGCTGCGCCAGATCCTGGACCTGTACGCCTGCGTCCGCCCGGTGCGCTGGTTCGAAGGCGTGCCCTCCCCGGTCAAGCGCCCGGACCAGGTGGACATGACCATCTTCCGCGAGAACACCGAGGACATCTACGCCGGCATCGAGTTCGAGGAGGGGACGGAGGACGCCCGCCGCTTCCGCGACGTGCTCGCCCAGACCTTCCCGGACCGCTTCAAGAAGGTGCGCTTCCCGGACACCTCCGGCTTCGGCATCAAGCCGGTGTCGCAGGAGGGGACGGAGCGGCTGGTGCGCGCCGCGCTCCGCCACGCCGTCCGGCACGGCCGGCGCTCGGTGACGCTGGTGCACAAGGGCAACATCATGAAGTTCACCGAGGGCGCCTTCAAGAACTGGGGGTACGCCCTGGCGGAGCGCGAGTTCGGGGAGCGGGTGTTCACCTGGGCGCAGTTCGACCGCATCGCCGAGCAGGACGGGGCTGACGCCGCGAACGCGGCGCAGAAGGAGGCCGAGGCGGCCGGGAAGATCATCGTCAAGGACTCCATCGCCGACGCCTTCCTGCAGCAGATCCTCACCCGCCCGGCGGACTACGACGTGATCGCCACGCTCAACCTCAACGGCGACTACGTGTCCGACGCGCTGGCGGCGCAGGTGGGCGGCATCGGCATCGCGCCGGGGGCGAACATCAACTACGTCACCGGGCACGCCATCTTCGAGGCGACGCACGGCACGGCGCCCAAGTACGCCGGCAAGAACATGGTCAACCCCGGCTCGGTGATCCTGTCGGGCGAGATGATGCTCCGCTACATGGGGTGGACCGAGGCGGCCGACCTCATCATCCGCGGCCTGGAAGGCGCGATCGGCAACAAGACCGTCACCTACGACTTCGAGCGGATGATGGAGGGCGCGACCAAGGTGTCGACCTCCGGCTTCGGCGAGCAGATCGTCCGCAACATGTAGCCAGCCGGAGCCCCGCGCGGACCGGTTCCGCGCG
>JBEVLE010000208.1:0-7073 GCA_040509335.1 Longimicrobiaceae bacterium | reverse complement strand
CGTCGGCTGGTCGAAGCGGAACGGGAAGGTCGTCGTCCGCGGGATCGAGCCCTTCGGGCGGGGCGGCCGACGGCGGGGCTTGTCCTGCTCGACCGGCGGGTGGTGGCCGGGCCGGTTGGGGGGAGAGGGGGCCGGGGGGTGAGGGGGCCCATCCTCGCGGACGCCAGCGCCACCCCCGCGTGAGGGATGCGAGCGCGAAGCGGCGAGACCCGCCGGCAGTTTGGCGGGGCTCGCCTCCGTTGCAGACGGTCGTTTCGTCTGCTACGGAGCCGCAGCCCGACCCCGGCGCAGCCGGGGGCACGCCCAGACCCGGCAGTTTCAGGAAACCGTATCGGAAGCCACGGTCTCGAACAGACGGCGGCGGAGCTTCTGCATGTCCACCTCGTGGCGCGGGAGGTAGGTGCGGTTGGCGAGAAGGACCACCCACGTGCGCGACACCGGGTCCACCCACAGCGACGTGCCCGTGACGCCGGTGTGGCCGAATGCGTAGACCTCCCCGCACGGCTCGCGGTCGGGGACCACGCCCTCGCGGCAGTACACCTCCCACCCCAGGGCCCGCGTCCCCGCCCCGGGCTGCGCGGTGGTGAAGGCGCGCACGGTGCGCCGCCGGAAGACGCGCGCGCTCCCCAGCCGCCCGTCGTTGGCGATCATGGCGGCGAAGCGGGCCAGGTCGCGCGCGGTGGAAAACGCCCCGGCGTTGCCGGCGACGCCGTCCAGCCGGCGGCCCACCTCGTCGTACGAGCCGCCGGCGTAGGGCTCGTCGCGCTCCTCCAGGTGCATGGTGGGGGCGCAGCGGGCGCACCCCACGGGGACGCCCACCCCGGTGGACTCCATCCCCAGCGGCCCCCAGACGCGGCGGCGCAGGTAGCGCGGCAGCGGCTCCCCGGCGGCGCGCTCCGCGGCGAGCCACAGCACCACGAAGCCCAGGTCGGAGTACAGCACGTCCTCGCCGGGCTCCAGTGCCAGCGGCAATGCCAGCAGGAACCGCCGCACGGCCGCGGGCGATTCCCCCTCGATCTGCACCGCGCCGGCGCGCGCGCCCGAGGTGTGCGTGAGGAGCTGGCGCACCGTCACGCGGTCCTTGCCCCCGCCCCGCCACTCGGGGAGGTAGCGGCGCACCGGGGCGTCCACCTCCATCCGCCCGTCCTCCACCAGCGCCATCACCGCCGCCGTGGTGGCGACCACCTTGGTGAGCGAGGCCAGGTCGTACAGCGTGCGGCCGGGGTCCACGGGCGCCGCCGCCGTGTCCCACCCCACCCGCCCGAAGCCCTCCACCGTCTGCACCCGCTCGCGGTTCCCCACCGCCAGCGCCGCCCCGGGAAAGGCCTCGCCCCCCACCCGGCCGCGCACCAGCCGCTCCGCGGCCGCCAGCGCGGCGGGCGGCACCGGGACCGCCGCGGGGGTCAGGAAGCGGTCCACCACCTCCACCGGCCCGGCGCCCACGTCCGGCCCCGGGCCGGGATCGCTGCACCCGGCGAGCGCCGCGGCAAAGAGGAGGGCGGCTGCCCAGCGAGGGCGGCACGAGGGCGTACGGGTCATCGGCCTGGGGGTGCGGGAGCGGGCGCGGTCGGGACGGCGGCGGGGGAATGCAGGGAGCTTGCCGCGCCCGCGAAAGCGGTCCATCCCCGCGGACGCCAGCGCCCACCCCGCGTGAGGGATTTCGGCCCGGAGGCCCTCACCCGGCGGCCTTATAGCCGCCACCCTCTCCCAGTTCTGGGAGAGGGGGCAACTGCTGGATCCTGAGTACGGGCAGGCAGTTGCGTGAGGGATTTCGGCCCGGAGGGGCGAGACCCGGCGGCTGTTTGCCGGGGCTCGACTCCGTTGCAAACGGTGGTATCGTTTGCTACGGAGCCGAAGCCCGACCCCGGCGCCAGCCGGGGGCACGCCCGAACCCGCTGTTCAAAGCCGTTCCAAGCGGAACCGGATCAGGGATACGTCAGCCCGAAGCCATAAGGGAAGAGCGGATCGTACCCCGGGTCGCCCACGTTGACGGGAACCTGCGCGGCGGAGCGCGGCCAGCTCACCGGCAACTTTCCGCGCGGCGCGTGGTCGCCGAAGAGCACGTCGGCCACGCCGGCGCCCTCGGTCCCGGGGAGCCACGCCGCCACCAGGGCGCTCCACCCGGGCAGCCGGTCTGTGACCACCACCGGCCGTCCGGAGACCAGCACCACCACGGTGGGGACGCCGGTGGCCCGCACCCGGTCCAGCACCGCCGCGTCGGGAGGGTCCAGCCCCAGCTCGTCGGCGCGGTCGCCCGCGTACTCGGCGTACGGGCCCTCGCCCACCACCACCACCGCCACGTCGTGCCCCGCCGCGCCCTGGCCGTCGGGGGCGTGGGTGACGCTTCCGCCGGGCGCCACGGCGGCGCGGATCCCCTCCAGGATGGTGGTGCCCGGGGTCACGTCGCCGGCCGCCCCCTGCCAGCTCAGCGTCCAGCCGCCGGACTGGAGCCCCACGTCGTCGGCGTGGCGCCCCGCCACGAACACCCGCGCCGTCCTGCGCAGCGGGAGGACGCCGTCGTTCCTGAGCAGCACCAGCGAGTGGCGCACCGCCTCGCGGGCGAGCGCCCGGTGCTCCGCGCTCCCCACCGTCGCGGTGAGCGCGCGGTCCGCGAGCGGCCGCTCGAAGAGCCCCAGCTGGAACTTGCGGGCGAGGATGCGGCGGACGGCGTCGTCGATCCGCTCCGGCGGGACCCGGCCGGCGTCCACCTCGGCGCGCAGCTTTTCCAGGAAGTCCTCGTAGGCCATGGGCACCATCACCATGTCGATGCCCGCGTTCACGGCGTCGCGCACGTCGGCGGCCGAGAAGTGGGGCGCCCCGTCGATCTGGTCGATCCCGCCCCAGTCCGACACCACGATCCCCCGGAATCCCAGCTCGCCCTTGAGGACGCCGGTCACCAGGTAGCGGTGGCCGTGCAGCCGGTCGCCGTTCCAGCGCGAGTAGCTCACCATCACCGCGCCCACGTCGCGCCTCACCGCCTCGGCGAAGGGGGGGAGGTGGATGCGGCGCAGCTCCGCCTCGGTGAGCTCGGCGTCGCCCTGGTCCACGCCGCCGGTGGTGCCGCCGTCGCCCAGGAAGTGCTTGGCGGTGGCGAGGACGGAGGAGGCCGTCCCGCCGATGCGCGCGCCCTGCAGGCCTGTGACCACCGTGGCGAGCGACACGGCGATCTCCGGGTCCTCGCCGAAGCTCTCGTAGCTGCGCCCCCAGCGCTCGTCGCGCGCGACGCACAGGCAGGGCGCGAAGGTCCAGTCGACCCCCGTGCCCGCCACCTCGGCCGCGGTGGCCTCGCCGATCCGGCGCAGCAGCTCCGGGTCGCGGGTGGCCCCCAGCCCCACGTTGTGCGGAAAGATCGTGGCGCCCCGGACGTTGTTGTGCCCGTGGACGGCGTCCACGGCGTACAGCACCGGGATCCCCAGCCGTCCGCCGAGCGCGGCCCGCTGGAAGGCGTCGTACATGTCGGCCCAGGCCGCGGCGGTGTTCGGCTCGGGCGCCGAGCCGCCGGCGGAAAGGAGGGCGCCGATCCCGTACGCGGCGACGTCCGCCGCGCGGCCGCCGCCCAGCGCCGCGCGCTCCACCATCGCCATCTGTCCCAGCTTCTCGTCCAGCGTCATCCGCGACATCAGGTCCGCCACGCGCGCCTCGACCGGGCGCGACGGGTCCAGGTACGGGACCGCGGCCGGCGGCGCCGCGGGCTCGCGGTCGCAGGCGTGCAGCGCGGCCAGGAGCGGCAGCAGGGCCAGCCGGCGCGGGACGGGGGATCGCGGGAACGGTCGGTTCATCCGGGCGGAGCGGGACGGCGGGAAGCGAGGGACCGGGACGCGGGATAGACGCGGCGCGCGCGCGGCCGGTCACGCCCCGCCGGCCCGCCGCGCCCCGCGGAGCCGCCTCTCCACCCCGGCGGGGACCGCAAGCCGGTCCGCGATCGCGGCGATCCGCTCGGCGTCGCGCCATTCGCGCTCCAGCGCGGCCAGCTCCCCCCGCATGGCGCGGCGCTCCGCCTCCTCGTGCGCCGCCATCTCCAGCGCCAGGCGCACGGCGGGGTCCAGCTCCACGACGGGGAGCGGGAAGCCCAGCGCCGGGTCGAGCACCGGGGCCCGCGCGAAGAAGCCGGCGGCATCGTCGGCCCCGTCCAGCAGGTCCACGGCCCGGCGCACGTGCCGCTCCCCCGCGCCGCGCCGGTTGACGGCGGGGAGGAGGAGGCGCGCGGCCCGGAGCGCTTCCTCCCCGGCGAGCTCGGCGGTGCCGTCCGCCGAGGACACGCGCAGCCCCCAGGGGCGGGCGCCGTCCGCGGGGAGCACGCGCACGCGCTCCAGGTCGCCGCGGCGCACCCGCAGCTCGCGCGGGTAGGGGCGGACGGTCTCCACCCGGGCGAGGACCTCGGCGGGGTCCAGCCCCATCCAGCGGTCCACCGCGGCGGCGTCGAGCCCGTCCGGGTCGCGGGCGTCCGCCTCGCCGGGACCCAGCAAGGGGACGAGCAGCGCGCGCGGAAGGATCCACGCCGCCAGCCCCGCCCCCGCCAGCACGGCGCCGGCGGCTCCCCGGACTGCGTCCCGGGCGGCTTCGCGGACGCGCCGCGCGGCGAAGCGGCCGCCGTACCGCCACACGGCCATCTCCCCGCGCCGCGGCTCGCCGACGCGCACCAGCTCCACCCCGCCGCGGAGCCGCGCCAATCCCACGCTCCCGGTGGAGGCGCGGATGCGCGTGCCGCGGAAGGCGCGCTCGCACTCCTCCACGGCCTCCCAGCGCTCCTCCAGCGGGGTCAGGTTCCAGCGCGCACAGCGCGGACAGACCACCCACAGCCGCCCGCGGGCGGCGTCGAAGGCCAGGCGGCGCCCCACGGGAAAGTGCTCCACCTCCCGGTTGGCGCCCAGCGGCCCGCGGCAGAAGATGCAGGTGGAATACATCGGCGCGCTCCGCGGTCGCGGCGTGGAGGTGGGGGCAGCGCGGCCGGCGGGAGCGCCGGCGTGCCCTCCACGCCGGACTACGCGGCGCGGCCCGCCGGGTTTCGCGGCGGCGCGGCACCCTCCGCGCGGGCGAGCCGCCCAAGGCAGTTGCGCGCGGGCGAGTGATTCTTTATCGTAGCTGGTAGGATACGCCCACTTAGCGACACCGCACCTTCAAACGGTCGTCGAGCGGCGGGTTCTTTCCCCTCGGCCGGGCCCCCGACAGGAAGTTTCCGTCGCGAGCGCCCACCGTCCGCGGGCGGCCCCATGCAGAAATCTCCCGGGAACCCCGGGCGCACGAACTTCCCCGGCGGCCCGGATCAAGGGACGATGGCGGAACCCGCGCGGACCTGCGCATCCCCATCTGCTCCACGGCGGGCAGGCCCGGCAGCTCCTCCGGGCCGTGCTCGCGCCGCACGCTCGCCCGGACACCCCGTAGAACCACCCGCAGCACGCTCGCCTCACCAGAAGCCCCTTACCCGTCGAGAGAGGAAATGATGGAACGCACGACACAGGTGCTGGTTGTCGGCGGTGGTCCCGCCGGGTCCACCGCGGCCACGCTGCTGGCGCGGCAGGGGTTCCAGGTCACGCTGATCGAGCGGGAGCACTTTCCCCGCTACCACATCGGCGAGTCGCTCCTGGTGGCGCTCAACCACGTGTTCGACTACCTGGGTCTGCGCGAGAAGATGGAAGCCCACGGCTTCCAGAAGAAGACCGGCGCCTTCTTCGAATGGGGCACCGAGCGCTGGCTGTTCGACTGGAGCAAGCTGCCCGGCTCCTACCGCTCCTCCTTCCAGGTCAAGCGGTCCGAGTTCGACCAGCTCCTCCTGGAGCACGCCAAGAGCCAGGGAGTGAGTGTGTACGAGGGAACCGCCGTGCGCACCCTGTCCTTCGAGGGGGACCGGCCCGTGAGCGCGAGCTGGCAGGTCGTGGGCGGGAACGAGGCCGGCGAGATCGCCTTCGACTACCTGGTGGACGCCTCCGGCCGCTCCGGGATCATGGCGAACCGCTACCTGCGCTCGCGCCGCCACAACGAGGCGTTCCGGAACATCGCCGTGTGGGGCTACTGGCGGGGCGTCGCGATGCCGCACGTGGGGCTGACCGGGCCCATCCTGGTGGGCTCGCTCCCGGAAGGGTGGACGTGGACCATCCCGCTGCACGACGGCACCACCAGCGTGGGGCTGGTGGTGCACGAGGACTGGCTCAAGGAGCGGCGCGCCACGACCTCGGTCATGGACATCTACCTGGACGGGATCGCGCGCTCGCGGCTGGCCAGCGAAGCGGTCGCCGGCGCGGAGATGGTGTCCGAGCTGCGCACCGAGGGCGACTACTCCTACCTGTCCGAGGTCCTCGCCGGACCCGGCTACTTCCTTTCGGGGGACAGCGCTGCGTTCCTGGACCCGCTCCTGTCGTCCGGGGTGCACCTCGCCACGTACAGCGGGATGCTGGCGGCCGCCGCCCTGTCGAGCATCATGCGCGGGGAGATCACGGAGGACGAAGCCTCGGCGTTCTACTCCACGTGCTACCGGGAGCACTACCTGCGCTGGATGCTCATCGTTTCCTCGTTCTACGACCAGAACGCGGGCAAGGAGTCGTACTTCTGGGAGGCGCAGCGGCTGACCACCGGCGACATGAACGCGAGCGACGCAAAGCTGGCGTTCACCAACGTGGTGGCGGGGATCGAGGACCTCAAGGAGGCGCGCCAGACCGACCTGCTGGCGGAGATCTCCACGCGCATGCGCGAGAACCTGGGCCACAAGGCCGAGGACGGGGGAGACGGGATCGTGGGCACGCCGTTCTCGGACCTGATCAACGAGGAGGACCTCAAGGGGCTCCCGGAGGCGCTGGGCTTCCGCGTCGTCACCGAGCCGCGGCTGGGGATCAGGCGCGTCGCCGAGCCGGCACGCGTGGAGACGGTCCCGGTGAAGACCGTCCCGGTGGAGCCCGTCATGGCGTGACGGCTGGTTCTTGACGGCGGGGTTGGGCGTGCCCCCGGCTGGCGCCGGGGTCGGGCTTCGGCTCCGTAACGCACGATAAAACTGTGCGTAACGGAGTCGAGCCCCGGCAAACAGCCGCCGGGTCTCGCCCCTTCGGGCCGTAATCCCTCACGCAGAACGGCAGAGGACACCG
>JBEVLE010000207.1:0-3491 GCA_040509335.1 Longimicrobiaceae bacterium | reverse complement strand
CGGGCCGCCAGGCCGGCGGCCCAGCGCGGGTCGTACTCCCTGCCGAAGCCCCGGCGGTACCAGCGCCGCAGCGGCTCCGGGTCGCCCCCCTCGGTCCCCCAAACGCGGCGGCTCAGGAAGGTCCTTTCCCCCGGGCGGACCGTCACGGTGCCCAGGTCGATCGTGTCCGCGATTTCCCCCGCCCCGCTCCGCACCTCGATCCGCACCCGGTGCTCCCCGGGGGCGAGCGCCAGCCGCGCCAGGGAGATCCGGTCCGGGAGCAGCGACCAGCTGCGGGTGTCCGCCTGCTCCAGCGCGTTGCCGGCGAGGTTCGCCAGCCGCCCGGCCACGTATCCCGCGACCTCGCCGCCCTCCTTTTCCGCCTTCCTTTCCAGCCCGCGCGCGGCCAGGAGCTTGATCACCCCCCGCCCCACCGCGCGGGTGAGCACCAGCGGCCGCCGCCCCTCGAAGTCGCGCACCACCCCGGAGGACACGTCCTCCACCGACGCCGGCGACGCGGCGGAATCGTCCACCAGCACCCGCACCTCCGCGGGACGGCTGGCCTCCAGGCGGTACACCGGCCAGGCGAACTTGAGCAGGTGGGCGCCGCCCAGCGCGGCGGCCCAGCGGGCGGCGGGGTGCTCGTCGAACGCCGACCCGTACGCGGCCTGCTCGGCCAGGTCCTGGAAGAGGCGCGCGCTCACCCGCGCCGCCGCCGCGGCGACCCCGTCGCCGTCCGCGTCGCCCTCCAGCCCCTCCACGTCCTCCGGGAAGAGGGGGACGTGGACGTCCTCCCCCGCCCGGTGCGCCACCCAGCCGTGCTCCACCAGCACCACCAGCTCGGACGGGCGCCCCACCGGCGCGGCGGCGAGACCGTAGCGCTTCCGCGCCGAGTCCGCCACCTCGCGCACGCCCAGCTCCACGGCGGCGCGGAGGAGGTCGGGCCCCAGGGTGGGCGGCGCGCCCAGCCCCTCGTCCGCGCACCCGTCGAAGGCGCGCTGGGCGCGGCGCAGCGACACCAGCGCGTCGTTGCGCTCCCCCGCGGCCTGGTGCACCATCCCGGC
Organism: Longimicrobiaceae bacterium; assembly: GCA_040509335.1. GTDB lineage: Bacteria > Gemmatimonadota > Gemmatimonadetes > Longimicrobiales > Longimicrobiaceae > JAFAYN01. Next base: position 2,448 of record JBEVLE010000207.1, on the reverse strand, counting down.
GAAGTAGGGGAGGAACGCCGCCCCGGAGCACCCCTCGCCCGGCTCGCGGCCGTCCAGCAGCGCCCCCGCCTTGCGCGCCTCCACCGTCGCCTCGCCGCGGTCGCCCAGCGCCAGGTAGTTGAGCATGCGGTAGTAGGGGATCATCCCCCGTTCCGCCCGCGAGGGGACGTACTCCAGCATTCCGTCGTTCACCAGCAGCGACCCCGCCGCCCGGGACACGCTGCGGGTGAAGCGGTCCTCCGCCTCCCGCTCCGCCCACTCGAACGCGTCGTTGCTGTCGGCGAAGCGCCCCGCCTGGTGCAGCACCAGCCCCAGCTGCAGCCGGCGCACCAGCTCGTCGCGGGGCGCGGTGCGGGCCCCCGCGTCCAGCAGCCGCAGCGCCGACCCGGGGTCCCCGGCCATGAGGTAGTGGCGCAGCCAGGCGTCGCCCTCCCCCAGGGTGGCGCTGCGCAGCGGCGACCCCTCCGGGAGCGACTCCGGCGACGGGCGCGCGGGGAACGGGCTCCGGGCGGCGCACCCGGCCAGCGCCGCGGCGAGCGCGGCCGCGGCCGCCGTCCGCAGGAGCGGGAGCCGCGCTCTCATCTGCGGTCCAGGACGACCAGCCGGTCCCGCGCCTCCGCGATGGCCGCCGCCCACCGGGCGTACGCCTCGCCCGTCACGCGGATGCGCTCCAGCTCCATCTGGTGCAGGAACGCGCGGTAGCGCAATTCCGCCTCGTACGGGCGGAGCGACCTGTCCAGCGCCCGCGCGATGCGCAGCGTGGTCGCCGGGTCGTCCGCGCGCAGCACGTCGGCGCGGTCGTAGCGGTCCAGCGCGCCGGCCAGGTCGCCGCGCGCCGCGAAGTCGTCGCCCTCGCGCAGCAGCGCCTCCGCGCGCGCCGCGGCCACGCCGCCGAGCGTGGCGTCCGCCGGGGCGGCGACGGTGCGGAAGCCCTGCGGCTCGCGGTAGGTGATCCCCCGCACCGCGCCGTTCTGCAGCGTCACGTAGGCGATCTCGCCCACCGCGTCGTGGGGACCGCTTCCGTCGCCGCGCCCGGTCATCACCGCGCCGCGGCCGCTCCCGCGCGAGTCCCACGCCTCCGCCGTGGTGCGCGTGGCGGCGAGCACCTGGGCCTCCGTCATCCCCAGCGCCACCTCGCCCCGGGCGATGGCGTCGCAGGCGCGCCCCGAGCAGCCGGCGAGCGCCGCGGCCTCGCTGCGCCCGCGCGCCTCCGCCAATCGTCCGCGCTGCGCCTCGCCCTCGGCGCGCGCGCGGTCCACCACCTCGTCGGTCTCGGACTGCGGGGCGAGCACCGCCCCGTTCTCCAACACCGGCTGCAGCGGGCGCATGTGGGGGGCGCAGGCGCCGGCGGACGCGGCCAGCGCGGCGGCGGCCAGGAAAGCGATCCTGTTCATCGTCGGCTCCCCGGCCTAGAAGCGGACCAGCGGGCGCGACACGTACTTCTTGATCTTGTGCTGCCCCACCCACGTCTTCTGGTTGGTTTCCAGGTCCACCAGCGTCATGTCCACCTGGTAGAAGACCACGCTCCGGCGCCCCTCGCGGTCCTCCACCGACTCGATGTCGCCCTGGAGCATGTAGTCCGCGCCGCGCTCCCGGCCCAGGCGCGCGCGGCTGTCCGCCGCGGCGAACTCCTGCTGGTCGAAGCGCTCGTCGCGCACCTCGCCGCGCTCCTCCGGCGAGGCCACCACCTGCACCTGTCCGCTGCGCAGGTAGGCGCGCTCCAGGTCCTTGACGAAGGTGGAGACCGGGACGTGCTCCATGCTGCGGTTGCGGATGGTCCCCACGATCACCGTGGGCTTGCGGCCGCCGTGCGCCTGGGCGTGGCCCATGGCCCAGCTCTGCCCGGCGGACGCGTCGAAGCTCTGGCGGATGATCTCCTCGGCCACCAGGCGGCTGTCCACGTCGTTCCAGCGGCCGGACAGGTCCACCGCCTGCTCGGGGGCGATGCGGGTCACCTGCCGGGCGCAGCCGCCGGAAACGAGGATCAGGGCGGCGAGCGCCACCGTGGAGCGGGATCGGATGCGTGCGGGGATGCTCATGGTCTCTCCAGACGGGATGGGGTGCGGCCGGGGTCGTTCCTGCGCAGGGGCCAACGGCATCGGGCGTACCGCGGCGCGGGGTTTTTCGATGCGTTTGCGGAGCAACGAGTTGTCCATTATCGGCCGGTTCGGGCGGTTCGTGGGCGTCCTCGCGAGTGGACGGCCGGCGCGTCAGGCTGGGACAGCTTCCGGGAGTGAATGCTTGTCGTGTGCGGATTCTGACGAGGCTTTCGGGGACTGCGGACGGCTACGAACGGCTCTGAACGACGGGTTCGGGCTGGCGTCCGCGGGAGGGCCCCCACCCGGCTCGCTTAGGCTCGCCACCCTCCCCCAATTCTGGGGGAGGGCTTCCTGCACCTCGGGTTTTGCCGTGTCGTGCTCCCCCTCCCCCCTTGCGGGGGAGGGGGCC
>JBEVLE010000206.1:0-8856 GCA_040509335.1 Longimicrobiaceae bacterium | reverse complement strand
CCACCGGGAGATCCCGGTGGGGGCGCCTTGGTGGAGGCCGGCTCGCACCCTCGCGTGAGGGATTTCGGCCCGGAGGGGCGAGACCGCGCGGCTGTTTGCGCGGGCTCGACTCCGTTACGCAGCGTTGTTTGCTGCGTTACGGAGCCGAAGCCCGACCCCGGCGCCAGCCGGGGGCACGCCCGACCCCTGTCCTTCCAAGCCGTTCAGAGCCGTTCCGTCGTCAGAACGTCAGCTTCGTGACCCGCCCGAGCGTCGTGCCGGAGGTCGTCCAGTCGGGGAGCTGCCCCATGAGCTGGTCGAGGGCCGGGGACGAGCCGGGCGAGTAGTTCTCCACCACCTCGGCCTGCACCGGCTCCGCGCCGCGGATGCGCAGCGTGCCGTCCCAGCCCTCGGGGTTGCCGTAGGCGCGCAGCACGACCATGGGGCCCTGCCCCGGCCGGGAGGGCATCTGGGGGAGCATGCGGGGGAGGGTCTCGCTGAACGACCAGCCGGCCAGCCGGGCCGTGGGAATGCGCACGTTCACCGCGTACTGGCGCCCGGGGGCGATGCGCAGGCGCACCGTGCGCTCGTCGCCCGCGGCGGCGCCCTCGGCCGTCGCGGTCACCGGCATCACGGGGAACTGCGGGCGCTCCGCGGGGCGCGTGAAGCCCATCCCGCGCGGAGCGAAGCGCGGCCCCGGCAGCCCGGCCAGCGCCATCCCCGGGCTCAGCCAGTCCTCGCCGGTGACGGAGATCGTGGACGACGTGTCGGTGACCATCTGCTGCACCGCCAGGCGCTTGGGCCGCTCCGCGCTGTACGGGTGCGAGAGCGCCAGCGCGACCAGCCCCACCAGCCCCGCCGCCGCCAGCACCCCGGAGGCCAGCCGCAGCCGCCCGGCGCGGTGCAGCGCGGCCGCGCCCGTGGCCGCCAGCCACACGGTGGGGAGCGCCACCATCAGCGCGATCACCGGGTCGAAGGCGATCCCCGCGGGGAAGCGCCCCGCCACCGGCGCGAACAGCTTGAGCAGGACGATCTGCACCTGCGCCGTGAGCAGCGCCGGGGCCACCCACGCCACCAGCAGCGCGGCCCACCAGGCCCGCGGCGCGAAGGTCCACACCAGCAGCCCCAGCGCCCCCGCGAGCGTCCACCAGAGCGCCACGTACGCCGTCCCCAGCCCCGCGAAGGTGAAGAGCGCGAGCAGCAGCGCCCAGGCCAGCGTGGCGCCCGCCAGCGTGGCGCGACCCGCGTCGCCCGCGCCGCCCCGCGCGCCGCGGCGCTCCCACACGGCGTGCACGAACAGGAACGCCGCCAGCGCCAGCGCGCCGAAGGTCGCCCACCCCAGCCCCGGCCGCGCGTACCACCCGTGCGGATGCACCATCCCCAGCACGTAGCCCAGGACCACCGGAACCAGGAGCCCGGCGAGCGTCGCCAGCAGCGTCACGCCCATTCCCGTGAGCGCCCGGCCCCAGGTGAGCGGCGAGCGGCGGGCCGCCACGGCCACCGCGGCGAGCGCCAGCAGGACCCCGACCACCGCCAGGATCACGGCCGTGCCCGCCGAGTAGGCGAACATGGTCCGCCCCAGGAAGTCGTAGTAGATGGAGGGCGAGGCGCTCACGTCGCCGGGGAGCGGCCCGGTGGCCAGCTCGCGGACCAGCGCCAGCGTGTTCCCCCCCATGTGCTGGATGGAGCCCGGCTGCACCCGCTCCACCCGGTCGAGCGCCGTGTGGTAGGCGTAGCCGTCCTGGTACAGCGCCACGTCCAGGCCGCGCAGCCGCCCCTGGTCGCGGTAGATGCGGAAGTCCGTGTCCGAGGGGATGGCGCCGCTCTGGAAGATGTCCTGCCCCAGCACGGTGCCGTACGGCAGGGGGACGGAGCGGGCGTACTCCTCCGTGAGCCAGTCGTTGCCCGGCCCCGCCTGGAAGAGCACCGCCTTTCCGCGCGGCCCCGCCGACTCCAGGTTGACGAAGGCGCGGACGTCCGCCGCCCAGGGGTGGTCCAGGAAGGCGAGCGAGCCCATGAGCCCGGCTTCCTCGCCGTCGTTGAAGTTGAAGATCACCGTGTGCTGCGGGCGCGGACCGGCCGCCAGGGCGCGCGCCACCTCCACCGCCGCCGCCACCGAGACCGCGTTGTCGCCCGCGCCGAAGCTTTCCGGCGGCGAGTCGTAGTGCGCCGACACGAGCACCGCCGAGGCCGAGTCGCCGCGGATGCGGGCCAGCACGTTGGTGGTGCGGCGCAGCTCCAGCGTCGCCGGGCGCCACATGGCCTCCCCGGAGTCCATGCGGTCCTGCATCTGCACCTCCACCCCGGGGATCGCCCCCAGCGTGGCGGCCAGGTACGCCGCCGCCCGGTCGCGCTCCGGCGAGCCGGTCACCCGCCGGCCGATGGTGCCCGCCAGGAACTGCATCACCGGGCGCGCCCGGGCCTCCGAGAACTCCGTGGGCGGCGCGCTGGCGGGCACCGGCGCGGGCGGCCGGTCGCCCCATTCGGCGATGGTCAGCACGGCCGCCAGGGCCGCCGCCGAGGCCAGCCACACGAGGCCGCGGCGCCCGCGGGGCTCGTCGACGGGAGGGGTCACGGGAGCGCGGCGGTTCCCGTGGGTGAGAACATGGGTGGAATCTTCCATGGGGAGGTGCGGCAGGAGGAGCCCGGGTGGGCGATGTAATTGATGGCGGACAATATGCGACCATGCGGCGGCAGGCGCAACGACCTTGGGAGATGGCGGCTCGGACGTTTCTCCGGGATCGTGCGTTGGTGCCGCTCCGGAGCCGGACGATACGGCCGTCCGTCTCCTGCGCGGGTCGCGGAGCCAGCCAAACTGCCGGCTGTCTCCGCTCCGGCTCCGTGAGCCAGCCGAAACTGCCCGGCTGTCTCCCTCCGCAGGAGATCTGGTGGATACTGCGGAACCGCGAAAGGCGCCCCCGCCGCCGTCTTCGGGGGCCGCCCCTCCGTACTCCGTACTGCCGTTCACTGCCGCACTTCAGTTCGCCGCCGACCCGCCTCCCGCGTGCGTGGCCGACTGCAGCGCCATCGTCACCGATCCCACGAACGGCATGGACGACTCGATGCGCACGGGGACGCGGCGCTCGTCGTCGGAAAGGAAGAGCCGGATCACGGCCTCGCGCCGCTCGCGGTAGCGCTCCGGGTCGTGCACGCGCATCTCCACCACGATGGTCTGGAACTCGCCGGCCGGCACGGCGATGCGCTGCCGGCCCACGACGCGCACCCGCACCGGGTTGCGGCGGGTGTCGAAGTGGCGGTTCAGGTCGTAGGTGGCGCCCGCTTCCAGCGGCAGCGTGCGGACGAAGAACAGGAACGAAAGCTCGTCCAGCGGCGCCGCGGTGGGGGTGGCGCCGCCCTCGCCCCCGGCCGACGCCCACCGGCGGTCCGCCAGGTCCATGCGCACGTCCTCGCTGCGGCTGCCCAGCGGGCTGCGCTCCGTCTTGGTGTAGCGCATGGACGCCATGGCGCGCGCGTCGAGCCACGAGCGCGTGCGGTCGCGGATCACCGCGGGGCCCATGCGCCCGCTGAAGTCGAAGCCCAGCACGTAGGCGCGGCGTCCCTGCACCTCCTCCGGGCCGGTCACGGTCAGCGTCCCCGTCCCCAGCTTCCCGAAGCGGCTGCTGCTGGCCCGGTACACCAGCTCCTCGCCGATCCCGAAGGGGACCGGCGGGGCCTGCGCCCGCAGGCCGGAGCCGGGAAGGGCGAGCGCCAGTGCGGCGAGCACGGGGAGGACCAGGCCTCCCGCGCCGCGCCGGACCCCGTGGCGCATGCTGCCGATTCCGTTTCCCACCGTTGCCTCCCTCGCTCGTGCGGTTCTCGCTGTCTACCGCTGGAAGCTACGGCCGCGGGGGGCGGCGGAATGTCGGGGCGGGGCGGGGGACGGTGTGGGGAGAGCCGGGAGACCGGGTGTGGGAGATGTCCCCACCCGGGACGGGCGGGTCGTGTGCCAGGCCTGATCGACCCTGGTCCACGGGAGGGTGTCATTCCTTGCGGTCTATGTTGCCGCCGCGGCTTTCCGCGGGATGTCGGATCATCTCCCTCACCGCGCGGCTTTCACCGCCTCCTCGTGCGCCGGCGCCCGGCGCGCCCGGCTCCGCCACATGCGCGGGGGCACCAGCAGCACGGGGCAGGGCGCCGCCCGCGCCACCTCCGATCCCACGCTCCCGGCCAGCGCCCGGCCCAGCGCGCCGCGTCCGTGCGTCCCCAGCACCAGCAGCTCCGTCCCGTCCTCCTCCGCAAGCCGCACGATCTCCCGCGCGGGCGGGCCGCCCCACACCACCTCCTCGCGCACCTCCACCTCCGCGCACCCGCCGGCACGGGCAAGGGCGGCCTCCACGGCGGGGCTCGTTCCCGGGCCTACCACGGCGCGCTCCGGGCCCCACCCCTCCACCCCCGCGACGGGTCCGGCAAGGTGCACCACCCGCAGCTCCACCCCCGCCAGCTCGCCGTCGCGGGCGTGCGCCCCCAGCGCCTTCGCCATGGCGAGCGCCACGTCCAGCGCGCCCGTCGCCGGGTCGCGCGGGTCGATGGGGACCATGACCCGCCGCACGGGGAGCCGCGGGTCGCCGCGGACCACTAGAACCGGGCACTCCGCGCCGCGGACCACCCGGTCGGCGGTGGTCCCCAGCAGGCGGTCGGCCACCTGCCGCAGCCGGTGCGGACCCAGCACCACCAGCCCCGCGCCGATCTGCCGCGCCCGCCGCGCCACGGCCCGGTGCGGCGCGTCCACCCGCACCGCGGCGCCGGCGGGGACTGGCGCCTCCGGGGCCGCGCGCCGGAGCTGGGCCCGCAGCGCCTCCTCCGCCTCGCGCAGCCGCAGGTGCAGGGGGACCCGCTCCGCGGCCCACGCGAGCTCGGCGGCGGCCACGGGGTCCGGGTACGGCGGGACGAGCGCTTCCAGCGCGTGGAGCAGGTGCAGTTCCGCGCCCGTGGCCGCGGCGATGCGGGCCGCGGTCCGCACCACCGCGTCGGAGGCGGCGCCCAGGTCCGAGGCGGCGAGGACGGGGCGGCGCAGGCTGGGGTGCTGCATGGGGTCCTCCGGGGTCCGGGGTCAGCGCGGGGCGTCCAAGAGCGCCCGCGGGATTCCGTGTCTCCGCGTCCGGCGCGGCGTGGCGAATCAGGCGGCGGGGAGCGGCGCCGGCATCGCTTCCGGCGCCCGCGCGGCCTCCGGCGTTTCCCGGCGCGGCGGGGTGGGGACCGCGAGCACGCTGCACGGGGCGCCGCGCAGCGCCGCGGCGGCGACGCTCCCCAGGTGGAAGCGGGCGGCGCCGGGGCCCCCGCCCGTTCCCAGCACCACCAGGTCCGCCGCCCACTCCGACGCCTCGGCCAGGATCTCGTCCGCGGGCACGCCCAGGCGCACCTTGCACTGCACCCCGCGGGCGCGCGGCCGGCGCCCACGCACGAAGGCGTCCAGCTCCCGCTGGGCGGCGGCCTCCCGCGCCGACCGCGCGGGGCCGTCCTCCACCACCCGCAGCGAGCGGAGGTCCGGGGAGCCCCCCGGACAGAGCGCCCCGGCCACGTCCAGCCCGCGCTCGTGCACCTCCGCCCCCGCGTCCGACAGGTCGGCGGCCAGCAGGACGCGCCGCGGTCCCCGCGCCAGCGAGGCGCGCTGCACCAGCACCGGCACCCCGGCCCGGCGTACCACGCCCTCGGCGGTGGTGCCCAGGAACCGGCGCCAGACGCGGTTCCCGCGCGTGGCGCCCACCACCAGCAGCTCCGCGCCCACCGCGCGCGCCATCTCCGGCAGGCGCTCCGTGGCCGCGCCCTCCACCAGGTGGAGCACCGCCGCCGTTCCGGGCGCGTCCGCGCGGAGGCGGGCCTCCAGGCGGGCCCGCAGCCCCGCCGCGTGGCCGCCGTCGAAGGCGTGCACCACGTGCAGCGTCGCGCCCAGCGCGCGCGCCGTCCCGGCGACGTGGGGGAGGAGAGGGTCGGGGGCGTCCAGCGACGCCACGCCGGCGACGATCGTCCGCAGGGGGTGGAGCATGGTGCGTTGCATCCCGGCCGGGGGTCCCGCGGGCGGGGACCTCCCCCGCCGTCCGACAAGAAAGCTACGGCGCGGCGGCCGCCGGCACGTCGGGCGCCGAGGGCCGCGGGCGTAGGGGAACGCCACCGGCCTCGCGCCGCCGCGAGTCGAGAAAAACCGGACACGGGGGCCCGCGCACGCCACTTCCCCCCCGCGCGCGCGGCGCGTAGCTTCCGGCTGTCGCGGCCCCGCCGCCCCCTTCCCCCGACCGCCGCGCCCATGCCGGAGGCACCGGAAAAGGACCTTCTCGCCCGCCTGCTCCTGGAGGAGGTGTGCGACGACGCCGTGTTCGCGCTGGACCCCGAAGGGCGCGTCGCCGCCTGGGGCGGCGGCGCCGCGCGGATGACCGGCTACCCGGAGGCGGAGGCGCTCGGGCGCCCGCTCGCGTCGCTCTTCGCCGCGGAGCGCGCGGCGGAAGGGGTGCCGGAGCAGGCGCTGCGGCTGGCCGCCGAGCACGGGCGCTTCGAGGCCGAGGAGGAGTGGGCGCGCAGGGACGGCGGACGCTTCCGGGTGGGCGCCGCCTTCACCGAGCTGCGCCGGGACGGGCGGCGGGTGGGCTTCGGGGTGGTGGCGCGCGACCTCACCGGGCGGCAGCAGGCCGAGCGGGCGCTCCAGCAGCGCACCGGGCTGGTGCGGCTCCTCCAGGTGGTGTCCTCCGCCGCCAACGAGGCCGAGAGCGTGGAAGCGGCGCTGCGCACCACGCTGGACGAGGTGTGCGCCCACACCGGGTGGCCGGTGGGGCACGCCTGGCTCCCCGCCCCCGGCGGCGGGCTCGCCTCCACCGGCATCTGGCACCTGGACGATCCGGAGCGCTTCCGCGCCTTCCGCGAGCTGTCCCAGGGGATGCGCTTCCAGGCCGGGACCGGACTCCCGGGCGAGGTGCTGGCGGCCGGGCAGCCGGTGTGGGTGGAGGAGCTGGAGGGCGACGCGCACTTCGTCCGCGGGCGCGCGGGGCCCGTGCCGGTGCGCGCCGCCTTCGCCCTCCCCGTGCTCATCGGGCGCGAGGTGGCGGGGGTGCTGGAGTTCTTTTGCGACCGGCCCGCCCCCCCCGACCACGCCCTGCTGGAGGCCATGACCCACATCGGGGTGCAGCTGGGGCGGGTGGTGGAGCGCGGCCGCGCCCAGGAGGCGCTGCGCCGCTCCGAGGCCAAGTTCGCCGGGATCATCTCCATCTCCTCCGACGCCATCGTTTCCACCGACGAGGAGCAGCGCATCACCCTGTTCAACCAGGGCGCCGAGAACGTCTTCGGCTACACCGCCGACGAGGTGCTGGGCCGGCCGCTGGACATGCTGATCCCGGAGCGGTCGCGGCCCTCCCACGCAGCGCAGGTGCGCCGCTTCGGCGACTCGCCGGTGGTGTCGCGGCGCATGGGCGAGCGCGGACGCATCTCCGGGCGGAGGAAGAGCGGCGAAGTGTTCCCCGCCGACGCCTCCATCTCCAAGCTGGAGCTGGGCGGGCGCCGCATCTACACCGCGGTGCTGCGCGACGTCACCGACCGGGTGCGCGGCGAGGAAGAGCTGGCCGCCCGCACCGAGGAGCTGGAGCGCTCCAACCGCGAGCTGGAGCAGTTCGCCTACGTGGCCTCGCACGACCTGCAGGAGCCGCTGCGCATGGTCGCCAGCTACACCCAGCTCCTGGCGCGCCGCTACCGCGGCCGGCTGGACGAGGACGCCGAGGAGTTCATCGGCTACGCGGTGGACGGCGTCACCCGCATGCAGGCGCTGATCAACGACCTGCTGGCGTACTCCCGCGTGGGGACGCGCGGCGGCGCCCCGGAGCCGGTGGACACCGCCGCCGTGCTGGAGCGCGTCCTGGCCAGCCTGGGCCCCGCGGTGGAGGAGGCCGGCGCCACCGTCACCCACGATCCGCTCCCCACGGTCATGGGCGACGCCGGCCAGCTGGGGCAGCTCTTCCAGAACCTGGTGGGCAACGCCGTCAAGTTCCGCGGCGAGGCGCCCCCGCGCGTGCACGTGTCCGCCGCGCGCGGGCGCGACGAGTGGACCTTTTCCGTGACCGACAACGGCATCGGTATCGACCCCGGGTACGCCGAGCGCATCTTCGTCATCTTCCAGCGGCTGCACACCCGCGCCGAGTACGCCGGCACCGGCATCGGGCTCGCCATCTGCAAGAAGATCGTGGAGCGCCACGGCGGGCGCATCTGGTTCGAGCCCGCGCCGGGCGGGGGCACCGTCTTCCGCTTCACCATCCCCGACCGGGAGAGCGACCGAGAATGAGCAGCCAGAGCGTGACCCGCCCCGTGGAGGTGCTGCTGGTGGAGGACAACCCGGGCGACGTGCGGCTGACGCGGGAAGCCCTCAAGGAGGGAACGGTCCGCAGCAACCTGCACGTGGCCCGCGACGGCGTGGAGGCGCTCGCCTTCCTGCGCCGGCAGGGCGAGCACGCCGGCGTCCCGCGCCCCGACCTGATCCTCCTGGACCTCAACCTCCCTCGCAAGGACGGCCGGGAAGTGCTCACCGAGATCAAGGAAGACGCGTCGCTCCGGCAGATCCCGGTGGTGGTGCTCACCAGCTCGCAGGCCGAGGAGGACATCCGCCGCGCCTACGACCTGCACGCCAACTGCTACATCACCAAGCCGGTGGACCTGGACCAGTTCATCAACGTCGTGCGGTCCATCGAGGACTTCTGGTTCACCGTGGTCAAGCTGCCTCCGGAGTAAAGGCCGAACGGCTCGGGACGGCGGGTTCGGGCGTGCCCCCGGCTGGCGCCGGGGTCGGGCTTCGGCTCCGTAACGCAGCAAACAACGCTGCGTAACGGAGTCGAGCCCCGGCAAACAGCCGCCGGGTCTCGCCCCTCCGGGCCGAAATCCCTCACGCAACTGCTTGCCCGTTCTCAG
>JBEVLE010000205.1:0-4532 GCA_040509335.1 Longimicrobiaceae bacterium | reverse complement strand
ACGCATGGCGCGCCCGGGGCCTCCGCGTGGTGCCCGCCGGCCGGCCGGAGTCTACGCCTCGACGGCCACGGCGGCGAGCCGTCCGCCCAGGCGGCGCTCGCCATCGGCGGGGTTGCCGGGGCGCCACGAGCGGGCCAGCCCCGCCTCCTCCATGACGCGCACTGCGTCCGGCCCGTCCAGCGTCTCGCGCTCCAGCAGCGCCTGCGCCAGCGCCTCCAGCGCGGGGCGGTTGGCGCGCAGCACCTCCAGCGCGTCGCGGTAGCCGGCCTCCAGCAGCCCCCTGACCTCGCGGTCCATGCGCGCCTGCGCCTCGCCGCTCAGCGAGCCGGGCTGCCCGTCGTGGATCAGGAGTCCCGTTTCCTCGCCCATCCCCAGCTGGTACACCATCTTGCGGGCGATGCCGTTGGCCTGCACCAGGTCGTGCTGGGCCCCGTTGGTCACCGCGTCCGCCCCGAAGACGATCTCCTCGGCGGCGCGCCCGGCGAGCCCCTTGACGATCTGCCCCTCCAGGTAGCGGCGGCGGTACAGGTGCCGGTCCGCGTCGGGGGAAAAGAAGGCCACGCCCATGGCCTGGCCGCGCGGCTGGATGGTCACCTTGTGGAGCCCGTCCTCGGGGCAGCACACCACCCCGGCGAGGGCGTGCCCGGCCTCGTGGTACGCCACGGTGTTCCACTCCGCCTGGAGCGCGGTGAAGCCCACCCGCTCCTTGCCCAGCAGGAAGCGGTCGCGGGCCGCCTCCAGGTGCCGCCAGAGCACCTGCGGCTCGCGCTCGCGGGCGGCCAGGATCGCCGCCTCGTTGAGCAGGTTGGCGAGCTCGGCGCCGCTGGAGCCGGGGGAAAGGCGGGCCAGGCGGGCCAGCTCCACCTCGGGGTGCAGCGGGATGCCGCGGCGGGTGGCGTGCAGCCGCAGGATGGCCTCGCGCCCCTCGCTGGTGGGGAGCCCCACGGCGATGGTGCGGTCGAAGCGCCCGGGGCGCCGGAGCGCGGGGTCCAGGTCCTCGGCGCGGTTGGTGGCCGCGATCACCACGACCCCGTCCGACGGCGTGAAGCCGTCCATCTCCACCAGGAGCTGGTTGAGGGTGCGGTCGTCCTCGTTGTGCGACTGGTTGCGGCCGCGCTTGCCGCCCAGCGCGTCGATCTCGTCGATGAAGATGACGCCGCCGTTCTTGCGCGCCTTCTTGAAGAGCGCGCGCAGCCGGTGCGCGCCCAGCCCCACGATGAAGCCCGTCACCTCGGAGCCGGAGATGGAAAAGAAGGGCACCCCGGCCTCGCCCGCGACGGCGCGCGCCAGCAGCGTCTTGCCGGTCCCCGGGGGGCCCACAAGGAGCGCGCCCTTGGGGATGCGCGCGCCCAGCGCGGCGAAGGCCGCCGGGCGCTTCAGGAACTCCACCAGCTCGCGCAATTCCTCGGCGGCGCCCTGGGTGCCGGCGACGTCGTCGAAGGTGGTGGACGACTTCGCCGCCTCGCCCAGCTCGGAGCCGTGGTGGCCGCGGTGGTGCTGGAAGAGGAAGTAGCCGATGGCCCCCAGGATCCCCACCTGCAGGATGATGGCGAGCACGTCCCGGGCGGGGTTCTTGCGGGACGGGGGCTGCAGCGTGACCTCCACGCCGGCCGCCTCCGCGCGCTCCGCCAGCCCCTCGATGGAGGCCAGCGGGTAGGCCACGGTGAAGTCCGCGCCGGGCGACGCCACCGCCGCGGCCCGCTTGCGCGCCGACCACTCGCCGTGGATCTCGCGCCCCGGGACCACGGTGATCTCCGCCACCTCGCCGGCCGTCATGCGGCGGAGCAGCTCGGTGTAGGCGAGCTCCTCGCCGGGGTCGGGCGTGGAGGTGACGTTCCACGCGATCACCCCCGCGACCAGCGCGGCGAGCACGCCCAGCCCCACGCGCCAAAGGAGCTTGCGGTGCTCGCGGAGGCGCTCCAGGAGCCAGGAGGAGCGCGGCGAGCTCTCGTCCGAGGAGTGGGACGGGAGCGGGGCGGAGGCGACTGTGTCTTCGATCATGGGGGCACTGCGATGCAGAATTGCGGAGGCAGCCCGCGGGCGCGGGCGACTGCCGTTCAAAGGATCGGCCGGGGCGGCCGGCCGGTGAAGCGCGGCGCGGCGGAATCAAAAAACACCGGCCTCCACATGGGCCGGTGCCACGCCGGATGATGCGGCGGTGTCGAAAGATAAGGGCATCGGGCGGATCGTTCCACCCCCCGCCCCGCGTCCACCTCCGCCGCCCGGCGGCGGCTTGCGAGCCGCCCCCGCGCCGGTCATATTGTGAAACCTTTCACTTGTACTCGCACTCAAGGGAGAAGATCCCGCATGGGCACCCAGGGCAAGGACATCGACGTCGTCTTCCTTTCCGCCGCGCGCACCGGGATGGGCACCTTCGGGGGCGCCCTCAAGGACTTCAGCGCCACCGACCTGGGCGTGTTCGCCGCCAGGGGCGCGCTGGAGCGCTCCGGCGTTCCCGCCGGGGAGGTGAACCACGTCGTCTTCGGCAACGCGCTGCAGACCTCGGCCGACGCCATCTACCTGGCGCGGCACGTGGGGCTGCGCTCGGGGCTTTCCATCGACGTGCCGGCGCTGACCCTCAACCGGCTGTGCGGCTCGGGCTTCCAGGCCATCGTCAGCGGCGCCATGGAGATCATGCTGGGCGAGGCGGAGGTCGCCCTGTGCGGCGGCACCGAGTCCATGAGCCAGGCCCCGCACGTGGTCCGCGGCGCCCGCTGGGGCGACCAGCGCCTGGGGCCGGCCGGCAAGTTCTACGAGGACTCGCTGTGGGAGGCGCTCACGGACACCTTCGCGGGGTGCTCCATGGCGGTGACCGCGGAGAACCTGGCGGACCACTACGGCATCACCCGCGAGGCGGTGGACCAGTTCGCGCACGGCTCGCAGCAGCGCGCGCACCAGGCGTGGCAGGAGGGGCGCTTCGAAAAGGAGATCGTCCCCATCGCGCTCAAGAGCCGCAAGGGCGAGACGCAGTTCGCGGCGGACGAGCACATGCGCCCGGACACCACGCTGGAAAGCCTGGGCAAGCTGAAGCCGTACTTCAAGGAGGGCGGCACGGTCACGGCCGGCAACGCCTCGGGGATCGGCGACGGGGCGGCGGCGGTGGTGATCGCCAGCGGCGCCTGGGCGGACCGCAACGGCGTGAAGCCGCTGGGCCGGCTGGTGAGCTGGGGGATCGCGGGGGTGGAGCCGAAGCACATGGGGATCGGCCCGGTGCCGGCGTCGCGCGTGGCCCTGCAGAAGGCGGGGATGGACGTGGGGCAGATGGACCTGGTGGAGGTCAACGAGGCCTTCGGCTCGCAGTACTGCGCGGTGGAAAAGGAGCTGGGGCTGGACCGCGAGCGCACCAACGTGTCCGGCGGCGCCATCGCGGTGTCGCACCCGCTGGGCGCCTCCGGGGCGCGCATCACCGTGCACCTCCTGCACGAGCTGCGGCGCCAGGGGAAGCGCTTCGGGCTGGGGACGGCCTGCATCGGCGGCGGGCAGGGGATCGCGGTGGTGGTGGAGGCGTTCCCGGCGTAGCCCCTGCGGGCCGCCGCGTCCCCCGGGGCGCGGCGGCCCTCGTTCCGTCCCTGACGACCCGATGAGCGAACGCACTCCTCCCCCCGGCGGCAACCTCCCGGTGCGGCGGGTCTCCAGCCAGGAGCTGGAGGCCATCATCCGCCGCGCCGTGGAGCTGCAGACGGCGGCCGGCGACGCGGACGAGCCGGAGGGGATCCCCGAGGCGGAGGTGCTGCGCATCGGCAAGGAGCTGGGGCTGGAGCCGGCGACGGTGCGCCGCGCCATCGCCGACGTGCGCGGCCGCGCCCCCGCGGAGCGCGGCGTGCTCGCCCGCACCATGGGCCCGCGGACGGTGCTCGCGGCGCGCACGGTGCGCCGCCCGGCGGCCGCGGTGGGGCTGCTGGTGGAGCAGTACCTGACGACGGTGGAGTACATGGTGGTGCAGCGCCGCTTCCCGGACCGCACGCGCTACGTGGCGGGGACGGGGATGGGCGCGGTGATGGGCCGCGCCTACCGCAAGGTGCAGGAGCGGCAGGCGTTCCTGGACGTGACGCCGCTGGACGTGGCGGTGTCGGTGATCGACGCGGACACCTGCTTCGTGGAGGTGTCCACGGACCTGGGGAACGTGCGCGGCGGCCTGGCGGCGGGTGCTGCGCTGGGCGGCGGCGGGGGCGCCGCGGCGATCGTGACCGCCGTGCTCGCCACGCCCATCGTGGACCCGCTGGCGCTGGTCGCGCTGCCGGTGCTGGGCGGCGTGTACCTGGGGATGCGGGGGATCTTCGGCGCGGTCTCCCGCTCCACGCAGGAAAAGCTGGAGGCGTTCCTGGACCGCCTGGAGCACGGCGAGCTGCGGCTCCCGCAGCGCGCGCCGGACTGGCGGAAGCGGCTGGGGATCTGAACGGCAGGGGACAGGGAACAGGGAACAGGGAACAGGGAACAGGGAACAGGGAACAGGGAACAGGGAACAGGGAACAGGGAACAGGGAACAGGGAACAGGGAACAGGGAACAGGGAACAGGGAACAGGGAACAGGGA
>JBEVLE010000204.1:0-8300 GCA_040509335.1 Longimicrobiaceae bacterium | reverse complement strand
GGGCGTGCCCCCGGCTGGCGCCGGGGTCGGGCTTCGGCTCCGTAACGCAGCAAACAACGCTGCGTAACGGAGTCGAGCCCGCGCAAACAGCCGCGCGGTCTCGCCCCTTCGGGCCGAAATCCCTCACGCGGGGGTGGCGCTGGCGTCCGCGGGGCCCCCACCCGGCTCGCTCAGGCTCGCCACCCTCCCCCAATTCTGGGGGAGGGCTGCCTGTGCCTCCGCACTGTCGTGCTCCCCCTCTCCCCTTGTGGGAGAGGGGGCCGGGGGGTGAGGGGTCGCCCCCCGCACGGAGCCCGCCTCCACGCCGCGTCGTTCCCCCCCTCCCCCTTGCGGGGAGGGGCCGGGGGAGGGGGTCGCCGTCGCAGGCTGTCCCCTGTAACCTATCCCCTGTCCCCTGCCGCCCCCCTACAGCCGCGCGAAGTTGGCGAGGATCCGTAGCCCGTCCTCCTGGCTCTTTTCCGGGTGGAACTGGATCCCCCACACGTTGTCCCGCCCCACGATGGAGGCGAAGCGCACGCCGTAGTCGCACCACCCCAGCACGTCGCCCTCGTCCGGGGCCTGCACGGCGTACGAGTGCGCGTGGTAGAAGAAGCGCGGCCGCGGGCCGGCGACGCCCTCCAGCACCGGGTCGCCGGAGGTGCGCGCCGTGAACTCCACCGAGTTCCACCCCATGTGCGGCAGGTGCAGCTCCGTGCGCAGGCGGTCCACGCCGCCGCGCAGCAGCCCAAGGCCGCGTACCCCGGGCGCCTCCTCGCTCGCTTCGAAGAGCAGTTCCATCCCCACGCAGATCCCGAAGAACGGACGTCCCGCGGCAACGTGCTCCCGCACCGCGTCCGCCAGGCCCACGGCCTCCAGGCGGGTCATGCACTGCCCGAAGTGGCCCTGCCCGGGGAGCACCAGGCGCTGCGCCCGCCGCGCCTCCGCCGGGTCCGCCGTGAGGCGCACCTCCGCGCCGCCGTGCTCGAACGCCTTCACCACCGAGCGCAGGTTCCCCGCCCCGTAGTCCAGCACCGTCACCCGGCCCGTGGTCACAGCGCGCCCTTGGTGGAGGGGACCACGTCCGCGCGCCGCGCGTCGATGCGGGTGGCCGCGTCCAGGGCGCGCGCCGCCGCCTTGAAGGTGGCCTCCACCACGTGGTGCGCGTTGTCGCCGCGGATCCCGTCCAGGTGCAGCGTGATCCGCGCCTCCATCGCGAAGGCCCGCCAGAACTCCGCCGACAGCGCCGCGTCGAAGTCGCCGATGCGCGCCTGGTCCGGCGGCAGCGGCACGTCGAAGCGCACGAACGGGCGGCCCGACACGTCCACCACGGCGCGCACCAGCGCCTCGTCCAGCGGCACCGTCGCGTCCGCGTAGCGCGCGATCCCCCGCTTGTCGCCAAGCGCGTCCAGGAACGCCCCGCCCAGCGCGATCCCCACGTCCTCCACCGTGTGGTGCCCATCCACGTGCAGGTCGCCCCGGCAGCGGACGCGCAGGTCGAACATCCCGTGGCGCGCCAGCGCGTCCAGCATGTGGTCGAAGAAGCCGATCCCCGTGGCCGCCTCCGCCTCGCCCGTGCCGTCCAGCTCCACGCGCACCGAGATCTCCGTCTCGCGCGTCTTCCGCTCCCGCTCCCCCGTGCGTGGCATCCCCCTCACCCCTCCGTGACGATGGCGCGGACCGCGTCCAGGAACTCCCCCGTCTCCTCCGGCGTCCCCGCGTTGACCCGCAGGCACCCGGCGAGCATGGGGTACCCCGACACGTCGCGCACCAGGATCCCGTGCTCGTCCAGCAGCCGCTCGAAGAGGCGCGTGTGCGTCATCCCCGGTCTTTCCACCCGGAACAGGACGAAGTTGGCCGCGCTGGGGAACACCCGCAGCCCCGGGACGGCGCGCAATCCCTCGTACAGGCGGTCGCGCTCGGCGCGCATGGCCTCCACCAGCGGCGCCAGCAGGGCGCGCCCGCGCAGCACCTCCGCCGCGGCCACCTCGGTGAAGAAGTTGATGTTGTAGGGGAGCTTCGCCTTGTGCACCTCCGCCGCCAGCGCCGGGTCGCCCAGCAGGTAGCCCGCGCGCAGCCCGGCCAGCGCCATGGCCTTGCTGAAGGTGCGCAGCACCACGGCGCGCGGGCGCCCCTCCAGGAAGGGAACGGCGTCGTAGCCGCCGAACTCCACGTACGCCTGGTCCAGCAGCACCAGCGCGTCCGTCTCGTCGTGGATGCGCGCGATCTCCTCGCGCGCGAGCGCCGTCCCGGTGGGGTTGTTGGGCGTGCACAGCACCACCACCGCCGCGTCCGACTCCCGCGCCGCCCGCACGATCGCGTCCACGTCGAAGCGCAGTTCCTCCGTCAGCGGCACGGACACCACGGTGCCTCCGTTCACCTCCACCATCAGCCGGTACAGCGTGAAGGTGGGCTCCGGGATCACCACCGCCTTCCCCGGCCCCACCGTCACCGCCAGGAACGACTGGATCAGCTCGTTGGAGCCGTTGGCCACCAGGATCCCCGCCTCCGGCCACCCCGTCGCCTCCGCCACCGCGCCGATGAAGCTGCTGGCCACGAAGGGCGGGTAGCGGTTCCAGGGGCGGTCCGCCAGGCGCTCCGCGATGCGCGTCTTGAGCGCCTCCGGGACGTCGTAGGGGCTCTCGTTCTGGTTGAGCTTCACCCGCGGCTCGCTGGGGCGCAGCGTGTACGCCGCCATGGCCCGCACCTGCGGCTTCACGTGCCGCAGCGCTTTGTCCACCGTTTCTTCGTTCTGCATCCGCATCTGGATGGAACCGCTGGTTTGGGCGTGCCCCCGGCTGCGCCGGGGTCGGGCTGCGGCTCCGTAGCACATGATACTACCATGTGCAACGGAGGCGAGCCCCCGCAAACAGCCGCGGGGTCTCGCCGCTTCGCGCTCGCATCCCTCACGCGGTCATCGCGCTGGCGTCCGCAGGGGCCCCCACCCGGCTCGCTTAGGCTCGCCACCCTCCCCCAATTCTGGGGGAGGGCTTCCTGCAAGTCGGGTCTGTTGCCGTTGCGATCTGCGCGGGGAGGTCGGGGAAGGCTGCGCGGGAGGTGCGTTGTTCGAAGCCAGCGTGATCCCGCCCTCCCTCGGAGCGTGGGCGAGTGCTCTGGCGAGTCCCTTCGGGTTTCGCACCGACGGAGCAGCCGCCCCCGGCCGACCACCAACACCGGAGCCGGCCGAAGCGCGCCGAACACGAAAGCCGGCCATACAGAAAGCCCCCGGACACGCGGCGTGTCAGGGGGCTTCTGCCGTCTCGGCCACCGGCTCCGGGCTACGAGATCGTCAGCGAGATCAGGGGAGTGAGCACCGCGGTTCCCCCGTCCATCACGTCCAGGATCAGCGTGGTGGTCCCGGCGGTCCTGCCGGTCACCACCACCCGGTCGGAGCCGCTCACCGAGACGTTCGCCAGCAGGCTCACGACGCGCGGCTGGAGGACGTAGCGCCCGCCCAGGTCGATCTCCGCGCCGCCGATCCCGATCAGCTGCACGTCGAACGTCCGCTGCTGGCCGTTCGGGACCGTGATGCTCCCGCTGACCTGGGCCCCGCTGACGGTGGCCACCGTGTTGCCGCCGGAATCCCTCACCACCAGCCCGGTGGGGATCTGGTCGTCCACGTCCGTGCCCGCGTCGGTGCAGCCGGTGAGCCCCACCGCCACGCCGAGCAGCAGTCCCGCGATCCAGCCCTTGTTGCTCGCCCGCTTCATCGCTCCCTCCGTGCGGCGTCGTGGTCATGGACCGGCGCAGTGCGCGCCCCGGTCCCCACAAGTTTACCTAGAACAGCACCCGGTACACCAGGCTCAGGTTGCGCCCCGGGTTGGGCGCGAACTCCTTGATGCGGCTGGTGGAGTCGCGGTACTCCTCGTCGAACAGGTTGTCGGCGCGCAGCGTGATGGAGTGCACCAGGCCGCCGCGGATCAGGTTGATGCCCCCGGCAAGGTCCACCAGCGTGTATCCCGGCGTGGCGAACTCGTTGTCCGACACCCGGTCCTGCGCGAAGGCCCGCCGCACGTCCACGCCCAGCGAGTAGTGCGAATCGTCCCAGCGCACCGAGCCGCCCGCGCGCGCCGCCGGCATGAAGGGGAGCGGGCCGCCCTCCTCGAAGTCGCCGCGGACCAGGTCGCCCATTGCGCCCACCACCCAGTTGCCGCCCACAGCCGCTTCCACCTGACCCTCCAGCCCGCGCAGCGATGCGTCCTCCTGCCGGTACCGGCCGAGCGGCACCCGCAGCGGTGCGCCGTCCTCGTCGGCCACCACGGTGTCGCCCACCACCGAGGGGGCGATGTAGTTGGCGATGCGGTTGTAGAAGGCCGACACCTGGCCGTTGATCCCCGCGGTGCGCGCACGCAGCACCAGCTCGCCGCCCAGGTTGGTTTCCTGCTCCAGCGCCGGGTTGCCGACGTCGAAGCTCCCCACCGCCGCGTGGAAGCCGTTGGAATACAGCTCCTCCACCGTGGGTGCGCGGAAGGCGCGGGCCACGCTGCCGCTCAGCGTCACCTCGTGTCCGAAGGGGACGCTGGCGCCCACCGAGCCCGACACGTTGCGGAAGGTGCGGCTGCGCGCCGGCCCGAAGCGCTCGCCGCCGTCCTGCGAGTCGATCACGTACTGGTCGAAGCGCGCGCCGAGCTGCAGCCGCGGCGTGTGCGCCTCGCCCGGGGCGACCGCGCCCACCGGGAGCTCCTGAAAAAGGAAGACCCCGAAGCTGTTGCTGTTCGCGTCGGGCGTCAGCGCCTCCTCGCCCTCCGGCGAGTACTGCCGGAACAGGGCCGAGGCCCCCACCGCCCCGCTCACCCGCCCCAGCTGCGTACGCGCGGTGAGGTTCGCCGTCTGCGTGGCCAGGCGGAAGGTGGTGCCCACCTCGCCCGACGGCTCGATCTCGTCGTGCGTGTACCACTGCGCCGTGCCGTCCGCCCGCAGCGACGTCAGCCCGGCGGAGCCCAGCGCGAGGTCCGCCCGGCCCACCGCCTCGTGGCGCATCCCGTCCAGCCGCACCCCGGCCTCCCCCCCCGCCTCCTCCCCGCCCTCCGGGTTCGGGTTGAAGGGGAGCCCGTACTCGAAGCCGTACCCCCGGTACGCGACCCCCGCCGTCAGGTCGCCGCCCGCGTAGCCCAGGCCGGCCGTGCCGCTGAGGTTGGTGAAGGCGGTGTTCGCCAGCGTTTGGCCGCCGCCCGCGCGGACGTTGTCCACGTCCCGCCCGCCCGCGCGCAGGTTGAGCGCCAGCCGGCTCCCCAGCGGCAGGGTGAGCCCGCCGGAGGCGGCGCCGCCCGGGTTCACCGACTCCGCCTGGCCGGCGAGGAAGCCCTCCACGTGCGAAGGCACCGAGGTGGGGATGTCGTTGGAGATGACGTTGACCACGCCGCCGAGCGCGTTGTTGCCGTACAGGAGCGAGGCCGGTCCGCGCACCACCTCCATCTGCGTCGCCGAGAGCGGGTCCACCGACAGCCCGTGGTCCGACGACGTGGACGACAGGTCCGCGGCCCGCTGCCCGTCCTGGAGCACCAGGATGCGCTCGTTGCTCAGGCCGCGGATCACCGGGGCGCTGGCACCCGGTCCGGCGTAGCGGGCCCGGATCCCCGGCTGCTCCGCCAGCGTCTGCGCCACGCTGGCGCGCAGGTTCCGCCCCAGCTCCTTGCCCGCCAGCTGAGTGGTGGACTGCGGCACGCGCAGCGGGTCCTCGGCCGTGGGCGACGCCGTGACCTGGATCCCCGCCAGCGCCAGCGGGCTCGCCTGCAGGGTGATGGTGACGCGCGGCAGGGCGCCGTCCTCCGGCACGGTGACCACCACGTGCTGCGGCGCGTAGCCCAGCAGGCCGGCGTCCAGGTGGTACACCCCCGGCCGGAGGTTCTGGAAGGCGAAGGTGCCGTCGGCCGCGGTGGTGGTGGCGCGGCCCAGCTGCGAGAGCGAGACCCGCACGCTGGGGAGCGGCCGCCCCTCCGCGTCCTGCACGATCCCCAGGAGCGGCACGGCGGCCGCCGGGCGCGCGGTGGTGTCGCCGCGCGGCACCAGGGCCGCGGGGTGGACGGCGGCGTGCGCGCGCGGCGCCGCCAGCGTGAGCAGCGCGAGCGCGGCGAGGCCGTGCCGCAGGTTCGGCGAATTCATGTTCAGGGTACTCCCGTTCCGGGAAGACAGCGTGCCCCGGCGCGCGCCCCCGGCGGGGCGGGCACGGCCGGCGTGAAAGCGTCGCGTGGCCGCGGGTGCGGCCGGTCTTCAGGAAACGGGAGGCGCCCGCGCCCGGGCACGGGCGAGAGCGATGGAGGGAAGGCCCAGCTCGGCCGCGGCGACGACGGGAACCGCCTCCCCGGCCGGAACCGGAAGGGGCGCGTCCGCCGCGGGCGGGGCCACCGAGGAGAACGCCTGCCAGGCCCAGCACGCCAGCTCGTCGTGCGAGACCGGGTCGTGCGGGCCGTGCCGCTCCGGCGCGCACAGCGTGTGGCCGGACGAGTGCCCGCGCCCCAGCTCGTGCGCCCACGGCCCCACCGCCGCCCCCGCGAACTGCAGCAGGGCGGCCACGATCAGGCTCAGGTGAGCCCAGCGGCGGAGCGGGGACGGGACGGTCATGTGAGCGGTGGGTTACCCCCGGCGGCCGGCACGGTTCCGGGCGCTCAGCCCAGGAACGAGCGCAGCCGCGCCAGGTTGCGGCGGTCCGCCGCGGTGTGGTCGTCGCCCTTGGGCGTTTCCAGCACCTTGGGAACCATCGCGAAGCGCTCGTCCGTCATGATGCGGCGGAAGGGCGCGTCGCCCAGCGACCCCTCGCCGATCTCCGCGTGGCGGTCCCTGCGGCTCCCGAACGGGCACTGCGAGTCGTTGAGGTGGAAGAGCTTCAGCCGCTCCAGCCCCACGCTGTCCGCCAGGTTCGCGACCACCCCCTCGTAGTCGCCCACCAGGTCGTAGCCGGCCGAGTACACGTGGCAGGTGTCCAGGCACACCCCCAGCCGCGCCCGGTGCTCCGGTGAGACGCGCTCGATCATCTCCGCCAGCTCCTCGAAGGTCGCGCCCAGCGCCGTCCCCGCCCCCGCCGTGGTTTCCAGCAGCACCAGCGTGCGGCCGGGCACCTCCGCCAGCGCCTCCTCGATCAGCGCCGCGTTCTGCGCCAGGCCGCGGAAGCGGTCGCCGTCGGTGGCGTTGCCCGGGTGGGTGACCACCGCGTCCAGCTCCAGCTCCGCCGAGCGGCGCAGCTCCGCCTTGAAGGAGGCCAGCGAGCGGTCGCGGAGCGCCGGGTCGGCGGTGGCCAGGTTGATCAGGTAGGAGTCGTGCGAGTTGGTGAACCCTATGCCCCGCTCCCGCACGCCGCCGGTGAAGCCGCGCACGTCCTCCTCGCCGCACACCGGCTCCGCCCAGCGGTTGGGCTGCTTGGTGAACACCTGGATGGCGGTGGCGCCGATCTCCTCCGCGCGCAGCGGGGCGTTGCGGACGCCGCCCGCGGTGGAAACGTGGGCTCCGAGAAGCACGCTGGGACCTGGCCTTGTAGCGGGATCGTGGGGCTGCGCGATGGCGCGCGGCGGCAAGGTAGGCCCCTGCTCCGGGGGTGTCAACGCGTCCCCCGCGGGCTTAGATTTCGCCCCCCGCCGGCAGCCCGGCGGGCCCGAGCCCCGCGCTCGCGCGGAGGGCAGCACCGAAACCGACACGACGGACCGCAGACCGATATGATGATCAACCCGTGGCACGAGCTGGAGCCCGGCCTGAACCCGCCCACCCAGATGCGGGCGATCGTGGAGATCCCCCGCGGCAGCCGCAACAAGTACGAGCTGGACAAGAAGACCGGCATGTTCCGGCTGGACCGCGTGCTGTACAGCGCCGTGCACTACCCCGGCGACTACGGCTTCTTCCCGCAGACCTACGCCGAGGACGACGACCCGCTGGACGCGCTGGTGATGGTGACCGTCCCCACCTTTCCCGGCTGCGAGATCGACGTGCGCCCCGTGGGGCTGTTCCGCATGAAGGACCGGGACGAGATGGACGAGAAGATCCTGTGCGTCCCCTGCAACGACCCGCTCTACGACGAGTTCCACGACGTCGGCGACGTGGCGAGCCACTTCCTCAAGGAGGTGGAGCACTTCTTTTCCGTCTACAAGGACCTGGAGGGCGTCCGGGTCACGCCGCTGGGCTGGGAGGACGCCGCCGCCGCCCGCGCCGTCATCACCGCGTCCATGGCGCGCTACGCCCTGTACATGAAGCAGAAGCAGGCCGAGTCTTATGCCAGGGTGAACGTGCGCAAGGGCCTGGAGCTTTAGGGATCACTGCGGGTTCGGGCGTGCCCCCGGCTGGCGCCGGGGTCGGGCTTCGGCTCCGTAGGGCTGCAAACAACGCAGCCCAACGGAGTC
>JBEVLE010000203.1:0-11602 GCA_040509335.1 Longimicrobiaceae bacterium | reverse complement strand
GACTCCACGCGGCGGCCGGTTCACACGGGGTGGCGCCCTCTTCAGCCCACCTCGTGGGGAGCCATCACGCCGAGCACGCGCTCCATGGCCATGGTGTGGCTGCAGGTGCCGTGGCTGTGGAAGTAGCCGCAGTCGCAGCGCCAGTGGCCCTGGTCGAACTGAACCTCGTGGTTCCCGTTGTTGCCGTCGAACTCCACCTTGAGGCTCTGGAAGTGGATGCGGTCGGGCTCGGTGGCGTAGGTCTTGGCCTTCTGGATCTTGCTGATCATCCCCGAATCGAGCATCGGTACCTCCTGGCTAGGGAGCAACAAAAAACGCCTCCGCAGCGTTGTGCGGGGCGTTCCGGACGGAGCGTCGTCGGGTGGAGCCGTAGAAAAACTCCCAGATCTGCACCACGTCTCTCCTTCCCGCAGCGGGGGCTAGGGAACGGTGCGCGACCGGCGGAGGAGCCCGGCGGCCGTGCGGCGCGCCCGGGGGGGGTCCGGGGTCGGGAGGTGCGGACCGGCGCGTACGGAGCAGCCGGGTCCAGCCTGCTACTTGAGAAGGTAAGGCGTCCTCCACGATCCCGCAACAGCCCCGTCACGACGTTTTTCGTGGACGGAAGACGGACGCAAAATCCGTTCACAATGCCGGCGGAACGTACGTGTATGTCGCTGCCGGGCCACCTCTTGCGAAGCTCCTCGCCCCACCGCTGAAAACCTGAACCCGGACCGGGAGGACACATGGCGGATCTCGAGCGCACCACGCAGACGGGCGGCGGCGCCCGCACGGGGATGACGCCGGAGGGCGACCCGGGAACGCACGACGAGGGGACCGAACTCGGCGCGTCCGACGCGGCGACGCGCGGGACGGACCGCGACGCGGACGATTCGGGGACCTCCAGGAACCAGGGCCACGGGCACCCGCGCGAGGAGCGCGGCGCGAGCCACGACTGACGACGGATACGGCCGAACCGCTCGCGACAGCTTCGGGAAGAACGGCGGGAACGCGAAAGAGCCGCTCGGACGAGCGGCCCTTTCGGACAGGTAGCGGAGGAGGGACTCGAACCCCCGACACGCGGATTATGATTCCGCTGCTCTAACCAGCTGAGCTACTCCGCCACGGAATTCTTTTATAGCGGGGGCGGGATTCGAACCCGCGACCTTCGGGTTATGAGCCCGACGAGCTACCAGGCTGCTCCACCCCGCGACAAGTGCAGGAAATATAACCCGCGGCCCGGAAACGTCAAGGGGCCGCGGCCACCCGCGTGGAGGGCGAAACCCCGGGCGCCGCCTCGAAGAAGCGGTACAGCGTCTCGCCATCGCGGATCATCCCGAAGCGCTCCCGGGCCACCCGCTCAAGGGTGGCCTCGTCGCGCTCCAGCAGCGCCGCGTACGCGCGCAGCGAGTCCACCGCCATGCGCGTCTCCAGCAGCGCGGCGGCCTTGTCCACCCGCTCGCCGCGCAGGCGCCGCAGGGCGAAGGCGGAGTATTCCCCGCCCCACAGCGCGTAGTACACGGCCACGCAGGTCACCGCCCCCAGGACGAGCCGGCGCGCGCCGGCCGGGCTCAGCGCCACAGCGACCTCCCCGGGTAGCGGGCGGCGCTCCCCAGCCGCTCCTCGATGCGCAGGAGCTGGTTGTACTTTGCGACCCGGTCCGTGCGGCTGGCGCTCCCCGTCTTGATCTGCCCCACCCCGGTCGCCACCGCGAGGTCCGCGATGAAGGTGTCCTCCGTCTCGCCCGAGCGGTGCGACATCACGGCGTTGTAGCCGGCGCCGCGGGCCATCTCGATGGCCTCCAGCGTTTCCGTGAGCGTGCCGATCTGGTTGACCTTGATGAGGATGGCGTTCCCCACCCCGCGCTCGATCCCGTCGCGGAGCCGCTGCGTGCTGGTGACGAACAGGTCGTCGCCCACCAGCTGCGTCTGCCCGCCGATGCCGTCGGTGAGCAGCTTCCACCCGTCCCAGTCGTTCTCGTCCAGCGCGTCCTCGATGGAGCGGATGGGGTAGCGCGCCGCCCAGTCGCGGTAGAACTCCACCATCTCCGCCGAGGTGCGCCGCTCGCCGCTGCTCTTGTGGAACACGTACGCCCCGTCGCGGTGCATCTCGGAGGCGGCCACGTCCAGCGCCAGCACCACGTCGTCGCCCGGGCGGTACCCCGCCGCCTCGATGGCGGTGAGGATCACCTCCACCGCCTCCTCGTTGCTCGCCAGGTCCGGCGCGAAGCCGCCCTCGTCGCCCACCGCGGTGCTCTTGCCGCGCGACGACAGCACCTTCTTGAGCGAGTGGAAGATCTCCACCCCGCAGCGCAGCCCCTCCGAAAAGGTTGCCGCCCCCACCGGCATCACCATGAACTCCTGGAAGTCCACGTTGTTGGACGCGTGGGCGCCCCCGTTCAGGATGTTCATCATGGGCACGGGGAGGATGTTGGCCAGCGGCCCCCCCAGGTACCGGTACAGCGGCAGCCGGCAGTCCCGCGCCGCCGCGCGCGCCGTCGCCAGCGACACGGCGAGGATGGCGTTCGCGCCCAGGCGCGCCTTGTTTTCCGTGCCGTCCAGCTCGATCATGGCGCGGTCCACCGCCACCTGGTCGTACGCGTCGATGCCGTGCAGCGCGGGGGCGATCTCCTCCTCCACGTTCTCCACCGCGTCCAGCACGCCCTTGCCGCCGTAGCGGCCGGGCTCCCCGTCGCGCAGCTCCACCGCCTCGTGCTCGCCGGTGGAGGCGCCGCTGGGCACCGCCGCACGCCCCAGGATCCCGTTGGAAAGGATGACCTCGGCCTCGACCGTGGGGTTGCCCCGCGAATCGAGGATCTCGCGTGCACGGATCTCTGCGATGGTGACCATGTGCCCGGGTTTTGTCGTTGGAAGCAAGGTGGTTCCGGAAGGGGCTGCGGACCGGCGGAACGTACCATCCGCGTCGTGCAGTGTCAACGATTCTGCGGACTCTGGAACGGCTCTGAACTGCGGGGTTGGGCGTGCCCCCGGCTGGCGCCGGGGTCGGGCTTCGGCTCCGTAACGCACGATAAAACTGTGCGTAACGGAGTCGAGCCCCGGCAAACAGCCGCCGGGTCTCGCCCCTTCGGGCCGAAATCCCTCACGCAATTGCCTGCCCGTACTCGGGCTCCAGCAGTTGGCCCCCTCTCCCAGGATTGGGAGAGGGTGGCGGCTCTAAGGCCGCCGGGTGAGGGCCCTTCGGCGTGGCGTCAGGGCTGAGTGGCGAGCCAGTCGCGGGCGGCGTCCACGGTGTCGAACGACTCCATGTTGCGGCGGCTGAACATGAGCACGGCGCGGAACAGGATGCGGTGCAAGCCCTCCATCCCCACCACCGCCGCGGCGGTGACGTAGGGGCGGTTGTGCACGGCCAGCTCCTTGATGGCGTCCATCACCGGTGGGGTGTAGCGCGCGCGGTACACGTTGGAAAGGGTGCGCACCGAGGAGGGAGGCTGCCTGGCGACGACCTGCTTGGCCGCGCGCACGACCTCGAGGATCTCCTCCGTCTGCTCCAGGTGCGAGAAGTCGATCATCAGGATGGACTTGCCCCTGTGCTGCACGAAGCGGACGCGCTCGGTCAGGGGGACGGGGGTGGCGGCAGCGTTCATGGAAGGTGGGGGGGAACGGAAGGAGTGGGGTCCTGGGGGCGGGGTCCGGCAGCGCACCAAGCTCGCAGGCCGCCGGCCGTCCCGCAAGCCCGCCCTGTCGGGTAGGCTGCGCCCCGTACGGGCAGATTGTCCGGGGACGCGCTCAGTACGCCGCCCGCAGGTCGAACAACGCCGCGGGAAGGTCCGCCACCGTGGGCGCGTCCAGGCTCGCGTACGCGTCGGGAAGCGCCGCGTCCACGTCGCGCGGGAGGAGGGAGCGGCCGCGCCCCGCGATCTCCGCCGCGCGCCCGCACAGGAAGAGCGCGATGGCTGCCGCTTCCCGCGGCGGGCAGCCCATGGCCAGCAGCGCCCCCGCGACGCCGGACAGGGTGTCGCCCATGCCGCCGGTGGCGATCCCGGAGTGGCCGGCGACGCTCACCAGCACGGGCTCGCCGGGGGCGGCGACGAGCGACGGCGCGCCCTTGAGGATCGCCGCGCAGTCGAAGCGCGCCGCGATCTCGGCCGCGGCGGCGAAGGGGTCGGCGGTGATGTCGGGCACCGGGCGGCCCAGGAGGCGCGACGCCTCGCCGGGGTGCGGCGTGAGCAGGAGCGGGCGGCGGATCCCGCGGCGAAGCTCCGGGCTGCGGGCGAGCAGCGTCAGAGCGTCCGCGTCCAGCAGCAGCGGCGCGTCGCCCGCGGCGGCCACGCGCCGCAGGAAGTCCAGGTCCGCGTCGCCGGTGCCCATCCCCGGCCCCGCCACGACCGCGGCGGCACCGGCCAGCGCGTCGTCCACCTCGTCGCCGCCGCGGTCGGTGTACAGCGCCTCGGGCACCGCCTGCTGCAGGACCACCCGGTTGTCCGCGTGAGAGACCACCCGCGCCATCCCGGCCCCGGCGCGGAGGGCGCCCATCGCCACCATCACCGCCGCCCCGCCCACGCCGCTGCGCCCCGCCACGGCGCAGGTCGTCCCCAGCGTGCCCTTGTGCGCGTCCGCGGGGACGCGCGGCAGGCGCGCGCGTACCCACGCGTCCGTGACCACGCGCGCGCCCGCCGCCCCGGCGGCGAGCGGCGGAAAGCCGATCTCCACCGCCACCACGCGGCCGGCGAGCTCCCGCCCGGGGAAGAGCAGCAGCCCCCGCTTGGGCGCGCCGAAGGTGACGGTGACGGCGGCGCGCACCGCGGCGCCCTCCGCTTTTCCCGTGGTCATGTCCACCCCGGAGGGCCCGTCGAGCGCCACGACCGGGCGGCCCGACGCGTTGATCGCGGCGATCACCCCTGCGGCCGGGTCGCGCGGCGCGCCCTTCGCCCCGGTGCCCAGGATCCCGTCCACCACCACGGCCGCGTCCCGGAACGCCGTCTCCGCCTCGGAGGCGGGGAGCACCCGCAGCTCCCAGTCATGCAGGAGCGCGCGGTCCGGGAGCGAGGCGCCCGCCTGCACCGCGGCCACCTCGCGCCCGCGCGCCGCCAGCGTGCGCAGCAGGACCAGCGCGTCGCCGCCGTTGTTGCCGCCGCCCACCGCGGCGACCACCCGGCCCTCCGGGTAGAGCCGGGCGACGACCTCCGCGGCGGCGCGGCCGGCGGCCTCCATCAGCACGCGCTCGGGGATGCCGCGCTCCTGGATGGCGTGGCGGTCCCAGGCGCGCATCTCCCCGGCGGACAGGACGGGGGCGCCGCCGGCCGCGAAGAAGCGCTCGCGCTCGGCGTCCGGCATGGAGGGGCGGGTGAGCTGGGGCATGGGGGATGGCCGGGTCCGGATGAACGACGCCCACGGCCGGGTGACCGTGGGCGTTGCAGGCTTGCGATGGGCGCGGCGCCCTACTTGTAGCTCTGACCGATCGTGCGTCCGAAGCTGATCTCCCCGTTGTCGATGCGGATGTTGAAGCCGCACTCCGGGTTGGTGCACACCCAGGCCTTGTAGGTGATGGGCGCGCCGTCCCGCCCGTAGTCCGAAAGAGGGACCAGAAGGCCCTTGTCGCACTTCTGGCACTGCGGAAACTCGCGCTCGTTCGGCATCGATCATCCCCTCCCCTCAACAGGTGCGAACGCGGGGGCGCCGCCCGCCCCCGTTGTAGCGGGCGCAAGGGCCCGCAATCCCCGTTCCACTCGTCCTGTCCCGCCCGGAGCGGGCGGGGTCAGCCTCCCAGCTCGCGCGGCGCCGACCAGGGGTAGTCGCGCTCGAACGCCTCGGCGAACTCGTACACCCCGTCGAAGTCGTCCAGGTCGTCGGTCTCCTGCTTCACCAGCACCCCGCACTCCACCAGCGCGAAGACGATGGCCCCCAGGTCGCGGGTGCAGCGGATCCCCCAGAACTCCAGGACCGAGCGGGCCATGGGGCCGTAGCGCTCGATGGCCAGGTCGCGGCACCCCTCGGTGAGCTCGCGCCCGGTGATGTGGCGCGCCTCGCCCAGCCGCTCGATGGTGTAGTGGAGGCCGGAAAGGATGAAGAGGTACGCCGTCTCGTGGTAGCACGGGTACCGCTTGCGCAAGTGGTCCATGACCACGTCGGCGAGCACCAGCTCGCTCATGCCCCTGCCCCGAGGCGGCCGGACCGCGGAGGGCGGCCGGAGGTGAGAGTCTTCACGCGCATTGTACGTCGAAACGGGTGGCCGGAGCGCTGCGGGAAAGCCACGATCGGGCGGCGCCGGAGGACCGAAGCCCCTTTCTGTACCGCGGTCCCTAAATCTCGTTCCGATACAGCACGGTCTCGCCGGTGCGCTCCGGCGCGACGGCGCCCGCCGTGTCCTCCCGCAGCATCTCGCCGACCGCGTCCTCCGCCCCGGCGCCCACGGCGAACTCCACCTCGCCGCGGCTTCCCCCCTCGGCGTAGCCGTGCTCCACCTCGTCCGCCCGCACGCGCTCCAGCATGCGCATGACCGCGGCGGTGTGCTCGTACGGGTAGCGCACCCGCAGCCGCACCGCGAGGAGCCCCGCCCGCCGCGGCGCCCCCTCCAGCGCCAGCGCCGCCGCCTCCCCGTACGCCCGCACCAGCCCGCCCACCCCCAGCTTGGTCCCCCCGAAGTAGCGCGTCACCACCACGCAGCAGTCCGTCACCCCCGCCCCGTCGATCGCCGCCAGGATGGGCGCCCCCGCGCTCCCCGAGGGCTCCCCCGCGTCGTTCGCCCGCCCCGTCCCGTCGCGCAACCGCCACGCCGAGCAGTGGTGCGCCGCGTCGAACATCTCCCGCGCCCGCGCGGCCACCACCGCCCGCGCCTCCTCCTCGCTCCGCACCGGGACGGCAAGCGCGTGGAAGGT
Organism: Longimicrobiaceae bacterium; assembly: GCA_040509335.1. GTDB lineage: Bacteria > Gemmatimonadota > Gemmatimonadetes > Longimicrobiales > Longimicrobiaceae > JAFAYN01. Next base: position 4,791 of record JBEVLE010000203.1, on the reverse strand, counting down.
GGAGGCCTTGATGCGGGTGTCGGCCTCGCCGGGGCCGGCCAGGGTGACGAACGATTCGGGGCTCACGGAACAGCCAGGGAACAGGGAACAGGGAACAGGGAACAGGGAACAGCCTGCAACGGCAACGGCACCCCCGAAATCGACGAGAGGGGCACCGCGGCTGCCGTTGCAGTTCCGCAGTACCCCTCAAATCCGTTACGGAGGGAGACCCGCCGGCAGTTTGGCGGGGCTCCCTCCGGCGCAGGGAGACAGGCCGGCCGTTTGGCCTGGCTCCCGGAGCCCGCGCAGGAGACGGACGGCAGTATCGTCCGGCTCCGGAGCGGCCCCAGACCTAAAAGCTACACGCCCGCCATCGCATCCACCTCGTCGAGATAGTACTCGAGGCCCAGGTGCGTGATCTGCTCCTCCCCCATCATCCAGCGCAGCGTGTTCTTGAGCTTCATCTGCTGGATGAACAAGTCGTGCTCCGGGTACACCTCGGCCGCGTGCATCGGCGACTTGAGGTAGAACGACAGCCACTCCTGGATGCCGCTCATCCCCGCCCGCGACGCCAGGTCCAGGAAGAGCGCCAGGTCCAGCACGATGGGCGCCGCCAGGATGGAGTCGCGGCAAAGGAAGTCCACCTTGATCTGCATGGGGTAGTCCAGCCACCCGCGGATGTCGATGTTGTCCCACCCTTCCTTGGCGTCCCCACGCGGCGGGTAGTAGTTGATCCGCACCTTGTGGTAGATCTTGCCGTACAGCTCCGGGTACACGTCGGGCTGGAGGATGTACTCCAGCACGCCCAGCTTGCTCTCCTCCTTGGTCTTGAACGACTCGGGGTCGTCCAGCACCTCGCCGTCCCGGTTGCCCAGGATGTTGGTGGAGTACCAGCCGTCCACGCCCAGCATGCGCGCCTTGAAGGCGGGCGCCAGCACGGTCTTCATCAGCGTCTGGCCGGTCTTGAAGTCCTTGCCGGCCACCGGCACCTCGTTCTGCTCGGCCAGCTCCAGCATGGCCGGGAAGTCCACCGACAGGTTGGGCGCGCCGTTGGCGTAGGGGACGCCCTCCTTGAGGGCGGCGTACGCGTACAGCATGCTGGGCGCGATGGCGTCGTCGTTCTCGTCCAGCGCCTTTTCGAACGCCTCAAGCGACTGGTGGACGGGGCCCGGCCGGATGAACACCTCGGTGGAGCCGCACCACACCATCACCAGCCGGTCGCACCCCTTCTCCGCCTTGAAGCGGCGGATGTCCTCGCGCAGCGCCTCGGCCCACTCGCGCTTGCTGGTGCCGGCCTTGGTCTGCACGCCCTCCAGCTTCTTGACGTAGCGCTGGTCGAAGGCGGCCGGCATGGGCACGATGGACTTGAGGAAGTCGGCGATGGGCTCGATGTGCTCGTACTTGTTGAGCACGCCGGCCTTGAGCGCCGCCTCGTAGGCGTTGTCCGGGAACGGGTCCCAGGCGCCGAACACGATGTCTTCCAGGCCGGCGAGCGGCACGAAGTCGCGGATCAGCGGCGAGCGCTTGTCGCTGCGCTTGCCCAGGCGGATGGTGCCCATCTGGGTGACGCTGCCGATGGTGCGGCCCAGCCCGCGCCGGGCGAGCTCCACGCCCGCGATCAGGGTGGTGGAAACGGCGCCCAGGCCGGGGAGGAGGATGCCGAGGCGGCCCTCGGCCGGCTGCGGAGTGGTTCTGGCGTTGCTCATGGGTAGCTGCCCCGTGGTTTCTGGCGATGCGGCGGATTGAAGCGGAGCCCGCCCGCGTCAGGAGCGCGGGGGGACGGGCCGGGTGTGCCGGTACACCCAGACGATCCGCTGGAAGGCCGTGAAGTTGGTCAGGATCGCCATGGCGATCAGCACGGCCTTGAGGACCAGCCCCTCCCACAGCGTCCCGAAGAACAGGGCGGCCAGCCCGATGAGGACGATGCGCTCCGGGCGCTGCATCATCCCCACCTTGCAGTCGATGCCCAGCCCCTCGGCGCGCGCGCGGGTGTACGACACCATCAGCGAGCCGGCCATGGCCAGCAGGACGGTGTAGATCATCCCCACGTCGCCCAGCTGGACGCGGTAGTCGTTGTACAGGGAAAGGATCCCGAGGAAGACGATGACCTCGGAGATGCGGTCCAGGGTGGAGTCGTAGAACGAGCCGAACGCGGAGGCGAGCCCGCTGGCCCGCGCCACCCGCCCGTCGAACACGTCGAACAGCCCGCCCAGCAGGACGAGCAGTCCGGCCAGCGGAACGTGCCGCTGGTGGAAGGCGAGCCCCGCCGAGCAGGTGACCAGGAAGCCCGCGGTGGTGACGGCGTTGGGGTGGATCCCGTGGCGCACCAGCCAGTTGGTGACGGGGTCCAGGAGGCCGAGGACCTTGGTCTCGACCCAGGGGTTACGCAGCCCCATTCGGCTCCGGGCTCAGGAGGGGAGGATGATCCGGCTCTGCGCGCCGGCCTCGATCCCGCGCGCGATCTCCTCGTTGATCCGGGTCATCACCCGGTCGAAGTTGCTCTGCGCGGCGACGAGCGCCTGGTACGTGGAGTTTCCCTGGATCTCGCCGACCAGCCGCTCGTACTCGTCCTGCATCTCCTGCGGCGGCTCGACGCCGCGGTGCAGCGACATCGTCAGCTCGTCCTGCAGCTCGGCGAGCCGGTTCATGCGGGTCACCGCCTCGCGGTCGTCGCCGATCCGGTCGTTGGCGCGCTTCAGCGCCTTGTACTCTTCGGTCTGCGACAGCAGCCGCCCCACCTCACGCGCCCTCTCCCACATCGCTTCCATGCTCACTCCCTGGTGCCGAATTCTGCGGTGACGATCCGGTCGCGCCCCTCCAGGTCCCTGCGGACCGCGGGCTCGGAAAACCCGTCCACGGCCCGCACCAGATCCGCGACCGCGCCGGCCTGCTTCCAGCCGATCTCCAGCGCCAGCAGCCCGCCCGGCCGGAGAATGCGCGGCGCGCCCGCCACCAGCTCGCGGATCACGTCCAGCCCGTCGGCGCCGGAAAACAGCGCCTGCGCCGGCTCCCAGTCGCGCACCCCGGGGTCCAGCGCGCCGCGCTCGTCCTCGCCGATGTATGGCGGGTTGGACACCACAACGTCGAAGGCCTGCCCCCGCACCGGCGCGTACCCGGCGCCTTCCAGGAGCTCGACGGGGGCGCCCGGCGCGGCCGCGGCGAGGTTGGCGCGGGCCACCTCCAGCGCGCCGGGGGACACGTCGGTGGCGACGACGCGGGCGAAGGGCCCCTCGGTCGCCAGGCTCAGCGCGATGGCGCCGGAGCCGGTCCCCACGTCCAGCGCGTGCAGCCCCTCCCTGCCGCCGGCCCAGGCGAGCACTTCGTCCACCAGGAGCTCGGTCTCGGAGCGGGGGATGAGCACGCGCGGGTCCACGCGCAGGCGCAGGTCGCGGAAGGCGGCTTCGCCCTCAATGTACTGAAGCGGCTCGCGCTTCGCACGCCGCCGCAGCCGGCCCTTGAACTCGGACAGCTCGCCGGGCGTCAGCGGGCGGTCGAACTGGAGGTACAGGTCCAGCCGCTTCAGCCCGAGCGTCCCCGCCAGGAGGAGCTCGCCGTTCAGCCGGGGGCTCTCGAAGCCCTTTTCCTTCAGGTACCCCTCGGTCCAGCGGACCATCTCCATGACGGTCCAGACCTTTCGCTCCGCTTCCGCTGACAAGCTGATTTCTACCCGTTCCCGTCCATGGTGATCCGGCGCGGCCGGGCGGAGCGGCTACGCCGCTCTCTCACGCTCGGCCTGGCTGGCCATCTTCAGCTTCTCGATCATCTCGTCGAGACCGCCGTCGAGCACCTGCTGCAGCGCGTGCGTCGTGTAGCCGATGCGGTGGTCGGTGACGCGGCTCTGGGGAAAGTTGTAGGTGCGGATCTTGGCCGAGCGGTCGCCGGTGCCCACCTGGAGCTTGCGGTCGCGCGCGCGCTCGGCTTCCTGCTCGGCGATGCGCAGGTCCAGCAGGCGCGAGCGGAGCACGCCAAGCGCGCGGTCCTTGTTCTTGTGCTGGGACTTCTCGTCCTGGCAGCTCACCACCAGCCCCGTGGGGAGGTGGGTGATGCGCACGGCGGACTCGGTCTTGTTGACGTGCTGCCCGCCGGCGCCGGAGGCGCGGAAGACGTCGATGCGGATCTCGCCCGGGTCGATCTGCACGTCCACCTCCTCGGCCTCCGGGAGCACGGCCACGGTGGCGGCGGAGGTGTGGATGCGCCCCTGCGTCTCGGTGGCGGGGACGCGCTGCACGCGGTGCACCCCGGACTCGTAGCGGAGGTCGCCGTACGCGTTGGTGCCGCGGGCCACGAACACGGCGTCCTTGACGCCGCCCATGGTGCCCTCGGAAAGGGAGACCAGCTCCACCTTCCAGCCGCGGCTCTCCACGAAGCGCTGGTACATGCGCAGCAGGTCGCCCGCGAACAGCGCAGCTTCGTCGCCACCCGTGCCGGCGCGCACTTCCAGAATGACGTTCTTTTCATCCGCCGCATCCTTGGGCAGCAGCAGGATGCGGATCTCATCCTCCATGGCCTCGATGCGGGGCCTGAGTTCGGCAATTTCCGCGTTGGCCATCTCGGCCATGTCCCGGTCGCCCGAAGCTGCGAGCTCCTCGGCCGAGGCCAGTTCCTCCGCCGCCTTTCGCCAGGCCGTGATCGGGCGCACCACCGGCTCGAGCTCTGCATACTCTTTCGACAGCCGCACATACTCTTCCGCCGACGGCCCGGACGAAAGCGCGGCCTCGACGGCATCGAAGCGCTTTTCGAGCTGCAAAAGCTTGTCCTCGGGTAGTCCAGGCATGGCTTAGATCACCAGCCCCTGCTTGGTTGCGTGGTCCA
>JBEVLE010000202.1:0-3397 GCA_040509335.1 Longimicrobiaceae bacterium | reverse complement strand
AAAGGCCCGGAATATAAACGGGCAGTTCCGCGCGGGGCCAGCCCCCGCGCGGGATCCGGCCTCAGTCCGAGCCGCCCACGTCGCTCTGCTCCTTGCGGCGCGCCAGCGCGGAGCCGACGTGCTTCTTTAGGAGCTGCCACACTTCCGGGCGGCTGCGCTCGCACTCGTCCAGGAGGCGGCGCACCGGGTCGGCGGGCTGCTCGCGGAGCAGGTCGGGGGTGACGGCGGCCAGGCGGTACACGTAGCTGGTGAAGATCTTGAGCTTCCTGACCTCGTCGCGCTCCAGCAGCCCCCGCCGGAAGAGCCCCGCCCGCACCCGGTCCAGCACGTCCTCGGCGGGGTACGAGGTGTCCATCTCCAGCATGTCGTGGATCACGTCGTCCACCTCCCTGGGCCCCGTGCCCAGGCTGGCGCGGAACCCCGCCTCCAGCGTCCCCTCGGGCGGCGCGGCGCCCCCGGCCGCCTCCACGTACAGCGTCCGCCGCGACATCAGCCCGAAGAGCACCTTCTTGGTGCGCGCTTCCAGGCGCACGCCCCCCGCCTGCTCGCTCCCCAGCACCATCGCCGCGAGCGCCGCCTCGGCCAGCTGGTCCGTGGACACCTTCCTGTCGGCCGTGAGCAGCTCCGTCTTGCCGCGCAGCATCCCCGCTTCCCCGGCGAACCTGTCGCCGTGCAGCAGGACGATCTCGCTGGGGGTCAGGCGGATGGAGCCTGCGTCGGGCTGGACCTGGGACATGGATTGCACCTGTGGGGTCGGGGACGATGCGTGGACGGAAGGCGCGCGCCCTCCGTCCCGGAAATGGGGTACGGCACGGGCCCGGACGGCCGGCGGGGCGTCAGGGACCGGAGCGGGCGGGGCGCGGCGGATCGCGGCGGACGGCGGCACGGCGCGCGGACGGGAGCGTCCGGCCCCGGATGGGGAGCGTACGAGGAGGCATCGGGAAAAGCGCTCGGCTCACGTTCGGCGGCTGGCCGATCTCCCGGAGGAGACGCCCGGCTCTGCGGCCCCGGCTCGCGCCGGGTGTGCTCTTGTCGGGTGATTCCGCAGCGGTGCTGCAGGACGCCGGAAAATGCGTTTACGGGCGGGGGTTTGGCAAGAGATGGCGGATTTGGTTGATTTTGGGGTGAAAAGATGGCGTTTTGGGCGTGGCCCCGGCTGGCGCCGGGGTCGGGCTTCGGCTCCGTAGGGCTGCAAACAACGCAGCCCAACGGAGTCGAGCCCCGGCGGAAACGGCCCCGCCGGGTCTCGCCCCTCCGGGCCGAAATCCCTCACGCGGGTTTCGCGCTGGCGTCCGCGGGGTGGCGCGACCGCGGTCAGCGGATCTCGGTGATGCGGCCCTCCGCCCTGGGCGCGATGCTCTCGCCGCGCGCGAAGGCGGCCGACAGGGCGTCGAACACCATCAGGCGGACGTCGGGGCCGGGCGGCACGGTCATGATCGCGCGGTCCTTGAAGTGGTAGCCGTCGCCCCCGGCGTAGATGTAGTCGGGCACGGCCACGGTGTAGACCCGGTCGTCGGCGAGCGGCGCCCATCCGCCGCCCTGCTGGATCTCCACCTTCGTCACCCGCTCGCCCGGGCGCTTCGAGCGGTCGAAGGTGAAGCGCACCCCGGACACCTGGAGGAAGCGCCCCTCGCCGCGCCCGCCGGACACGCCCTGCTCCAGCACGTACTGCTTCAGGTCGCGCCCGCGCAGCCACACCAGCCCCACCCGAGTGGGGAAGCCGAAGGTGCGCGCCAGGTGCTCCCAGCGGATGGGCCCCTCGAAGTCGTCGTCGATGCGGATGGCGCCGCCGTTGAGCACCGCCACGTCCGCCGGGACGTCCGGGAAGGCGCCCCGCATCACGTCCGCGAGGTAGTTCCCCCAGCTGCTCTCCGCGTCCCTCACCGTTTCCTCCGTCGCCTCCAGCCGCGTCGCCGACGTGCCGATCTGCGAGTCGAAGAAGGGCACCTTCTCGCGGATCTCCCTGCGGTAGCGGTCCACCACCTGCGCCTGGTACGCGGGGTCCACGGGGATGGAGGCGTCCATGACCACCGAGTCCGCGCTCACCACGGGCGTGCCGCCGCGGCGCGCGAACGCCACCCGCCACACGCGGCGGGCGTTGGAGTCGCCCTTGGTGATCAGCGCGGAGCTGTCGGTGGCCGGGTCGTGGATCAGGTAGTGCTCGTGCCCGCCGGCCACCCACAGCAGCCGCGGGTGCGTGCGCTTGAGCGCGGCGATGCGGCGGTCCTGCTCCAGGCTCAGGTGCGTCAGCGCCACGATGGCCTCGGCGCCGCGCTGCTCCAGCTCGCGCATCCGGCGGCCGGCGACGGCGACCACGGCCGTGTCCGCCTGCGCGTAGTCGCGCGGCGAGTCCAGGAAGGTGACGCTGAACACGCCCACCCTCATCCCGCCCACCGTGACGATGGTGTCGGGGACGAAGCGCCGGTCCGCGGCGGCGTCGCCGGTGCTCAGGCGGACGTTGGCGGCCAGCCAGGGGAAGCGCGACGCGTTGATCGCCCCGGCGAGCATCGCAGGGCGCCGCTCGTCGAACTCGTGGTTGCCGGGAACGGCGAGCAGCGGCGCCCGCGCGTGCAGGAAGTTGAGCGCGTCGATCATCTGGATGCCGGCGAAGTAGCGGCTTTCCAGCGACGGCGCGATGAAGTCGCCCGCGTGCAGGATCATCACCGGCGCGCGCGTGTCGCGCCGGGTCCGCTCCGCCAGCGTGGCGATGCGCCCCAGCCCGCCGCGCTGCCCGTTCTCCACCGCGTCGATGCGGTACACGTCGTTGAGCTGGATGACCGAGAACGCCGGCCGCCCCTCCTGCGCCCGCGCCCCGGTGGCGAGGGCGAGCAGGGCGGCGGCGGCGAGGGCGCGGCGGACGGTGCTGCGCAGTGGCTGAAGCATGCGGGTGCTCCTGGCAGTGACTTCAGGGGGACCGTCGCGTCATGATGGCGGTCCGGGAACGGACGAAGCGGGAGGAATCTGCGGACCGGGGGAACCCGTCGAAAGGGGCACCCGGCGATCCCGGAAGCCGGGCAGTCGGGCGCGGCCCTTCGTACAAATTGGCACATTATATGCTTTCACATTCCTCCGCACAGCATCCCGCTGCGCGCTGACCATCCACCCTGGAGGGCGTCATGAGCCGCTCGCTCCACCACCTGCGCCGGGCCGTTTTCGGGGTCTCCTGCGCCGTCGTGTTCGGGTTCGGGGTTTCGGAGGCGGTCGGGAGCCCGCAGCCGGCGGCGAGGGCATCGTGCCCCGAGACCGGCTTCGACTATGCCTATTGGCCCTGCGCGCTCGGCTGCGACGCGGGCCGCGGGTACTGTGATTCACTCGGGCGCTGCCAGTGCGGGGACCTGCCCTGAACGGCTCCGGGAGAGCGAACCCACACGGCCCCGTACCGCATCCCGCGGTACGG
>JBEVLE010000201.1:0-4104 GCA_040509335.1 Longimicrobiaceae bacterium | reverse complement strand
CGCACCCCCGGCGGGGGTGCGGCTCCCGTATCTCCGGCACCGCGCGGTCAGCCGATGACCAGGTTGACCAGGCGGTCGGGGACGAAGACCGTCTTGCGGACCTGCTTGCCGTCCAGGAAGCGCTGCACGTTGGGGTCGGCGAGGGCGGCCTCGCGCGCGTCGGCCTCGGAGATCCCGCGGGCCATGGGCATCCGCGCGCGCACCTTGCCGTTGACCTGCACCACGAACTCCACCGTGTCGGACACCGTCTTGGCCTCGTCGAACTCCGGCCAGGCGGCGCTCCGGAAGATCGAGCCCTCGTGCCCCAGCCGCTCCCACATCTCCTCCGCGAGGTGCGGGGCGAAGGGGGCGAGGAGCAGCACCAGCGGCTCCACGGCGGCCCGCTCCGGCGTCCTCCCGCCGGCTCGGACCACGTTGAGGTACTCCATCATCGCCGCGATGGCGGTGTTGTAGGAGAGCGCCTCCAGGTCCTCGGTGACCTTCTTGATGGTGGCGTGCAGCTTGTGCTCCACCGCCGCTTCCAGCGACCGGTCCTCGGCCCCCAGGACGGCGTCCCACACGCGGCCCAGGAAGTTGTGCGGGCCGGAGATGCCGGTGGTGCGGAAGTCGCCGCCCTCCTGGTACGGCCCCAGGAACATCAGGTAGGTGCGCAGCGTGTCGGCGCCGTACTCCTCGATGTACTGGTCGGGGACGATGACGTTCCCCTTGGACTTGGACATCTTCGCCCCGTCCTTGATGATCAGGCCGTGGGCGCGGAAGCGGGTGAACGGCTCCTCGAAGTCGATCCACTCCAGGTCGTGCAGAACCATGGTGACGAAGCGGGCGTACAGCAGGTGCAGCACGGCGTGCTCGTTGCCGCCGATGTAGCTGTCCACCGGCAGCCAGTTGCGCGTGAGCGAGGGCTCGAAGGCGCGCCGCTCGTTCCCCGCGGAGGGGTAGCGCAGGAAGTACCAGGCCGAGTCCAGGAAGGTGTCGGACACGTCGGTCTCGCGCCGGGCGATCCCGCCGCACTGCGGGCACCCGGTGAGGTACCACTCCTTGTGCCGCGCCAGCGGCGACACGCCGGAGGCGTCCGGCTTGAAGTCCTCGATGAAGGGGAGCTCCACCGGGAGCTGCTCCTCGGGCACCGGGACCACGCCGCAGTCGTCGCAGTACAGGATGGGGATGGGCGGGCCCCAGTAGCGCTGCCGCGAGATGCACCAGTCGTGCAGGCGGTAGTTGACGCGGGTCTCGGCGGCGCTGCGCTCGGCCAGCCAGGCGGTGACCTCGGTCTTCGCCTCGTCCGCGCCCATGCCGTCGAAGTGCCCGGAGTTCACCAGCCGTCCCGGCCCGGTGTACGCTTCCGCCAGCGGCGCGTCGGCATCCGTCCCCTCCGGCGCCACCACGCGGGTGATGGGGAGCTTGTACTGCCTGGCGAACTCGAAGTCCCGCTCGTCGTGCCCGGGGACGGCCATGATGGCGCCGGTCCCGTACTCCATCAGCACGTAGTCGGCGATCCAGACCGGGATCTCCTTGCCGGTGGCGGGGTTGAGCACCCGCGCGCCGATGTCGGTGCCGGTCTTCTTCTTTTCCGTCTTCCGGCGGGTGACCAGGTCCTTCTTGGCCACCTTGCGGCGGTACGCGGCCACCGCCTTGCGGCGCTCCTTGCTGGTGATGCGGTCCACCAGCGGGTGCTCGGGGGCAAGCACCATGTAGGTGGCCCCGAAGATGGTGTCCGGCCGCGTGGTGAACACCCGGATGGCCGGGTAGTCCAGCTCGTGCCAGCGGGAAACGATCTGGTCGGCGGTGAGGAAGTAGCGGAACGCCTGCCGCACCACCTCGGAGCCGTCGTCGGTCTCGGCGGTGCTGGACTCGCTCACCACGGGGAAAACGACCTCGGCGCCCTCGCTGCGGCCGATCCAGTTCTCCTGCGCCTTGCGGGTGGTGTCGGACCAGTCCAGCGTCTTCAGGTTCTCCAGCAGCCGCTCGGAGTAGTCGGTGATCTTGAAGAACCACTGCGACAGGTCGCGCATCTCCACCGGCGTGCCGCAGCGCTCGCACACGCCGCCCACCACCTGCTCGTTTGCGAGCACGGTGTTGCAGGAGGGGCACCAGTTGACCGCGGCCTCCTTCTTCACGGCCAGCCCGGCCTTGAAGAGCTGGAGGAAGATCCACTGGGTCCAGCGGTAGTAGTCCTTCGCGGTGGTGTCGACCGTGTGGTTCCAGTCGTACATGAAGCCCACCCGGCGGAGCTGCTGCTCGAACCGCGCGACGTTGCGCGGGATCAGCTCCATGGGATGGATCCCCTGCTTCAGGGCGAAGTTCTCGGAGTGGATCCCGAACGCGTCGTAGCCGATGGGCTCGAACACGTCGAAGCCCTGCAGGCGCTTGTAGCGCCCGTAGATGTCGGCGCCGGTGAACGCGTACAGGTTCCCGATGTGCAGCCCCTCCGCGGACGGATAGGGGAACATCATCAGGTTGTAGAACGGACGCCCCTGGACCCCGGCCCGGCGGAGCTCCGCGTCCGTGAAAGTGTTGGTTCCTTCGCTCTCCCACCGGCCCTGCCACTTCCGCTCGACTTCCTGCGGATTGTAGGAGTCGGTGACGTGCGTCGCGTCGCTCATGGTGTGCCCGGGAAGGACTGCAAGACGAGCCGCCGGCGCAGGGGATAGCCTTCCGCCGGCGGCTCCGATACTCTATGGAAAATTTACGGGCGGGGCCGACTTTCACAAGGCCCCGCGCCGGAGTTCAGCACCTCTTGTACACCCATCGGTTCCCGGCGTTGCCGGCCCGGGGGCCCCGCCGGCGACCTGCGGCGGAAACGGATGGCTTGTCACCCGCGCGCCGTGCGGGCGCCTTTCTCCGCCCCCGCCCGCGCGGTATCGTTGAGGGGAGAGTGGCGCCGCCCCTCCCGCACCCCGTCCCCGCTCCACGCCCGTGACTCCTCCCGGCAGCTCCGCGGAACCCGGCCTTTCCCCCCCATCCCCCGTGCCGCCCTGGCGCCCGGACCCGCCGCTCCGGCACCCGGCGCCGGAGGGCGCCGGCCACGGCTACCTGCTGGCGGACGGACCGCACCCGTGCTCCCGCGAGGAGCTGGTGGAGTGGGTGCGCGCGTACCCGGGGACGCCGGGCGTGTGGACGCCGGAGTCGGGGGGGGAGGTGCGGCCGGAGGCGGTGCCCTTCCTGGTGGAGGCGCTGCGCTCGCGGCGGGCGGAGGAGGCGCAGCAGCACCTGGGGATGGCGTCGCTGGCGGCGATCGCGCTGGCGGGCGGCTTCTTCCTGCTGCGGCCGTCGCTGGACCCGGCGGCGCACCCCGGCGCGCTGCTGGTGGCGGTGCTGGTGGGCTTCTGGCTGCTGGACTCGCTGTACGACCTGTTCCGCGCCCGTCGCGTGGACGGGGCGGACTTCGCGCAGCAGCGCCAGAACGAGCGGCACGCGGGGTGGGCGTTCGGCCGGCCGGCGCCGTACACGCGGGTGGTGGTGGGCGCGCTCGCGGCGGTGTTCGTGGCGGAGGGGTTCGCGCCGGAGCGGGCGGTGGAGGCGGCGGGGCTGGTCAAGGAGGCCGCGCGGGCGGGGGAGTGGTGGCGGCTGCTCACCGGGCCCATGCTGCACGGCGGCGTCCTCCACCTGGGGATGAACCTGGCGGCGCTGCTGGTGCTGGGGCGCTTCGTGGAGGTGCACGCGTCGCGCTTCCGCATGGCGCAGGTGTTCCTGGCGTCGGTCGTGGCGGGGAGCCTGTTCACCTTCCTGCTCACGCCGCACCCGTCGGTGGGGGCGTCGGGCGGGATCATGGGGCTGGTGGGCTACCTGGGGGCGCTGGCGCTGCTGCGGCCGCGGGAGTTCCCCGACGACTTCCTGCACCGGATCCGCTACGCCATCGGCGCGACGGCGGTGCTGGGAATCCTGGGGTTCGCCTTCGTGGACAATTGGGCGCACCTGGGCGGGCTGCTGGCGGGCGCGGCGGCGGGTTGGATGCTGGACCGCCGGGCGGGGAGGGGCGAGGGGGCGCGGAGCGCGCTGCTGGGCCGCGCCGCGCTGGCGGTGGTCCTGCTGGCCGTGTTCATCCGCGTCGAGCGCCGCGCGCGGGATCCCTTCGTCGCGCTGTCGCTGTTCAGCCGCCGGCCC
>JBEVLE010000200.1:0-4602 GCA_040509335.1 Longimicrobiaceae bacterium | reverse complement strand
CCGGGGCTCACGGGCCCCGGCCGGCCGTCCTCCACAGAGCCTGCCGAAACGTTCCAACCCCCGGGAGATTCGATGAGAAAGCTGAAGCTGGATTTGGACGACCTCGAGGTCGAATCCTTCGTGACCACCCCAGCGGTAGCGAAGGGGGGCACGGTCCTGGGGTATGCGACCCGGATCGCCTGCGGAGTGGAAACCGTCGACTTTCCCCAGAGCTGCGACGGCGTGTGCACGTCCTACTATTGCACGGACGAGTACTCGTGCGCGTACACGGGGTGCGGTGACTGTACGCAGGTCCCTACAAACGCCTTCTACACCTGTCCGCAGACCTGCGCTGCCAGCTGCGGGTGCTGACGTCTGGCCTGCGAGGGCGACTCGCGGGAACCGTGTGCCGGGAGACGGGACATGTGCTGCATGTTCCGACCTCCCGGGCCGACCGCCTCCCCAGGCGTCCGGCGCGGCGCCACGTTTGCTGGATACCGCGCGGGGTGGCGGCGAAGCGCTTACTCACCCTCACCCCGGATGTTACCTTACGACTGGAAATGAGAGCCCCGCGGTGGCCATTCGCCGCTCTCGCCCCGCATCCACGCAGATGTAGCGAACGGTAGACCATGCCTCCTCGCTCGCCCGCCGACATCCCCCCGCTCCGGGAGGCGTTCCAGCAGTTCATGCGGCTGCTGCGCCTGATCCGGCCCTACTGGGGGGCGCTCTTCAAGGGGATGGCCCTGGGGCTGGTGCTCGGGCTCTTCGGGATGGTGACGCCGTACTTCTCCAAGCTGCTCATCGACCAGGTGTACCCGTCGCGCAACACGACGCTGATGGAGATCCTGGTGCTGGGGACGCTGGCGTTCGGGATCGGCTCCACCGTGATCGGGGCGATCCGGGGGTACTTCACCACCTACACCACGGCGTACCTGTCCAACGCCACCTCCCTCCTGTTCTTCAACCACCTCCAGCACCTCACGGCGCGCTTCTTCGACGAGCACCGCGTGGGCGAGATCATGAGCCGCTTCGCCGACGTGCGCAGCTCGCTCGGGAGCGTGTCCAAGGTCTTCGAGACCATCTTCGTCAACGGGACGTACCTGGTGCTCGTGCCGCCCTTCCTTTTCCTGCTGCAGTGGAAGCTGGCGCTGGTTGCGCTGCTGACGGTGCCGCTCACCGTGCTGGTGACCACCCTCTCGGCGCGCGTGCTGCGCCGCTACTGGAAGCGGAGCGCCGAGGCGTACGCGGAGCTGGGGGCCTTCCAGGTGGAGGTGCTGAGCCACATCCGCACCCTCAAGGCGCTGGCGCTGGAGCACCACATCTACTCCCGCGCCAGCCGCCAGATGCAGGACGCGATGCAGGTGCAGCTGCGGGCGGGAGGGTACGGGCAGATCTCGGGGCTGGTCAACGGGCTCATCCGCGCGCTGGGAACCGCCGTCTTCACCTGGTACGCCTGGACGCTCATCCTCCGCCAGGAGATGACGCTGGGCGACTACATCGCGTTCACGGCGTACCTGGGATACCTGTACAGCCCGCTCACCCAGATCACCGGGCTGTTCTCGGACTTCCAGCAGTCCGCGGTGAACCTGGGGCGCATGTTCGAGTACCTGGACCTCCCCGTGGAGCAGGACCCCACCGGCGCGTACGCGCCTCCCGCGCCTCCCCGGCACGAGATCCGGGGGGACATCCGCCTGGTGGACGTTTCCTTCGGCTACTCGCCGGAGAAGCGGGTCCTGCACGAGGTGAGCTTCCACGTTCCGCGGGGGGTGGTCACCGCCATCGTGGGGCCGAGCGGGGCCGGCAAGTCGTCGCTCCTGCGGCTCCTCACCCGCATGGAGGAGCCCGACTCGGGGAGCGTGTTCGTGGACGGCGTGCCCACGCGGGACATCCCGCACCCGGACCTGCGGCGGCAGGTCTCGGTGGTGTGGCAGGAGTTCGCGCTCATGCAGGGCACGATCTGGGAGAACCTCACCCTGGGCGCCGCCGACCCGTCGCTCGACCGGGTGCGGGAGGCCGTGCGCGTCTGCCGGCTGGACGGGCTGGTGGCGGACCTTCCCCACGGGTACGAGACCTCGGTGGCGGAGTGGGGCGCCACCCTTTCCGGGGGGCAGAGGCAGCGCATGGCGCTGGCGCGGGCGCTGATCCGCGACACCCCGGTGCTCCTCCTGGACGAGGCCACCGCCAACATCGACGTCCAGACGGAGATGGAGATCCTGCGCGACCTGTTCGTGCGGGTGCAGGGGAGGACGGTGGTGTTCGTCACGCACCGCATCGCGACGGCGGCGCTGGCGGACCAGGTCTGCGTGATCCAGGAGGGGCGCGTGGCGGGGATGGGCACGCACGCGGACCTCCTGCGGGACTGCGAAGCGTACCGGCGGCTGCACGGCGCCGGCACCGAGGAGGTGCGCCGGCTGCGCGCCGTACCCCAGACCGTGTGAGGCGGCGTGAGCGCACAGGAAAAGCCGGTCCTGCAGCTTCGCCTCCCCGATCTCGGGGAGGGTCACGCGCCGGGGGCGCGCCTGGTTCGCCGCACGGTGACGCTCACCCTGGCGACGCTGGCGGCGCTGGTCGTGGGGGCGCTGGCGGTGGCCAGCCTGGTGTCGGTGAAGGTGACGGTGAAGGCCGGCGGCGTGCTGGAGCCCGTGCGGGTCTGGCCCGTCCGCGCGCGGGAGGCGGGGACGGTGGGGGAGGTGCTGGTGTCCACCGGCGACCGCGTCCGCGCCGGCCAGACGGTGGCGAGGCTGGACGCCCTCCAGCTGGAAACCTCGCTGGCGGAGCTGCGGTCGCAGCTGCGCGCGGCGGAGCTGGACGAGCGCCGGGCCGCCTCGGCGGCGCCGGTGGAGGAGCGCCAGCAGTCGGAGCGGGTGGCGCAGGCGGGCGCGCGGGTGGTCACGGCGCGCGCCGCGCTGCGGCAGCGGATGGTGGAGTACGACCTGGGCGGGAACGTGGACTCGCTCCTGGCGGCGTACCGGGCGGGGCGGCACGTGGGGGTGGACCTGGCGGTGGCGGAGCTGCGCTCGGCGGAGGCGGAGGTGCGGCTGAGCTCGGCGCAGCGCGAGATCCTGGGCCTGGGGCGCTACGACCGCGAGCGCAAGCACGCCGAGCGCGACCTGCTCGCGACCCGCATCCGCGCGGCGGAGGAGCGCATCTCCCGCCTGGCGCTCGACGCCCCGACCACGGGGGTGGTGCTCACCGACCAGATCGAGCGGCTCCCGGGGGCGTACGTGCGCGAGGGCGAGCTCCTGCTGGAGGTGGCCGACCTGGACGCGTGGCGGGTCAGCCTGTACGTGGGCGAGCGCGACGTGCAGCGCATCCGCGTGGGCGACTCGGTGCGGGTGCGTGTGCAGGCCTTCGGCTCGGAGCGGCGGGACGACCTCCGGGGGAGCGTGGGCTACGTGGCCCCGGAGCCGCTGGGGAGCGGGAGCGCCGGGGGCGGGGCGGCGCCGTCGCCGGGCGGCGCCGCGCCGCCGGGCGCGGGGTTGTACCGCGTGCTGGTGCGCCTGGACCAGCGGCAGCTCGCCGGGATGGGAGTTCACCGGTTCCGCCGCGGGTACACGGCCGAGGGGCAGATCGTCACGCGCTCCGGCCGCATCATCGTCCTTGCCCGCGACTTCCTCCACGACCGGATCACGGGGAAGCGGTGACCGGGGCGGCCCTGCGCTCCGCGGCGGCGCGCCCCGCCTGGGTGCGGAGGTCGCTGCGGTCGGCGACCGGGCGCGGGGTGCGCGTGGGGGTCGTCGACAGCGGCTGGGACCGCTCCATCGTGGACGCGCGGGTGGTCCCGGGGATCGGGCTGGTGGACCCGGCGGACGAGCTGGCGCTGGCCCGCAGCGACGACGACGCCGACCGGAACGGCCACGGGACCGCGTGCGCGGGCCTGGTGCTGCGGGTGGCGCCGGAGGCCGAGGTGGTCCCCATCCGCGTCTTCGGACGGGAGCTGCAGACCTCTCCCTCGCTGCTCTGCGAGGCGATCCGCTGGGCCACGGACCAGCGGCTGGACGTCGTCAACCTGAGCCTGGGCACCTACCTGGAGGAGGCTCTCGTCCCGCTCTACGCGGCCTGCGAGCGGGCCCGCCGCGCCGGGACCGTGGTGGTGGCGGCCAGCCACCTCACCGCCGGCTGGAGCTACCCGGCCGTGTTCGAGAACGTGATCGGCGTGGAGGCGGAGCGCTTCGACTCGCCGTTTTCCTACCGGTACCGGCCCGGGCACGCCGCGGAGTGCCTGGCCTGGGGGATCGACGTGCCGGTGCTCTGGCTGGGGGGCCGCTCCACGACGCGAACCGGGACGAGCTTCGCGGCTCCCCAGATCGCCGGGATCGTCGCCCTGTTCCGCGAGTGCCGCCCGGGGGCTTCCCTGGAGGAGGTGCGCGAGATGCTTTCGCAGAACGCGATCGCGGGATGAACGGATGGGTACGGCGGGGTTGGGCGTGCCCCCGGCTGCGCCGGGGTCGGGCTTCGGCTCCGTAGCAGACGAAACGACCGTCTGCAACGGAGTCGAGCCCCGACGATACTGCTGTCGGGTCTCGCCCCTTCGGGCCGAAATCCCTCACGCGGGGTGGCGCTGGCGTCCGCGAGATCGGGCCCCCTCACCCCCCGGCCCCCTCTCCCCCGCAAGCGGGGGAA
>JBEVLE010000199.1:0-6949 GCA_040509335.1 Longimicrobiaceae bacterium | reverse complement strand
GGGTTCGGGCGTGCCCCCGCTGGCGCGGGGTCGGGCTTCGGCTCCGTAACGCACGAAACAACCGTGCGTAACGGAGTCGAGCCCCGGCAAACTGCCGCCGGGTCTCGCCCCTTCGGGCCGAAATCCCTCACGCAGGTCCCGCACTGGCGTCCGCCGGCACGTGTCCGTTTCCGCCGCGGAAACGCGCATCTCCTATCCGGACGGCCTGCGACAACTCGACCGCCGACCGCCATGCGTATCACCGCGCTGCTGCTCGCCCTCGTCCTGCTGCTCCCCGCCGGCTCGCCCGCCCAGGACGGGCGCCTGCGGGTGACGCTGGTGGCCGACGAGCCGGAGGCGGTGCTCGCGATCCTCGCGCGCCGCAGGGAGGGTTCGGCGCCGTCCGACGCGGACTGGAGGCGGCTGTTCGCAAGCGAGGGGTACGTGCGCCTCAGGCAGCGCGAGGAGGGGATGCGGAGGCCGTTCACGGACTCGGCGTTCCGCGCGTTCGTGCTGTCGCCGGAGCTGGCGGCGCGCGAACCGGCGCTGCGCGCCACGCTGGACGCGTGGCGCCGGGCGGACCTCGCGGCGGCCGCGGGCCGCGCGTTCGACTACCTGCCGCCGGGCGCGACGATCCGCGCGAAGGTGTACCCGTCCATCAAGCCGCGGACCAACTCCTTCGTCTGGGATGCGCGGACGGACCCGGCGATCTTCCTGTACCTGGACCCCGCGCTGCCCGCCGCGAAGTTCGAGAACACCGTCGCCCACGAGCTCCACCACGTGGGCGTGGGGAGCGCGTGCCCGGCGGACCCGGACTCGACGCTGCCGGCCGGGCTGCGGGACGCGCTGACGTGGATGGGCGGCTTCGCGGAGGGGCGCGCCGTGCTCGCCGCCGCGGGCGGCCCGGACGTGCACCCGCACGCCGCGAGCGGCGCCGCGGAGCGCGCCGTGTGGGAGCGCGACCTGGCGCACGCCGAGCGCGACGTGCGGCGGCTGGAGGACTTCTTCCTGGAGCTGCTGGACGCCAGGGTCGCGGCGGAGGAGCAGACCCCGCGGGGGATGGCGTTCATCGCCGGCGACGGCGTGCCGCAGGGGCCCTTCTACACCGTCGGCTGGCTGATGGCGTCCACGGTGGAGCGGCGGCTGGGGCGGGAGCGGCTGGTGGCCTCGCTCTGCGACCCGCGCAGGTTCCTGGCGGACTACCAGCGTGCGGCGCGCGAGGAGAACCGGACGGCCGGCACGCCGCTGCCGCTCTGGTCGGACGGGCTGCTGCGGAGGATCGGGGCAGACACCTGAAGGCCCGGCGCGCCTCGCCGTGCGACGACGAGCGAGGGCCGGCGCCCGCGTCCCGACGTCCTTGCGTCCGTACGTTAAGGCCCCTAACGTGCGGCAGCGCACCTGGCCGGTCCGGCCAGGCGGCGCCTCACCGCTACAGGGAGCCTCGACATGTCCAGACGCTTGCGCATCGCACTGCTCGCCGCCTCCACGCTGGTCGTCGGCGCGCTCTCCCCGCGTGCCGCCTCCGCCGGATCGGACCCGGTCCAGGTGTGCCTGGACCACTGCTGGGGCAGGTACCAGCTGTGCGTGGGCGGCACCACGCCGGTGGAAGAGTGCGACGCCCGCCTGGACCGTTGCGAGCTGGGCTGCTACACCTGACCGGCCGCTCCGGCCGCGTGTACCGAGGGCCGCCCCGGGTGCACCCGGGGCGGCCCTGACGCGCAGGTGGAAGTGGGGCAAACGGCGGAACGCCGACGTCGGGAAGCAGTCGCGTGAGGGATTACGGCCCGAAGGGGCGAGACCCGGCGGGGCACCTCAGTTCAGAGGTGCTGCCGCCGGGGCTCGACTCCGTTGCAGACGGTCGTTTCGTCTGCTACGGAGCCGAAGCCCGACCCCGGCGCCAGCCGGGGGCACGCCCAAACCCTGCCGTTCAGCTCTTCGAAAGCGCCTGGTCCAGGTCCGCGATCAGGTCCTCGACGTCCTCCACGCCGCACGAAAGCCTCACCACGCCGTCGGACAGCTGCATCGCCTGGCGGCGGTCCGCGGGAACGGAGGCGTGGGTCATCATGGCCGGGTGGCCGATCAGGCTTTCCACGCCGCCCAGCGACTCGGCCAGGGCGAACAGCCGCGTGCTGTTCACCAGCCGGCGGGCGTTCTCCAGCGACCCGGTCTCCACGGTGATCATCCCGGTGAACCCGCTCATCTGGCTGCGGGCCAGCTCGTGCTGCGGGTGCGACGGGAGCCCCGGGTAGAAGACGCGCTCGATGCGGGGGTGCGCCTCCAGCCACTCGGCGATGCGCTGCCCGTTCGCGTTGTGGGCGGCCATGCGCAGGTGCAGCGTCTTGGTGCCGCGCAGCGCCAGCCAGCAGTCCCAGGGGCCCGGGACGGCGCCGGCGGCGTTCTGGAGGAAGCGGAGCTGCTCGTGGATCTCGTCGCTGGAGGTGAGCGCCAGCCCGCCCACCATGTCCGAGTGCCCGTTGATGTACTTGGTGGTGGAGTGGAGCACCAGGTCGGCCCCCAGCGTGAGCGGGCGCTGGTTGTACGGCGAGGCGAAGGTGTTGTCCACGCTGAGCCAGGCGCCGGCCGCGTGGGCGATCTCGGCCGCGGCGGCGATGTCGGTGAGGCGCATCATGGGGTTGGTGGGCGTTTCCACGTGCACCAGCCGGGTGTTGGGCCGGATGGCGGCGCGGATCTCGTCCAGGCTGGCGCTGTCCACGAAGGTGAACTCCAGCCCCATGCGGGCGATGACCCTGGAGAACAGCCGGAAGGTGCCGCCGTAGACGCCCTCGCCGCAGACCACGTGGTCGCCGGCGGAGAACATCTTGATCATGGTGTCGTGCGCCGCCAGGCCGGAGGCGAAGGCCAGGCCGTGTCCGGCGGCCTCGAGCGCGGCCACGTTCCCCTCCAGCGCCTCGCGGGTGGGGTTGTGGGTGCGGGCGTACTCGTAGCCCAGGTGCCGCCCCAGCTCGGGCTGCACGTAGGTGGAGGTCTGGAACACGGGGGTCATGATGGCCCCGGTGGTGGGCTCGGGGCGCTGTCCCGCGTGGATCGCCAGCGTGCCGAAGCCGAGCGGGGCGCCGGTGCCCGCGGTGTCGTGGTCGCTCATGGTGGGTCCTGGTCCGGGGTGGTGTGGAGCGGCCAAGATACGCCGCGGCGCGCGGGGCGGGCAACCCGCCGCCGGGCGAGAACCGTTCTTGCGTCTCCCCGCGCCTCCGCCGCGCGCTCGCTTGCGGGCGGCGGGGTGCGGTTTCTACGTTTCCGCCCCGCAGCGGGCGGGATCTTGGGACAGCGTGAACTCGGGGGATATCCGTGATCGATACGTCGCAGCTGATGGTCAGCGTCTCCGGGGTGCGGGGGCGGGTGGGGGAGGGGCTCACGCCGGAGGTGATCGCGCACTTCGCCGCGGCGTTCGGGGCGTACGCGCTGCGCCGCGGGCCGGGGAGGACGGTGGTGCTGGGGCGCGACTCGCGCGTCTCGGGCCCCATGTTCGCGCGGGCGGCGACGGCGGCGCTCCAGTCGGTGGGGTGCGACGTGGTGGACGTGGGCATCTCGGCGACGCCGGGGGTGCAGCTCGCCGTGGAGGACCTGGGCGCGGCGGGCGGGCTGGCGGTGACGGCCAGCCACAACCCCATCGAGTGGAACGCGCTCAAGTTCATCGGCCCCACGGGGATGTTCCTGGACGCGGAGGAGGGGGCGGAGATGCGGGCCTTCCTGGACGGGGAGATCCCCCGCGCCGGGTGGCGCGGCCTGGGCGGCCGCACCGAGGACGAGGGCGCGGTGCAGCGCCACCTGGACCGGATCCTGGCGATCCCCTTCCTGGACGTGGAGCGGATCCGCGAGCGGCGCTTCCACGTGGCGCTGGACTGCGTGCGCGGGGCGGGGGGGACCATCTTCCCGCGGCTGCTGGAGGCGCTGGGGTGCCGGGTGGACGCCATCAACCTGGAAACGGACGGCCTGTTCCCGCGCGAGCCTGAGCCGGTGGCGGAGAACCTGGGCGAGCTGGAGGCGCTGGTGCGCCGGACGGGCGCGGTGGTGGGGCTGGCGACGGACCCGGACGTGGACCGCCTGTCGCTGGTGTCGGAGGAGGGGCGGGCGATCGGCGAGGACTACACGCTGGCGCTGGCGGCGAAGCTGGTGCTGGCGCACCGCCCGGGCCCGGTGGTGACCAACCTGTCCACCAGCCGTCTTCTTGACGACGTGGCGGAGGCGGCGGGGGTGCCGCTGGTGCGCGCCCCGGTGGGCGAGATCAACGTGGCGCGCCGCATGCAAGCGGAGGGCGCAACCATCGGCGGCGAGGGCAACGGGGGAGTGATCCTCCCGGACGTGCACCTGACGCGGGACGCGCCGGTGGCCGCCGCCCTGATCCTGCAGCTCCTGGCGGAGCAGGACCGCCCCCTGAGCGCGCTGGCGGGGGAGATCGGCCGCTACGAGATCGTCAAGGAAAAGGTGGCGCGCCCGGCGCAGCCGCTGGACGCGGTGTACGACGCGCTGGCGGCGCGCTTCCCCGAGGCGGACGCCGACCGCCAGGACGGCCTGCGCCTTTCCTGGGCGGCGGAGCGCAAGTGGGCGCACCTGCGCCCCTCGGGCACGGAGCCCATCGTCCGGGTGATCTGCGAGGCGCCCACGCGCGCGGAAGCCGCCGCGCTGGTGGAAGCGCTGCGCGCGGCGCTGCCGGGGTGAGGACGGCAGGGAACAGGGAACAGGGAACAGGGAACAGGGAACAGGGAACAGGGAACAGCCTGCAAACTGCGGCGCGGCGTGCGATCCGGGGCGGGGAGGTGGTTGGCTGTTTCGCAGTATCCATATGAAGATGTTCGGAGGGAGACTCGCCGGCGGTTTGGCGAGGCTCGCTCCGGCGCAGGGAGACAGCCGGGCGGTTTCGGCTGGCTCCCGGAGCCCGTGGAGGAGACCGGCGGGGCAGTTTCCGCCGGGCTCCGGAGCGGCCCCGGACCGGTACGATGATGCTACACAAGCTGTTGGCCCGCCGGATGCAACAGCCCCACGGATCCACCCACACGAGACGCTGAGAAAGGACCCCCCTATGTGCGGCATCGTCGGATACATCGGTGAGCAGCAGGTCGCGCCGCTCCTCCTGCAGGGGCTGAAGCGGCTGGAATACCGCGGCTACGACTCGGCGGGCGTGGCGGTGGTGCGCAACGGCACCATCCAGGTGCGCAAGGAGGCGGGCAAGATCGTGGAGCTGGAAAAGCTGTTGAAGGAGGAGCCGGTGGAGGGGACGTACGGCATCGGCCACACGCGCTGGGCGACGCACGGCCCCCCCACGGAGCGAAACGCGCACCCCCACTCCACGGAAAAGGGCGACTTCGCGCTGGTGCACAACGGGATCGTGGAGAACGCGGGGACGCTGCGGAAGCTGCTCCAGGAGCGCGGCCACGTGTTCAGCTCGGAAACGGACACGGAGGTGCTGGTGCACCTGATCGAGGAGGTGTACGACCAGGGCAAGGGGCGCTCGGGGGAGTCGCTGGAGCGCGCGGTGGAGGCGGCGCTGTCGCAGGTGGAGGGGACGTACGGGATCGCGGTGGTCTCCACGCGCGATCCCAACAAGATCGTGGTGGCGCGCCTGGGGAGCCCGCTCCTCATCGGGGTGGGAGACAACGGCCAGACGTACGTGGCCAGCGACGCGTCGGCGATCATCTCGCACACGCGCGACGTGATCTACCTGGACGACGGGGACATGGCCACCATCACCCGCAACGGGTACACGGTGCACCGACCCACGCAGGGGCCGGTGCAGCGCCCGGTGAGCCGGGTGGACTGGGACCTGGAGGAGGTGGAGCGCGGCGGCTACCCCCACTTCATGCTCAAGGAGATCGTGGAGCAGCCCAGCACGCTGCGCGAGACCATGCGCGGGCGCCTGCTGGCGGAGGAGGGCGGGGTGAAGCTGGGCGGCCTGACGGGGATGGACGAGGAGCTGCGCAGCATCGAGCGGATCATCATCCTGGGGTGCGGCACGAGCTGGCACAGCGGGCTGATCGGCGAGTACATGCTGGAGGACATCGCCCGCATCCCCACGGAGGTGGAGTACGCGTCGGAGTTCCGCTACCGGCGCCCGGTGGTGGAGCCCAACACGCTGACCATCTCCATCTCGCAGTCGGGGGAAACGGCGGACACGCTCTGGGCGATGCGCGAGGCCCGGCAGCAGGGGGCCACCACGCTGGGGATCGTGAACTCGGTGGGGTCCACCATCGCGCGCGAGACGGACGCGGGGGTGTACCTGCACGCGGGCCCGGAGATCGGGGTGGCGTCCACCAAGGCGTTCACCTCGCAGGTGGTGGTGCTGGCGATGATCACCGTGCACCTGGGGCGCCTGCGCGGCACGCTGACGGCGTCGCGCGGCCGGGAGATCGTCCGCGCGCTCCAGCAGCTCCCGGAGCAGGTGGCGCAGATCCTGGAGATGGACGCGTCCATCCGCGAGCTGGCGGAGGAGTACAAGGACAGCAAGAACTTCCTGTACCTGGGGCGCGGCTACAACTTCCCGGCGGCGCTGGAGGGGGCGCTGAAGCTCAAGGAGATCTCGTACATCCACGCGGAGGGGTACCCGGCGGCGGAGATGAAGCACGGGCCCATCGCGCTGATCGACGAGAGCATGCCGGTGGTGGTGATCGCCCCGCGCGACGCGGTCTACGACAAGGTGCGCTCCAACATCGACGAGGTGAAGGCGCGCGGCGGGTGCATCATCGGGGTGGTCACGGAAGGCGACAGCGACCTGGAGGACGTGCTGGACCACGTGATCCGGATCCCGCGCACGCACGACGCGCTGACGCCGATCCTGGCGAGCGTGCCGCTGCAGCTGCTGGCGTACCACATCGCGGTGCTGCGGGGGGCCAACGTGGACCAGCCGCGGAACCTGGCGAAGTCGGTCACGGTGGAGTAGCGCAGACCAGGGTTCGGCTCGCTCGTTGCCGGGCCGCATGTACTCGCGGGGCCGGTGGCTCCATCCACCAGCCCCGCG
>JBEVLE010000198.1:0-5007 GCA_040509335.1 Longimicrobiaceae bacterium | reverse complement strand
CGGGCCCCCTGTCGTGCTCGCACCACCCGCCGGGATCAGTTGCCGTCCAGCTTCCAGGTGATGGGCATGTTGATCACCACGCGCACCGGCCGGTTGCCGATGCGGGCGGGGCGGAAGCGGAACTTCTCCGCGGCCCGCAGGGAGGCCGCCTCGAAGGCCGCATGGCTGGAGGCGAGGACCGTCACGCTCCCCGGCTCCACGTTCCCTTCCGTGTCCACGACGAACTGGAGCTGCGTTTCCCCGGAAACGCCGGCGTCGCGCAGCAGCTCCGGGTAGAGCCGCTGGAGCACGCGCTGCATCTCCGCCCCGTTGCGGAGCGCGGGCCGCTCCTCCACCGATGCCATGGTGTGGACGCCGTCGAGCGGAGCGGGCCGGGTCTCCCCCGTGGGCGGGCGGACGTCGCCGGGGACGCGCGGGCCGATCACGTCGCCGGCCCTGCCGATCCCGGTGGTCATGTCGGGCGTGACCGGCGTGTCGGACGGGCTGTACCTGGGCAGCTCGGCGGGGATCTCGTCGGGCGGCACCGGGGTGACGAAGTCGCCGGGGACCGGCCGCGGAGTGTCCTCGGGAGGCGCGACGGGCTCCGGGGGCATCGCCGGCGGCGGGACGGGCGCGGGCTTCACCTCCTCCGGGAAGTAGTCGTCGATGGGGATCTCGAGGACCAGGGGGCGCGCGCGCTCCCCGCCGGACGCCAGCAGCACGCCGCCCAGCAGGAGGACGTGCGCCCCCACCGACACGGCCAGCATGGCGGGGCTGAGGATGCGGCTCCTGCGGGCTCTGCTTTCGATCTTGGAGAACATGGGGCACCATCCCTTGCGGAGGTGTGGAGGGGAGCGCCCGGGCGGCCGGAGGAGCCGAGGTGGACGGGCACCCATCCAGCCGGGCAACCCGCGTTCCCCGCCCCGCCGTGCGGCCAAGCCGATTGGCGGCAGCGCCTTGCCTCCGCGAGTCGGGTAAGGCGCGCCCGCGCTCCGTCTGCGCGGGAGGACAGGTCGGCCTCCGGAAAGGGGACAGGCCGGGGAGGGTCAGGCCGGGTCGATCCGGTACACCCGCCCGTTGGAGGAAAGCACGTACAGCTCGCCCGCCGCGTCCTCGCCGAAGGAAAGCACGCTGCCCACGCTGCCCAGCGCCCACTCCCGCCGGTCCAGCGCCTGGCCGCCCTGGTGGCGGAAGCTGCGGATCCACCCCTGGCAGTAGTCGGCGTAGAAGTAGTGCCCGCGGAGCGCGGGGATGCGGCTGCCGCGGTACACGTAGCCGCCGGTGACGGAGCACCCTTCCGAGTGCCCGTACTCCAGCACCGGCACCACCAGCCCCGTGCGGCTGCACCCCTCGGCCGGGTTGAAGCAGCGGCTCCCCTCCATCACGTTCCACCCGAAGTTGAGCCCGGCGCTCGCGGCGGGGACCACGTTGACCTCTTCCAGCGCGTTCTGCCCCACGTCGGCCAGGTACAGGAGCCCGGCCTCGCGGTCCCAGGCGAAGCGCCACGGGTTGCGCACCCCGGTCGCCCAGATCTCGCCGCGGGCGCCGGCCTGCCCCACGAACGGGTTGTCCGCGGGGACGGCGTACGGGTCGCCGGCGTCCACGTCGATGCGCAGGATGTCGCCCAGCAGCGTCGCGCGGTTCTGGCCGTGGCCCAGCGGGTCGCCGCCGTCGCCGCCGTCGCCCATCCCCACGTACAGCTTGCCGTCCGGCCCGAACGCCACCAGCCCGCCGTTGTGGTTGGCGAACGGCTGCGCCACCTGCAGGATCAGCCTGGCGGATGCGGGGTCCGCGCGGTTGCGGTCCGCGCCCACGCGGTATCGCTCGATGCGGGTGTCGCCGCCCCGGTCCGTGTAGTTGACGTACAGGAAGCCGTTGGCGGCGTACGAGGGGTGGAAGGCGACGCTGAGCAGTCCCCGCTCGCCGCCGCTGGAAACGCGGTCGGTGATGTCCAAAAAGGGCGTGGGGAGCAGCGCGCCGTTCTCCACCACGCGGATGCGCCCCGGCTGCTCCACCACGAAGAGGCGCGCGTCCGGGCGGGGGGCGGTGAGGAACACGGGGCCGCTCAGCCCGGCGGCGACCTCGGTCAGGCGGATCTCGCCGCCGCCCGGCGGATCGACCGTGCCGCCCGGGTCGTCCGAGCAGCCCGCGAGCAGGAGCAGGGCGAGCACGATGCGGATCATGGGCGGCCTCCGGGAAACGGGGTGCGCGGCGGGCGATCGGGCGGCCCGCCGCGAATGTCGTACCCGGGGGAGCGGGAAAGTGCGGGAGTGCGGGGTGGCCGTTACTCCAGGAACACGACGGGGTCGCCGGTGCGGACGATGCCGAGGGTGAGGACGCGGGCGTACACGCGCGACTCGCCCGGGTGCAGCTTCTGGGAGATGCGCGTGAAGTCGCCGTCGCGGAAGGACGGGCCGATGTTCTTGCAGGGCGCGGTGTAGGAGGTGACCTCCAGCACCACCTCGGCGCCCAGCGCCAGCCGCGCGCCGGGGCGAACCCGCTCCCACGGGAGCCCGGCGACGGTGACGTTCTCGCCGGTGGTGCCGGGGGCGACGGGGTGGCCCTCGGCGCGCAGGCGCTCGATCTCCTCCAGCGCGAACAGGCACACGGCGCGCTTTGGCCCGCCGTGGAAGAGGCGGTTCCGCTGCCGGTCTCCCACGATGCCGTTGGCGGTCACCTCGGCCCGGGGGACGGGGAGCTTGGGGACGCCGCCGTTGGAGACGCTGAGCTGGTGGACGTGGGCGCTCACGGCTGCCACCCTCCCCCCAGCTCCACCTCGCACAGCTCGCTGGGGGCGTCGGGGTCGTCGGGGTCCACCACCACCCAGGCCCGCCCGCGGGAGCCGGGCGGGATCGCCAGCCCCTCCACCTTGCCGGTGAACGCGGCGCCGTCCTCGCCGCGCAGCAGCGTCCAGCGCGCGCCGCCACCGGCGTCGAACACGCCCAGCGCGGAGCCCGCCACGCGGCCGTCGCGGGTGGCGTCGGGCGAGTCCTCGGCGGAGGCGCAGTACAGCAGCCGGGCGCCGGCGCGCGCGGCGTCGGTGAAGCCCAGCCGCAGCCCGTCCACCGATCCCAGCCGCCAGCGCACCACGCCGCGCGGCTCCGGCGGGGGCGCCGCGGCCGGGTCCCGGAGGTACGCCCGCAGCGCCTCCCACTCCAGGTCGCAGGTGGCGTCCACGGGGTGCACCTCGCCGCGGGCGGCGCCGTTGCCGCGGCCGAAGAGGCGAAGGCGCCCGTCCATCCACACCGCGCCCTCCAGGTTCAGCTCGCTCCCGGCGAAGTCGGCGATTCCGCGCAGGCGGGCGTACAGCGCGGACGCGTCGCGCAGCGACACCGCCGGCCCGCCGTCCGCCCAACCCTCCAGCACGGCCACCTGCTCGCGCCGCGGCGACGACCCCGAGCCGAAGGCGAGCAGTACGTCCCCGTCCTCCCCCGGCACGGCCACGCACGCCTCCAGGTCCAGCTTGTGCTCCTTGGTCCCGCGGCGGTCGTCGAACTGGCGCTTCCCCTCGTGCCCCGCCGGCAGGTGGACGGCGTCGGCGCGCAGCGTGGCCGGGTCCACCAGCGCGACGAAGCTGGCGTCGTCCTGCACCACGGCGAGCCGGCCGTCCACCCAGGCCAGGCTGGAGCCCGCGCGCACGTGCGCCGGGCGGTCGGCCTCCGGGTCGGCGCCGGCGGCGTACAGCAGCGGCGTCCGCGACACCACGCGCGCCGCGAGCGCCGGGTCCTCCACCGCTTCGACTTCCTCGGGCATGCTCCTCCTGGCGGAACGGGGTCCGCGCCCGTCCGGCAAACTGCGCGCCCGGAGCGGAGCCGGCACGGCGGTTGCGGCCCGTCCGTCCTCCGCGGAACGTGGGACGGAGCATTTACGCAGGAGCGCAGACAGACATGAAGATCGAGTTGAAGCCCATCGAGGAGCAGGTCGTCGTCGTGACCGGCGCCTCCAGCGGGATCGGGCTGGCGACGGCGCGGCTGGCCTCGGAGCGGGGGGCGCGCGTGGTGCTCGCCTCGCGCGACAAGGCCGACCTGAAGAAGGCCGTGCGCGAGATCCAGAAGGGCGGCGGCGAGGCGGCGTACGCCGTGGCCGACGTGGCCAACATCGACCAGCTGCGCGCCGTGGCCGAGCTTGCCGTGCGCGAGTTCGGCGGGGTGGACACCTGGGTCAACAACGCCGGCGTGTCCGTGTACGGGCGCGTGGAGGAGGTGGCGCTGGAGGACGCGCGGCGCCTGTTCGAGACCAACTACTGGGGGACGGTTCACGGCTCGCTGGTCGCCGCCGAGCTCCTGCGGCCGCACGGCGGGGCGATCATCAACGTGGGGAGCATCGTTTCCGACCGCGCCGTCCCGCTCCAGGGGCACTACTCCGCCAGCAAGCACGCCGTGAAGGGGTTCACCGACGCGCTGCGGATGGAGCTGGAGGAGGAGGGCGTGCCCATCTCCGTGACGCTGGTGAAGCCGGCGTCCATCGACACCCAGTTCACCAGCCACGCAAAGAGCGTGATGGACGCCGAGCCCACCCTCCCGCCGCCGGTGTACTCGCCGCGGGTGGTTGCGAAGGCGATCCTGCGCTGCGCCGAGCGGCCCGTGCGCGACATCACCGTGGGTGCCGGGGGGCGCGCGATCGCCGGGCTGGGGCTGCTCAGGCCGCGCCTCACCGACCGCTACATGGAGGCGAGCCTGTTCGACCAGCAGAAGCGCGACGAGCCCGCCCTGGAGCGCCGCCGCGACACCCTTTTCAAGCCGCTGCGGGGCGACCTGTCCGAGCGCGGCGACTACCCCGGCCACGTGGCGAAGAGCAGCGCGTACACCGGGGCGCGGCTGCACCCCATCCGCACCGCGCTGGCGGTGGCGGCGCTGGGGGCGGGGGTGGCCATGGCGCTGCGGAGCGACGCGCTGGGAGGCGGCGGCTTCGGCGAGGGATCCGGCGACTGGACCGCCAGAGACTGACGCAGGCGGGGTTGCGCGGGCGCAACGGCTAAGCTGTTGCGCCCGTACGACAAGCGTGGCGCCCGCCCCGGGACTTGCCGGT
>JBEVLE010000197.1:0-6579 GCA_040509335.1 Longimicrobiaceae bacterium | reverse complement strand
TGAAGCTCGGCCGAGGCGCGCACCTGGGCGGTGGCCTGGCGGTCGGCCGCCAGCGCGATCAGCCGGTCCAGCACCGCGCGCTGCGCGACGCGGCGCAGCGCCGCATCGCGGGCGGAGGCGGGCGTGGGCTGGGCCCAGGTGCCCTCCACCAGGCGGTCCATCACCTCGTCCAGCGAGGGCGCCGCCGCGTCGCGGGCGTGGAACGACACCAGGCGCGCCGCCCGCTCGCGCTGGAGCACCCCGTCCGCCACCGACGCCGCGAGCGACTGCGCCGCGGCCAGCGGGTCGAAGGCGCCGCCCAGCGGCGACGCGAACGACCACGCGGTGGAAGCGTAGCCGTAGGGCGGGGGAGGGATCAGCGCCGCCACCCGCTCCGGGATCGCCAGCGCCTCCGGCTGGATGGCGCGCACCAGCAGCGCCAGCGCCCGGCGCTGCTCCGCCGGGTCCACCACGCGCGCCGGCACCTGCCCGTCGCCCGAGCGCGCGAAGGTGTACTCCAGCCCGCCCACCGTCTTGACGGCCGACTCCAGCGCGTAGCGGTGGTGCAGGTACACCGGCACCAGGCGCTCGCTCAGGTTCCACAGGGGCTCGCCCGCCGGGATCGCCGCCGCCGAGAAGCGGTCCAGCAGCACCCGGCGCACCGCCATGGTGCGCTCCAGCTCCGCCACGCGGTCGCTCCCCAGCGCCCAGCGCGTCACCTCCGGCATGCTCCCCGACTCGTCCGCGTCGCGGTCCGTCATGAAGCGCACCCCCTCGCGGACCCCCTCGCGCACCAGCGCGTCCAGCCCGCGCGCCTCCGCCTCCGGCGTGGCGTACTGCGTGTAGGCGTAGCGGATCGCCAGCGTGTCGTACTCGCCCGGCCCCGCGCGGTACGCCTGCGACACGTCGACGCGCCCGTCGACGAGCCGGATGAACGGCCCCGGGTAGTCCATCACCGACGAGCGCTCGTCCGCCGAGGCGATGAAGTTGTGCGCCAGCCCCAGCGTGTGCCCCACCTCGTGCGCCACGTGCTGCCGGCGGCGCGCCAGCGCGAACGCCTCGCCGTCCGCGCGCGGGTCCAGCCGCCCCACCCACTCGCCCACCTGCATGGCCGGCAGCGTCCCGGCGAAGATGTTGTAGTCCGTGAGCGAGCGGTACGTGTCCATCCGCACCGCTGCCTTGATGATCTCGCCCGTGCGCGGGTCCTCGAACGACGGCCCCACCGAAAAGCCCGGGTCCGTGCGGTGCACCCACTGGATCACCGAGTAGCGCGCGTCCATGGGGTCCGCGTCCGCCGGCAGGTCCCGCACCTGGAACGCGTCGATGAAGCCCGCCGCCTCGAACACCCGGTTCCACCACGACGCCCCCTCGCGGAAGGCGGTGCGGTACGGCTCCGGGATCCCCGGGTCCAGGTAGTACACGATGGGCTTCACCGGCTCCGACATCGCCGCCGACGGGTCCTTCTTTTCCAGGCGCCAGCGCGCGACCCAGCGCTGCACGTAGCGGCCTGTGAGCGGCTGGCTGAAGTCGTAGAAGGTCAGCGGGTTCACCCCCACCCGCGGGTCGAAGGCGCGCGGCCGGTACCCCGAGTCGGGAAGCTCCACGAACGAGTGGTGCTGGCGCAGCGAGAGCGAGCGCCCGTCCGGCGTGTGGCGGCGGATCTCCGGGCCCGGGTTGTCGCCCGCGAAGGTGAGCAGCGCCTCCACCTCCGTGTTCTTCGGGAAGGCCTTGGTGCGGGGCAGGTAGATGGCGCTCCGGTCGCGGTCCAGCCGGAACTCGCCCTGCTGGCCGCGGCGGATGGAGGCCGCTACCCCGAAGGCGTCCTGGAGGAAGAAGTCCGTGGCGTCCACCAGCAGGCGGCCGCCCTCCTCCGCCTGGATGGGGAAGGCGCCCCGCACCGAGGTGGGAAACGACTCCACCACCGCCTGCGCCTCGCCCGGGGTGCGGGCGCTCACGGCGCGGAAGCCGGTGTTCTGCTGCACCAGCAGCAGGCGGGGGCCGTGCCGCTCGAACCGCACCACCACGCCGTCGCCCAGGGTGCCGCGGTCCAGCCCCAGCGCGTTGGAGCCGATCCCCGTCGCCAGCGAGTTCAGGTACAGGAAGTCCTCGCCCACGCGCGGCACCTCCAGGAGCAGCTTGCCCGTCTTCGCGTCGTAGAAGAAGGGGAAGTAGCCGTCCTGGCGCTGCATCCCCGCGGTCTTCGCGGCGATGGTGTTCTGCTGGTTCGCGCCCTGGCCGGACGATGCCGGCCTGCCGTCGGGCGCGGGCGCCGGGGACGCGGCGGGGCGCTGCGGCTGGGCGCAGGCGGCCAGGAGGGCGAGCGCGGCGGCGAGCGCCGGGAGCGGGGTGCGGCGTGCGTTCATTTGGATGTCTGCGTGGAGGAGGACGAGCATCCGTGCGTGGGGCCGCTCCGGAGCCGGACGATACTGCCGTCCGTCTCCTGCGCGGGTCGCGGAGCCAGCCGAAACTGCCCGGCTGTCTCCGCTCCTGCTGCGGGAGCCTCGCCAAACTACCGGCGAGTCTCCCTCCGCTCAAGTTTTTGGGGGACGGGGGCCGGGCTCCGGCGCGGCGGGGCTACGCCAGCGCGCGGGCCTGCTCGCGGGGGGCGCGCGCCGCGGGGGCGGCCGCGTCCGGCTCCGCCAGCGCGGAGGCCGCGAAGAGCACCACCGAGATCCACACCAGGTCGGCGAGCAGCAGGTGCGTCAGCTGCATCCACACCGGGGCCAGCAGCGCCAGGTTCAGGAAGCCGGCGCCCACCTGCACGGCGAAGAGCGCCGCGACCACGGTCGCCAGGCGGCGCGTGGCGGGGGCGGGGCGGAGGCGCGCCACCATGCGCGTGGCGAACACCAGGTAGGCGCCCACCGCCAGCGCCAGCGCCGGGTGCAGCACGCGCAGGCGCAGGAGGAAGTGCGCCGTGTCCGCGAAGTCCTGCCGCATCCCCTCGCGCAGCGACACGGCGGGGAAGAGCGTGTCGCCCAGCGCGGCGATGGCGCCGGTGGCGCCCAGCAGCAGCATCCCCGCGAAGGCCGCCGCCAGCAGCCCGGCCGCGGCGCCCTGGCCGCGCAGGCGCACCGGCCGCCCGCCGGACGCCCACCACGCCGTCAGCGTGATCGCACCCAGCAGCAGGAAGGTGTTCACCAGGTGCGCGATCATGGAAAAGGCGCGGTACGCCGAGGCGTCGTCCGCCACCAGCTCGAAGAGCACCAGCCCCGCCCCCAGCAGCGCCTCGATCACCATCAGCACGGTGGACGCCGCCGCCCCCCGGCGCACCACGTGCCCGCGGGGAAAGGCGCGCAGCGCCCACGCCAGCATCGCCAGCACCAGCAGGCCGGCGGCGCCGCTGGTGACGCGGTGCGTGAACTCGATCACCTGCTCCGTGCTCGCCAGGCGCGGGATCACCCGGCCGTCGCAGCGGGGCCAGTGGTCGCCGCACCCCGCGCCGGAGCCGGTCGCGCGCACGTACGCGCCCCACGCCACCACGGCGAGGTTGTAGACGAGCACGCCCCAGGCGTACCTCGCGAACCTGCTCGGCTTCATCGCTGCATCGGCTTGAGGTGGAACGGCCGCCGGCCCCGTACGGCGGTGAAAATAAAGCGTTTCGCGGCCGCGGCGGCAAGCTCGCGCCCCCGCCGTGGGGAAACCCCCCACGCCGTCGTGGGGCATCCCCGGAGGCGCGGATCCTCGCCTTGGCGCAAGGTGGCGCCGCGTGTATATTTCCCGGCTTCCAGGCCGGCCGCCCGCGCGGCCGCGACGCCACCCGCTCCCGAGCACGAATGCCAGACATCGCCGCCACCCCCGTGCGGGAGGTCCCCCCGGGCGCCGCTCCCCTCACCGGGGAAGGCGCCGCGGCCAGCGCCGCCGACGGGATGACCACGGGGACGCAGCGCGCCGGCGTCGCCGCGTTCCGCTCGGGGCGGTCGGGGGGCGCGCGGCAGCGGCTGCGCGACTACGTCACGCTCACCAAGCCGCGCATCATCTCGCTCCTGCTGGTCACCACCGCCGCCCCCATGTTCATCGCGGTGGGCGGGTGGCCGGACGGGCGCACCGTGCTGTGGACGCTGCTGGGCGGCTACCTCATGGCGGGCGGCGCCAACGCGATCAACATGTACATGGATCGCGACATCGACGCCCGCATGCCCCGCACGGCGCTGCGCCCCATCCCCAGCGGGCGCATGTCCCCCGGGCACGTGCTCGCGTTCGGGATCGTGCTGGGCGCGGCGGCGTTCGCGGTCTACGGCGTGCTCGTCAACCTGCTCAGCGCCGTCCTGGCGCTCGCCGGGCTGCTCTTCTACGTCTTCGTCTACACCCGCTGGCTCAAGCGCACCTCCCCGCAGAACATCGTCATCGGCGGGGCCGCGGGCGCCTTTCCGCCGCTGGTGGGGTGGGCCGCCGCCACCGGCGAGATCACGCTGACCGCCGTCTACATGTTCCTGATCGTGTTCTTCTGGACCCCGCCGCACTTCTGGGCGCTGGCGCTGGTCAAGCAGAAGGACTACGGCCGCGTGGGCGTGCCCATGGCCCCCAACGTGTGGGGCGAGCGCGAGACCATGCGGCAGATGGTGGTGTACACCGGCATCCTGGTGGCCGTCACCCTGGCCCCCGTCACCTACGGCGGCATGGGCGCCGTGTACGGCGTGGCCGCGGCGCTGCTGGGCGCGTGGTTCCTGTTCGACGTGACGCGGCTCTTCCGCGCGGCCAGCTTCACCCGGCCGGCGTGGGCGCTGTACCGCAACTCGCTGCTGTACCTGGCGCTGCTCTTCTGCGCCATGGCGGCGGACGGCGTGTTCGCGGTGGGGCGCATGCACGGCGGCAGGGACCTGGTGATGCTCCGCAGCCCCGAGCTCGCCATGGCGGCCGAGCCCGGCCGCTGACCCGTCCGCCGGCACGGAACCGGGGCCGCTCCCGCGCGCGGGGGCGGCCCCTTCGCTCGCCCCCGTCCGTGGCGTGCGGGTTGCGTGACGCCGCCGCGAGCGGGCCCCGTGCCCGGCCGATTCCGCGCAGCACCCCCGGATCCCGAATGCGCATCCTCCACAGCCTGGCCCTGGCGGCCTCCCTGGCGTCCGCCGTCCCTGCCGTGGGGCAAACGCCGGATTCCACCCAGCTCGCCCGCGAGCCGCTGTTCACCCGGCGCGACGCCCTGTACGCCGGCGCGTTCGTGGCCGGCGCGCTCGCGCTCGCGCCGGTGGACCGGGAGCTCGCGCGCTCCATCCAGGGCGATCCGCAGACCAACGACTTCCTGCGGGGCTCCGCCGCCGGCTTCCGCCTCCTGGGCCACCCCGGCTCCATCGGCATCTCCGGCGCGCTGTACCTGGTGGGGCGCGCCGCCGGCCGCCCCTCCGTCGCGGACGTGGGGCTGCACACCGCCGAGGCCATCCTGTTCGGGCAGGTGTTCACGGTCATCGGCAAGGACCTGGCGGGCCGCGCCCGCCCCAGCCGCGACCCCGACAACACCACCAACTTCTCGCTGGGCCGCGGGTGGGGCGACGACGACTACCAGTCCTTTCCCTCCGGCCACACCTCCGCGGCCTTCGCCGCCGCCGCCGCCGCCACCGGCGAGATCGGCCGCTGGTGGCCGCGGTACCGCGTCCCCGCCGGGATCGCCCTGTACACCGGGGCCACGCTGGTGGGGGTCTCGCGCATGTACAACAACAAGCACTGGGCGAGCGACGTGATCGCGGGCGCGGCGGTGGGCACCTTCAGCGGGTGGAAGGTGGTGAGCTACAACCACGCCCACCCGCGCAACCCCATCGACCGCATCCTCCTGCGCACCGCCGTGGTCCCGGTGGGCCGCGACCGGCTCCTCGTCGTCTGGACGTCGGCGCCGTGACCCGCGGCGAAGCCGGCTGGAGGCGCGCCGTGGCCGAGCACCGCGACGCCGTGCGGCGCTTCGTCGCCACCGCCGAGGGGCTGGCGCCCGACGCCTGGACGCGCCCCCGCGCCCCGGGCAAGTGGACCCCCGCCGAGATCGCCGAGCACCTGGTGCTCTCGTACGAGACCGCGCTGGGGGAGCTGTCCGGCGGGCCGGGGATCCGCCCGCGGGCCACCGGGTGGCGGCAGCGGCTGCTGCGCTGGGTGCTGCTCCCGCACATCCTCTTTCACCGCAGCTTCCCGGTGCGCGCCGTGGCGCCCCGCGAGATCCGCCCCACCGGCGCCCACGGGGAGCGCGGCGCCGTGCTGGCCCGCATGCGCGAGCTCGCAGCGCGCATGGAGCGCGAGCTGGACGCCGCCCGCGTGAGCGGCGCGCTGGTCACCCACCCGTACTTCGGCGGGCTTCCCGCGACGCGGACGCTGCGGTTCCTGGCGGTCCACGTCGAGCATCATCTGCGGCAGCTTTCGTCGTCCTGAACGGCAACAGATTTAACTGCGGCTTCGGGCGTGCCCCCGGCTGGCGCCGGGGTCGGGCTTCGGCTCCGTAAGGCAGCAAACAACGCTGCCTAACGGAGTCGAGCCCGCGCAAACAGCCGCGCGGTCTCGCCCCTTCGGGCCGAAATCCCTTCTATGAGTCCGCCGCTGTCAAGTCTCTGGAGGGCTGGGCACAACCTCCCTGGGGTAGCCCATAACCCGGTCTACCCTGCTGCGCCTGCCTTGCTTCACCTCTGT
>JBEVLE010000196.1:0-5244 GCA_040509335.1 Longimicrobiaceae bacterium | reverse complement strand
CCGGGGTCGGGCTTCGGCTCCGTAACGCAGCAAACAACGCTGCGTAACGGAGTCGAGCCCGCGCAAACAGCCGCGCGGTCTCGCCCCTTCGGGCCGAAATCCCTCACGCGGGTTTCGCGCTGGCGTCCGCGGGAGGAGGAGCACGACACGCCGAATATCGAGGGTCGGGAAGCCCTCCCCCAGAATTGGGGGAGGGTGGCGGCTCTCAGGCCGCCGGGTGGGGGCCTCACCGGCGGACGCAAGCGCGGTGTCCGACCCGCGTGCGAGTTCGCATCTTCCCCTCCCGAATAGGCATTTATGCTGTCCCTCCCCCTGCCGGCGGGCGGAGTGGTTCTTGCGGCCCGCTGCACCCCCGAGGCGGGAGCGAAGCGACCCTGAAACGGCGAGGTGAGCCGATGGCGGAGAACGGCGTGCGGCGGCGGCGCCCGGTGGTGTGGCCCTGGGTGGTGGGGCTGACGGTGGCGGCGGTCGTGGTCTGGCTGCTGTCCGAGCGCTTCGTGGCGCCGAGCATGGGCACCGACGGCGGCCCCGCGGAGCAGGTCAAGGCTCCGCCCGTCACCCCCCCCGCGTCCGGGCCCGTCCACATGGCGTAGCGCGGGGCGGAGGTGTCGGGGCGCTCCCCACGCGCGTTCGCGCTGAAGGCCTGCACTGCCTCGCAGTTCGTCCGGGAGGTGCGGACGGGCGTGCCGCCGTGTACCCCGTGCTCCGCGGCCTTCCACGTCCCGCCGTGGGGAAATCCCCCGCCGCACGTTCCGCCGTCGGCTTACCGGCCTTGCGACGGCGCCCCGACAGAGCCTGCCCCACACACCCCGTAGCTTTGTCGTCGACGCTGCCGGCCACCCCGCGTTTCCCGCGGTCCGCCAGCAGCCGCTCCCCAACCGACGAAGCCACGATGAGCAACTCCGCGAACCAGGAATCGCCGATCCCGAGCCGGGCTTCCCGCCGCGACTTCCTGCGCGTTTCCGCGCTGGGGCTCGCGGTCCCGGCGCTGGCCGCGTGCAACCCCGGCAAGGCCGAAGAGCAGGCCGGCAGGGCCGCCGCCGCGGCCCCGGCCGGCGCCGCCGCGCACGCCGACAGCGACCACAGCGGCGGCGCCACCGCCCCGCACCCCAGGACCCCCGCGCAGATCCGCGCCGCGGCGGACGAGATGGACCGCATGCACGAGGTGGGCGTCAAGGCGTTCCCCGTGAAGACGGCCAAGAAGGGCAACCAGCCCATGCAGCCGCGCCTGGAGAACGGGGTCAAGGTGTACGAGCTCGTCGCCCGCAAGCAGCAGTGGGAGACCAAGCCCGGCACCACCGTGGAGGCGTGGGCGTACAACGACCAGGTGCCCGGCCCGCAGATCCGCGTCCGCGAGGGCGACCGGGTGCGCGTGGTGCTCCGCAACGAGCTGGAGCAGTCCACCGCCGTGCACTTCCACGGGCTGGAGCTCCCCAACGACATGGACGGCGTGCCGTTCATCACCCAGCCGCCGGTGAAGCCGGGCGAGTCGTACACCTACGAGTTCACCGTCCCCGCGGGGAACGCCGGCTCGCACATGTACCACTCGCACCACAACGCCGCCGAGCAGGTGGGCAAGGGGCTGCTGGGCGCCTTCATCGTGGAGCCGCGGAGCCCGCGCGCCGTCGAGAGGGCGGACGTGGACTACGTCATGATCCTCAACGACGGCTTCCACGGCTACACCCTGAACGGCAAGGAATTCCCGGCCACCGAGCCCATCGTGGCGAAGCTGGGGCAGAAAGTGCGCATCCGCTTCATGAACGAGGGGATGATGATCCACCCCATGCACCTGCACGGCATGCACATGACCGTCATCGACAAGGACGGCTGGCCGCAGCCCGCGCCCTGGCGCTGCGACACCCTGAACGTGGCCCCGGGCGAGCGCTGGGACGTGATCGTCAACTGCAACAACCCGGGGGTGTGGGCGTTCCACTGCCACATCCTGCCGCACGCGGAGTCGGCGCACGGGATGTTCGGCATGGTCACCGCGCTGATCGTCGAGAAGTAAGGGGGGGTCGGGATTGCGTGTCTGGCGGGGCCGCTCCGGAGCCGGACGATACTGCCGTCCGTCTCCTGCGCGGGTCGCGGAGCCAGCCGAAACTGCCCGGCTGTCTCCGCTCCGGCTCCGTGAGCCTCGCGCAAACAGCCGCGCGAGTCTCCCTCCGCAGAAGATTTTTGGGGTACTGCGGAACTGCGAAACGGCAACTGCGCCGCCCCGCACTTTCGCACTCCCCCCCGCGCCCCCAAGTTTCCCCGCCGCCACCATCCACCCGCGGGGAAGATCCAAGATGAGCCACGCCTCCGACGCCTGGGCCTCGCTCGCCGCCGTGCGGCGGGCGTCGCCGCTGGTGCACAGCATCACCAACTACGTGTCCATGGACGTCACGGCCAACGCGCTGCTCGCGCTGGGGGCGTCGCCGGCCATGGTGCACGCCGTGGAGGAGGTGGAGGACTTCGTGTCCATCGCCTCCGCGCTGGTGGTCAACATCGGCACGCTGTCGCCCGCGTGGGTGACGGCCATGGAGCGCGCCGCCGGCCGGGCGCGCGAGCGCGGCAAGCCGTGGGTGCTGGACCCGGTGGGCGCGGGGGCGACGCCCTACCGCACCGGCGTCGCGCGCGCGCTGGCGCGGCGCGGGCCCACGGTCGTGCGCGGCAACGCGTCGGAGATCCTGGCGCTGGTGGAGGAGGGGAGGGCGGGGAAGGGCGTGGACAGTGCCCACGCCTCCGACGAGGCGCGGGAGGTGGCCGCCGGCCTGGCGCGCGAGCTGGGGTGCGTGGTCGCCGTGACCGGCGCGACCGACTACGTCACCGACGGCTCCGCCGTGCTCGCCGTCGCCAACGGCCACCCCATGATGACCCGCGTCACCGCGCTGGGGTGCACCGCCAGCGCCTTGGTGGCCGCCTTCGCCGCCGCCGTCCCCGACCCGCTCCGCGCCACCGCCCACGCCCTTGCCGTGCTGGGCCTGTGCGGCGAGATCGCCGCGCGCGAGTCCCCCGGCCCCGGCACCCTGCGCTGGCGCCTCCTCGACGCCCTGTACCAGCTCGACGAGCCCACCGTCCTGCAGGGCGTCCGCATCGCCTGAACGCCACGGGGGCGGCATCCCCCCGGACGCCGCCCCCGCTGCCTGCCGTTGTCGTTGCAGGCTGTTCCCTGTTCCCTGTTCCCTACCTCTCCATCTCCGCCGCGATCTCCCCGCCCAGCAGGATCACCAGCGAGGTCACGTACATCCACAGCAGCAGCACGATGACCGCGCCGATGAAGCCGTACGTGGCGCTGTACGAGCTGAAGTTGGCCACGTACAGGCGGAAGGCGAAGGTCGCCAGCAGCCACAGCGCC
This sequence comes from Longimicrobiaceae bacterium, assembly GCA_040509335.1. GTDB lineage: Bacteria > Gemmatimonadota > Gemmatimonadetes > Longimicrobiales > Longimicrobiaceae > JAFAYN01. The sequence continues at coordinate 1,907 of JBEVLE010000196.1, read as the reverse complement.
GCCGCCACCGCCGAGGCCTTGAACAGCGTCGTCTTGCAGTCCGACTGGTCCTTGCTGGGAAGCACGTAGTAGATGATCCAGAACGCGGAGGCGATCAGCAAAAAGGCCAGCGGCCACTGCGCCACGGCCCACACCGCGCGCCCCACGCCCCCCAGCCCCAGCGCGTCCGAGATGGCCGGCCCGGCCAGCAGCGCCGCGCTCCCCGCCAGGAACAGCACCGCCACCGCCAGGAGCACGCCCAGCGCGATCAGCTTCTTCTTCACCCACCCGCGGTTCTCCTCCACGCCGTAGACCACGTTGAGCGTGTCCTCCATGGAGTTGAACACGTTGGACGCCGACCACAGCGCCAGCAGCAGCCCCACGGACAGCAGCCCCGGCTTCTGCTCCAGCACCACCTGGCTCACGAACTCGTTCACCAGGCCGGCCGCTTCCGCCGGGAGGGCGCTCTGCAGGCGGGTGCTCACCGTGTTCGCGAACTCCGGCCCGCCGAAGATGCCGGTCATGGCGAACACCGCCATGAGCGCGGGCGGCAGCGACATGAAGAAGTAGTACGCCACCTTGGCCGCCTGGCCGGAGATGTCGTCCTTCTTGAACTCCGCCCACACCCGTTCGGGGAGGCTCCCCTCGGCCGGCGCGGCGGCGCGCGTGGTCGATCCGTGCCGGTTCGCGACGGGCTTTCCCGCGGGGCCGCGGGGGCGTCCGTCCGCCGCGGCGTGCGGGGCGACGCGGCCCGCTCCCGCGGGCGCGGCCACCAGGGCGTCGTCGCCGGCGCGGCCGGCGAGCGCGGCGCGCAGATCCGCCGCCTCGCCCTGCGCCCAGGCCTGCGTGTCGCGCAGCGTCGCCACGGTCTCCTCGGGGGCCATCCGCACGGTGCGCAGGTGGCGCAGCGCGCGCAGCGCCATGAGCGCCCCCACCGCCACGAAGAGCAGCCCCACGATCAGCGCCGCCAGCCAGTAGTTGTCCAGCAGGTCGCCCAGCCCCGCCACCAGGAACGCCACCATCACCAGCCCGCCCAGGGCGGCCACCACCCCCCACACGGCCATGCTCCCCACGTCCTGGGCGAGCGCCCCCACGTTGCGGCGCATCTCCGTCTTGGCGAGCGCCACCTCCTGCCGGATCAGGACCGACGCGTCCGCGCTCAGGTCGCGGAATAGCGAGCCCAGCGAGCGGCCCTCGCCGCCCTCCGGCGGGGCGTCGTCTACGTCGAAGCGGCGCATGGTTCCAGGGGTGCGCGGGTGGCGGTGCAAACGGACTTTTCCGCGGGCGGATTTCGCAAAAAGCTTGCCCCGCCCGTCGTGCGCGGCCTACCTTGCGCCGGGGGCGGGTTTTCGGACGGACTGCGACGGACGGGGGCGGCCATGCGGAGGGAGTCTCACCAGGCGGCGGGGGTCGTGGTGTACCGGGACGGCGAGGGCGGACGCACCTTCCTCCTCCTCCGCTCCCGCGTCACGCGGACCCCCATGTGGGAGTTCCCCAAGGGCGGGGTGGAGGAGGGCGAGACGGAGCGCGAGGCCGCCGAGCGGGAGCTGCGCGAGGAGACCGGGCTGGCGGCGGACGAGGTGGAGGTGAGCGAGGGGTTCGTCGCCGAGGAGCGGTACTTCTTCACGCTGGGCCAGGCCGGCGCCCGCCGCCTGGTGGTGAAGCGGGTCACCTACTACCTGGCCCGCGCCCTGGTGGACCGCGTGCGCATCTCCCACGAGGCGAGCGACTTCCGCTGGCTCCCCTACGCCGAGGCGCGGCGGCTGGTGCGCTTCCGCGCCAAGCAGGACGTGCTGGCCCGCGCCGAGGCGTGGCTGGCGGCGAGGGGAACGGAAGTGCGGGAGTGCGAAGGTGCGAAAGTGAGGGAGTGAGCGGCGGTACGGAGTACGGAGTACGGGAAAGCCCCTCCGGCCGACGTGGCCGGAGGG
>JBEVLE010000195.1:0-4010 GCA_040509335.1 Longimicrobiaceae bacterium | reverse complement strand
TGCGCGTCCCGGTCCGGCCGGCAGGCCGGTGTGGCGGAACGGGATGTGTGGCACGATCCGAACAAAGTCCGTACATTGGGGCGCAACCGCGTCGCTCCCCAGCATGGAATGCCTGATGTCACAGGAACCGCGCTCCGAGATCACCACGCCCGAGGTGCTGGGCGACGACGAGACCAGCGAGCTTTCGCTGCGTCCCCAGCGGCTGGCGGAGTTCATCGGCCAGCCCAAGGTCAAGGAGTCGCTGCAGATCGCCATCGACGCCGCGCTCGTCCGCCGCGAGCCGCTGGACCACACGCTCTTCTACGGCCCGCCGGGGCTGGGCAAGACCACGCTGGCCCTGCTGATGGCCCGCGAGCTGGGCGTCAACATCAAGATCACCGCGGCGCCCGTGCTGGAAAAGCCGGCCGACCTCGTGCGCGAGCTCACCACGCTGCGCGAGGGCGACATCCTGTTCATCGACGAGATCCACCGGCTGCGCCCCATCATCGAGGAGTTCCTGTATCCCGCGATGGAGGACTGGCGGATCGACGTGCGCCTGAGCGACGGGCCGCACGCGCAGATGATCTCCATGCCCATCGAAAAGTTCACGCTCATCGGCGCGACGACGCGCTACGGCCTGCTCACGCCGCCCATGCGCGCGCGCTTCGGCATTGTGCAGCGGCTGCACTACTATCCGGTGGAGCACCTGGCTTTCGTGGTCGAGCGGACGGCGGAGATCCTGGGCGTGGGGTGCGATACGGAGGGGGCGATGGAGATCGCGCGCCGCTCGCGGGGCACGCCGCGCGTGGCCAACCGGCTCATGCGCCGCGTGCGCGACTACGCCCAGGTGCGCGCGGACGGCCACATCGACCAGAAGGTGGCCGACGCCGCCCTGCAGATGCTGGACGTGGACGAGTTCGGCCTGGACGAGATGGACACGCGCGTGCTGCGCAGCATCATCGAGCAGTTCGGCGGCGGTCCGGTGGGATTGAACACGCTGGCCGTGGCCATCGGCGAGGACGCGGGGACGCTGGAGGAGGTGTACGAGCCCTTCCTGATCCAGAACGGCTTTTTGATGCGCACGCCGCGCGGCCGCGTGGCCACGGCGCTGGCGTACCGCCGCTTTGGCTACGCGCCGCCGGTAGACCAGCAGAGCGGACTGGGCAGCCTGAGCGGCCCGCCGCGTCCCGCGCAGCCCGGGCTGTTCGACGCGTGAGCGAGCGCGGCTTCCGCACGTCGGACTTCGATTTTCACCTTCCGCCGGAGCAGGTCGCGCAGGCCCCGGTGGAGCGGCGCGACGCGTCTCGCCTCCTCGTCGTGGACCGCGCGTCGGGCGCGCTGCACCACCGCACCTTCTCGGATCTCCTCGAGTACATCCCTGCCGGCGACGCGCTGGTGCTGAACGAGACGCGCGTGTTTCCCGCGCGCCTCCTCGGCCGCAAGGCGACGGGGGCGGCGGCGGAGATCCTTCTGCTCCATCCGCACCAGGGCGAGGAGAAGGTGTGGACGGCGCTCGTCCGGCCCGGCGGCAAGCTGAAGCCGGGGCGCACGGTGGAGATCGGGCCGGAGCTGTCGGTGGAGATCGTGGAGTCCACCCCCGGCGGCGAGCGCATCGTCCGGCTCGCCACGGAACTGGGACTGGCGGAGGCGCTGGACCGCTACGGCGAGGTGCCCCTGCCGCCGTACGTGGAGCGCACGGCCACGGACGCGGACCGGGAGCGCTACCAGACGGTGTACGCCCGCGAGCGCGGCTCCGTCGCCGCGCCCACCGCAGGGCTGCACTTCACCCCGGAGCTGCTGGCGCGGCTGGAAGAGCGCGGCGTGACCATCGTGCGGCTGGTGCTGCACGTGGGGCTGGGGACCTTCCGCCCCGTGGAGGCCGAGGACCCGGCGGAGCACGCCATGCACTCCGAGTGGTACCGCGTCCCGCCGGAGGCCGCGGCGGCCGTCAACGCGACGCGCGCGGCGGGGGGAAAGGTGTGGGCGGTGGGGACCACCAGCGTGCGCACCCTGGAAAGCACCGCGGACGAGGCGGGGACGGTGCACCCCGGCGAGGGGTGGACGAGCATCTTCATCCGCCCCGGGTACCGCTTCCGCGCCGTGGACCGGCTGGTGACCAACTTCCACCTGCCGCGGTCCACCCTGCTGATGCTGGTCTCCGCCTTCGGCGGGCACGAGCCGGTGATGCGGGCGTACCGCGAGGCCGTGGAGCGCGGCTACCGCTTCTTTTCCTACGGCGACGCGATGCTCCTCCTTTGACGCGGGCCACGGGCCGGGTCCCCTCCCCGTCCCGAACCGGTCCTCCCGCGCGTCTTGCCCCGCCGTCCTCTTCGTGCTCTTTTCCCTCCCCATGTCACAGCCTCCCCCTCCCATGCACCCCTCCGCGCCCGCCGGGGACGGCCTTCCGTTCGGCGACGTGCAGGCGGTGCTCGACACCCTGCACGAGCCCTTCCTGGTCCTGGACGCCCGGCACCGCGTGCTGGCGGCCGGCGCCGCCTTTCCCCTCGCCTTCGGCCTGGCCGCGGACGCGGTGGTGGGGCGCTCCCTGTTCGCGCTGGGCGGCGGCGACTGGGAGATCGCGCCGCTGCGCGTGCTGCTGGAGTCGCTGGCCCGCGAGCGCGAGCGGGTGGACGGGTACGAGGTGGAGCACGCCTTCCGCGAGCTGGGGCGGCGGACGCTGAGCTTCAACGTCCGGCCGGTGCGGCGGAGCGAGGGCGGCGTCCACGGCTACCTCCTCGCCGTCCGCGACGTGACCGGCGCCCGCGGCACGGGCCCCGCCGCCGCTGCCGGAGCCACCCCTGTCCCCGCGGCCCCCGCCGCCGGGGCGGGCGCGCGCATCGTCACCGACGAGTCCAGCGACCTGGTGCTGCTGCACGGCGGCGACGGCGCGCTCCGCTACGCCAGCGAGTCCGCCGCGCGCATCCTGGGCTACACCCCCGAGGAGCTGGTCGCGGTGGGAACCGAAGCGCTCCTCCACCCCGACGACGCCGAGGAGTACCGCCGCTTCTTCAGCAGCGCCCGGGAGGGCGGCGTGTCGCAGGGGCTCGCCTACCGGGTGCGGCGCAAGGCCGGCGACTACATCTGGCTGGGGTGCACCGCGCGCCCGGTGCGCGACCACGCCGGCGCCATCGTGCAGGTGCAGCTGGTGGGGCGCGACGTCACCCAGCGCAAGCGCACCGAGGAAGCGCTGCACTGGCTGAGCCGCCAGGTGCGCCTGATCCTCAACTCCGCCGGGGAGGGGATCTTCGGGCTGGACCTGAACGGCGGCATCACCTTCGTGAACCCCGTGGCCGCGCGCACCCTGGGCTACGCCGAGGGCGAGCTCATCGGCCGGCCGCACCACGCCCTGTTCCACTACTGCCGCGAGGACGGCAGCGACCTCCCCGCCGAGGAGTGCGCCATCCACGCCACGCTCCGCGACGGCGCCACGCGCGAGGTGGCCGAGGACGTGTTCTGCCGCCAGGACGGCAGCAGCTTCCCCACCGACTACACGGCCACCGCCGCCGTGGAGGGCGGGCGCATCGTGGGCGCCGTGGTCACCTTCCGCGACGTCACCGCGCGCCGCGAGGCCGAGGCGAACCTGCGGCGCGCCGAGTGGCTGGCCGGCATCGGCCAGACGACGCTCGCCATCCGCCACGAGATCAACAACCCCCTCACCTCCATGCTCGCCGACGCCGCCATGCTGGAGATGGAGGGCAACTCGCCGGAGGAAGAGCGCGAGATGATCGACTCCATCGTCCGGCAGGCGCGCCGCATCCGCGACGTCGTGCACAGGCTGGCCGAGCGCAAGGACTCGCCGTCGCTGCGCCAGGTGGGGTCGTCGCGCATGATCGACCTGTCCGGGCCGCAGGAGGAAGCGGACGAGACGGCGGACGGCTGAACGGCTTTACTGCCGGGTTTGGGCGTGCCCCCGGCTGGCGCCGGGGTCGGGCTTCGGCTCCGTAGCAGACGAAACAACCGTCTGCAACGGAGTCGAGCCCCGGCAAACTGCCGCCGGGTCTCGCCCCTTCGGGCCGAAATCCCTCACGCGG
>JBEVLE010000194.1:0-14097 GCA_040509335.1 Longimicrobiaceae bacterium | reverse complement strand
GCTCCGCCTCTTCCGGCGCGATCCCCACCCCCGTGTCCTCCACGCTCAGGCACACCCACCGCCCGGCGCGCCCCTCGCCCGCCGGCGGGCCGTCGTCGCGCGCCGCGCAGGCCAGGCGCGTGCTTCCGCCGGGCTCGGTGAACTTGATGGCGTTGGAGAGGAGGTTCACCAGCACCTGGTCCACCCGGTGCGGGTCGCCCAGGTAGCGCAGCCCCGCGCACCCGTCGAGCGAGGCGGAGAGCTCCACACCCCGGGCGGCGGCCTGCGGCTGCAGGACGGTGAGCGCCGTCTCCACCGCCTCGGCGACGGAGGCCGTGCGCCGCTCCACTCGCAGCGTCCCCGACTCGATCCGCGCGTAGTCGAGCACCTGGTCCACCAGCCCGATCAGGTGCCGGCCGCTCACGCGGATCCGCTCCAGCTGCCCCTCCTGCGCCTCCGTCACCGGCCCGGAGAGCCCCATCAGCAGAAGGTCCGTGTAGCCGACGATGGCGTTGATCGGCGTGCGGATCTCGTGCGACATCATCGCCAGGAACTCGCTCTTGGCGCGGTTGGCGGCCTGCGCCTGCTCGAACAGGCGGGCGTTCTCCACGGCGGTGGCGGCGCGGCGCGCCAGCTCCTCGGCGAGCGACAGGTCCTCCTCGCCGTAGCGGCGCCCGGAAACGGAGGTGGCGAGCGCAAGCGCGCCGAAGGTGCGCTCGTGCGCGGCGAGCGGCACCACCATGTACGACGCGGGGCCCAGCGCGCGGAAGATCTCGCGCGGGGGGCCCTCCGGGGTCAGCCGCTCGGCGGCGTCCGCGGGCACCCGGGCCACCAGCAGGGGGCGTCCGCCGCGGAGCACCTGGGGGACGGGGGTGAGCGGGTTCGCGGGGTCCACCCGGTACGTTTCCGCCAGCCGCGCCAGCAGGGCGTCGCCGGCGGGGTCGACGTGGGCCGCGGCCACCTGGGGGATCTCGCCGTCGTCGCCCTGCACGTACACCACGCAGTAGTCGGCGAGGAAGGGGACGGCGAGCCGGGCGACGCGGCTCAGGGTGGCGCGGTAGTCCAGCGACGAGCCCAGGATCGCCCCGGCGTCGGCCAGGAAGGCGATCTTGCGCGCGGCGGCCTCGGCCTCCTCGCGCGCGGCCTCGGCGCGGAAGCGCTCGCGCTCGGCCCGCTCGGCGCGGCGCCGGTCGGTGACGTCGCGCAGCGCCACCAGGCTGGCGTCCTCGTCCTCCCAGCGCACCCGCGCCACCCGCAGCTCGGCGTGCACCAGCTCGCCGCCGCGCCGCACGATCTCCACCTCGGTCCCCGCCCCGGCGGCCACGGGAAAGCCGAGCTCCTCGCCCAGCAGCTCGTCCTCCGCCCTGCCGAAGAGCGCGGCGGCCGCGGGGTTGAGGAAGCGGATGCGCCCCGCCGCGTCCACCACGACGATGCCGTCGGCGTTCAGCTCGACGATGGCGCGGAGGTCGGGCAGCGACCCCTCCTTCACGGGGTCCTCATGCCGCGTCCGGGTCCTCCGCGTCGCCGTCCCATCCGCCGTCCGCGCCGCGGGCGAAGGTGCCGCCCAGGATCCCGCCGATCCCGCGGAACGGCTCGCCCACGTGCATTCCCGTGGCGTCGATGGTGAACTCGCGGATGTTCTTTTCGTGCGGGGAGCCGCGCATCTTGAGCACCAGCAGCCCCCGGCGCAGCTCGCCGCGGCACTCCACGTAGCGGAGCAGGAGGATGGTGTCGGTGAGGGTGGAGATGTGCTTCTCGGTCACCGAGTCGCCGCCGGTGAGCTTGCTGGCGGTGGAGGTGAACATCCCCACGATCTCGCGGTGCTTGATGAACGAGGTCAGGTTGATGATGAACTCGCGGAAGCTCCGCAGCGAGGTGACGCGCTCCAGCGCGGACAGCGAGTCCACGATCACGCGGCCGGGCCTGAACTCGTCGATGGCGTCGCGCATGCGCAGGAGGTGGTCCTCGATGGGCATGGCGTGGGGGTACACGGGGACCACGCGGAGCATCCCCTCCTCGGACATGCGCTCGAAGTCCACCCCCCAGCCGCGGGCGTTGCGGGCGAGCTGCTCGCGGCTTTCCTCGAAGGCGAACAGCAGGGAGCGCTCGCCGGCGGAGTAGCCGCCGCTCACGAAGTGCGTGACGGTCAGCGTCTTGCCGGTGCCGGTGGCGCCGGACAGGAGGATGACGCTGTCGCGGAAGTAGCCGCCCCCCACCATGCGGTCCAGCTCGGGGAGCCCGGAGGTGACGCGGGTGTCGGATGAGCTCTGGGTGAGCTCCATGGCCGACAGGGGGAGCACCGTGATGCCGCGCTCCGGCGACACGGTGAAGGGGAACTCGCCGCGCTGGTGCGAGGTCCCGCGGAACTTGAGGATCTCCACCGTGCGGCGGCGCTTTTCCTCCTGCAGCAGGTTGCGCAGGATGAGCACGTTGTCGGCGACGAACTCCTCCACCCCGTAGCGCGACACCTCGCCGTACTCGTCGATGCGCTCGGCCGTGAACACCACGGTGGCGCCCAGCTCCTTGAGCGCGGCGGAGATGCGGTACAGCTCGGCGCGCAGCGTGCCGTGGTCGGCGAAGCGCGCGAACAGGGCGTTCACCGAGTCCATGGACACGCGCGCGGCCCCGGTGCGCTTCACCGCGTGCTCCACGCGGGCGAGCAGGGCGCCCAGGTCGTAGTCGCCCACCACGACCGCCTGGTCGTCGGCGCGCAGGGCGGCGTCCACGAAGGCCCACTTCCCCTCGCGCTCCCACCCGGCGATGTCCCACCCGAAGCCCAGCATGTTGCGCCGGATGTCCTCGGGGGTGTCCTCGAAGGTGATGAACACTCCCGACTCGCCGGCGTCGCGGATCCCCGAGGCCAGGAAGTGCGTGGCGAACACCGTCTTGGCGCTCCCCGCGGTGCCGGCGATCAGGGTGGTGCGCCCGCGGGGCAGCCCCCCCTCGGCCACCGTGTCGAAGCCGGGGATCCCGGTGTGCAGCTTGGTGATCGGCTCGGGGGCCGGCGGGGAGGTGTGGCTCATCCTTGCTCCTGGCTGCCGGGCCGCCGCAGCCCCAGCGCGGCGACCACCGTCCGCAGGTCGGAAAGGTCGCCCGTCACCCGCCGGGCGGGAGCGGGGGCCTCCCGGACCACGGTGGGGGTGGTGAGGATGCGGGCGGCCTCCGCCCGCTCGGGGTCCTGCAGCACGTCCACCACCGAGTACTCGGCCTCGCCCTCCGCCCCGTCCCGGACGATGCGCCGCAGGTTGGCGATCGCCTGCTGCGAGCGCACCGAGTCGCCGGCGACGTACAGGGTGAGGCGGACGGGGTCCATGTTCCTCGGGGAAGCGGACGTGCGCCGGAGGGGGATCCCCCCGGCGGGAGCCAATCTAGCCGGGGGCAGTCCGGCGAGACAGCCCCGTCTGTAGCGCTTTACCGCGGCGCGGCGGTGGCGGCGGCCTCCTCGCGCAGCACCGGCTCCAGCGCGGCCCACACCGTCCCCGCCACGCGCCGGTGCCCCAGCTCGTTGGGGTGCACGCCGTCGGGCAGGTTGAGCGCGGGGTCGCCGCCCACCCCCTCCAGCAGGAAGGGGATCAGGGGGATGCGGTACTCCCGGGCCAGCTCGGGGTAGATGGCCTGGAACCGGGCCCCGTACTCGCGCCCCAGGTTGGGGAGCGCCATCATCCCGGCCAGGACGATGCGGGTGTCCGGCCGCTCGGCGCGCACCCGCTCGACGATGCGGCGCAGGTTGGCGCGGGTGGAGTCGGGGTCGGCGCCGCGCAGCATGTCGTTTGCCCCGGTCTCCACCACCAGCACGTCGAAGGGCTGGCGCATCAGCCAGTCCAGCCGGCGCAGCGCCCCCGCCGAGGTCTCGCCGCTGGAGCCGGCGTTGACCACCCGGAAGGGGAGCCCGGCCGAGTCCACCTTGGCCTGCACCAGCGCCGGGTAGGCGTCGTCCGGGTCCACGCCCAGCCCCGCGGTGAGGCTGGTGCCCAGGAACAGCACGGCGGGCGCGCCGGCGGGGGCGGCCGCGGGATTCGCCGCGGGGGCGGCGGCGGGCTGCTGCGCGGCGGGCGCGGAGTTGCCATCCTCCTCCCCGCACCCGATGATCAGGGGGAGGAACCCCATCGCCAGAACAAGGACCGGTCCGCGGATGCTCATCGTTCAGGATCTCCAGAAGTCGTACCGCAGCGGCGGCCGCGAGCTCGTCGTGCTGCGGGACGTGAATTTTTCGATCGCCCCCGGCGAGTTCGTCGCCGTGGTGGGCCCCTCCGGGAGCGGAAAGACCACGCTGCTGGGCCTCATGGCCGGGCTGGACCGCCCCAGCCGCGGCTCGGTGGAGCTGGAAGGCACCGACCTGGCCGCCCTTTCCGAGGACGGCCGCGCCCGGCTGCGCCGCGAGCGCATCGGCTTCGTCTTCCAGGCCTTCCAGCTCATCCCCACCCTCACCGCCAGCGAGAACGTGCGCGTCCCCCTGGAGCTGGGTGGCCGGGACGGCGCCGCGGAGCGGGCGGACGAGCTGCTGGCGCGCGTGGGGCTGGGGGGGCGCGGGCACCACTACCCCGCCCAGCTTTCCGGCGGCGAGCAGCAGCGCGTCGCCGTGGCCCGGGCCTTCGTACACTCGCCGAGCATTCTGTTCGCCGACGAGCCCACCGGCAACCTCGATGCCGCCACCGGCCACCGCATCGTCGAGCTGCTCACCGAGCTGAACCGCGAGCTGGGGACCACGCTGATCCTGGTGACGCACGACCCCGACCTGGCGGCGCAGGCGGGGCGCATCATCCGCCTGGCGGACGGCCGCGTGGTCTCGGACGAGGCGACGGGCCGGTGAGGGGCTTCCGCTACCTGGCCGCGCTGGCGTGGCGGGAAAGCCGCTTCGCCCGGCGGCGGCTCTTCCTGTTCCTGTCGTCCATCTCGCTGGGCGTCGCGGCGCTGGTCGCCACGCAGAGCTTTGCCGCGAGCATGGCGGCCGGGGTGCGCGACCAGGCCCGCGTCCTCATGGGCGCCGACCTGGCGATGAGCAGCACCCGCGCCTTCGGGCCGCGCGCCCGGGCGCTGCTGGACTCGCTGGGGCGCGCCGGCAACGCGGTGTCGCGCACCACGTCCTTCGCCTCCATGGCCACGCTGCAGCGCACCGGGGCCACGCGGCTGGCGCAGGTGCGCGCGGTGGAGGGCGGCTGGCCGTTCTACGGCACCATCGAGACGGAGCCCGCCGGCCGCTGGGGGGAGCTGCGGCGCGGCCGCGCCCTGCTGGCCGACCCGGCGCTGCTGGTGGCGCTGGGCGCCCGCGTGGGCGACTCGGTGAGGATCGGCGAGGCGGCGTTCCGCGTGGCGGGGACGCTGCGCAAGGTGCCGGGGGAAACGGGGATCTCCACCTCGTTCGCGCCGCGCGTCTACATCCCCGCCGCGGCGCTGCCGGCCACGGGGCTGCTGGGGACGGGGAGCCGGGTGGAGTACGAGGCCCACCTCCGCCTCGCCGACCCGGCCGCCGCGGCGGCGGTGGACCGGGGATATCAGCGGAGCCTGCGCCCGGAGCGGGTGGCGGTGCGCACGGCCGAGGGGCAGCAGCGGCGATTGAGCGACGCGCTTGGGCGGCTGGGGCGCTACCTGGGCCTCATCGGCACCTTCGCGCTGCTCCTGGGCGGCATCGGGGTGGCGAGCGCGATGGGCGCCTACATGGCGGAAAAGCGCGACAGCATCGCGACGCTGCGCTGCCTGGGCGCCACGGCGCCGCAGGTGCTCGCCATCTACCTGCTGCAGGCGGCGGCCATGGGCGTGGTGGGGTCGCTGCTGGGCGCCGGGCTGGGCCTTGCGGTGCAGTGGGTGCTCCCGCGCCTGCTGGCGGACTTCCTCCCGGTGGACGTGGCGATCCGCGCTTCCCCCGCGGCGGTGCTCACCGGGGTGGGCGTGGGGGTGTGGGTGGCGACGGTGTTCGCGCTGCTGCCGCTGCTGGCGGTGCGGCGCATCTCCCCGCTGGAAACGCTGCGCCGCCGGGTGGCGACCGAGCCGGAGCCCGGCGGGCGCGACGCCTGGGGGTGGGGAGGGCGCGCGCTGCTCGCCGCCAGCGTGGTGCTGCTGGTGGTGCTCCAGGCGGGGGAGTGGAGGATGGGCCTGCAGTTCGCCGGGGGGATCGCGGCGACGCTGCTGGGGCTGGGGCTCGCGGCGTGGGCCGCGGTGCGCGGGGTGCGGCGGCTGCGGGCGGGCGGCCTCCCCTACCCGGTGCGGCAGGGGATCTCCAACCTGTACCGCCCCGGCAACCAGACGCGCACCGTGGTGCTGGCGCTGGGCTTCGGCGTGTTCCTGCTGGCCGTGCTCTACCTGGTGCAGGACAATCTGCTCCGCCCGCTGCGGGTGGGGTCGGCGGAGTCGCGGGCCAGCCTGGTGTTCTTCGACGTGCAGGAGGACCAGGAGGCGGGCGTGCGCCGGGCGCTGGAGGGCGGCGGGATCCGCGTGCTCCAGCGGGCCCCCATCGTCCCCATGCGGGTGGCCGCCATCAACGGCGTGCCGGTGTCGCGCATCGCCCCGCCGGACGACGGCGAGGGCCCGGAGGGGCCGGGGGAGGACGGGGAGCGCGAGGGCGGCCGGGAAGGGGAGGGGCGCGGCGGGCCGGAGGGGTGGGCGGTGCGCCGCGAGTACCGCTCCACCTACCGCGACAGCGTGGTGGGCTCCGAGAAGCTGGTGGAGGGGCGCTTCTGGCGGGCGGGGGAGGCGCGGCGGCCGGGCGAGCCCGCGCCGGTGTCGCTGGAAAAGGGGATCGCCGAGGACCTGCGGGTGGGCGTGGGCGATCGGGTGACCTGGGACGTGCAGGGGGTGCAGGTGCCCACGCGGGTGACGTCGCTGCGCGAGGTGGACTGGGCGCGCCTGGAGCCCAACTTCTTCGCCGTGTTCCCCGCGGACGCGCTCGCCGGCGCCCCGCAGACCTGGGTGGTGATGGCCTCCGCCCCGGACGCCGCCGCGCGCGCCCGCGCCCAGCGCGACGTGGTGCGCGCCTACCCCAACGTGGCCTCGGTGGACCTCACCGAGGTGCAGGCCGCGCTGGACGACGTGCTGAATCGCATCTCGCTGGTGATCCGCTTCCTGGCCGGCTTCAGCATCGCCACGGGCTTCGTGGTGCTGCTGGGCGCCGTGTCGGTGAGCCGCCTGCAGCGCATCCGCGAGAGCGTGCTGCTGCGCACCCTGGGCGCCACCCGCGGCCAGATCGGCAGCATCCTGCTCACGGAGTACGCGCTGCTGGGTCTGCTGGCGGGCGTGGTCGGCACCGGGCTGGCGGTGGTGGGGGGCTGGGCGCTGGGGAAATACGTGTTCGAGATGGACAGCTTCGCGGTGCCCGCGGGCGGGCTGCTGGGGCTGATGGTGGGGATGGCGCTGCTGGCGACCGTCACCGGGTGGTGGGGGAGCCGGGAAACCTTCCGCCGGACGCCGCTGGAGGCGCTGCGGGACGAGTAGGACGGACAGGAAGTGCGAAAGTGCGGAACGACGCCCCCATCCGGAGTTCCGGGTGGGGGCGATCGCGTTGGGCGTCGGGCGAGCGTGTGCCCGACGCTAGCCCGCCAGCCCGGCGCCCGCGGGGTGCTGCCTCCGCGCGGCATGCCGGACCAGCAGCGCCGATCCCACGGCCGAGAGCGCGCTCAGCAGCGTCGTGGAGCCGGCGAACCCGCCGAGCAGCTGCCACAGCGGGACCGCCGACGTCGGCTCCCCGATGGTGAACGGGAGCACGCCGACCAGCACACCGGCCACCGCCCCCCAGGCGGCCACGCGGGAAAGCGGCGACCCCTCCAGTCCGCGGCGGCCCTCCGCGATCCCGAGCACCGCGACAAAGACCGCGCCGCACAGGAAGCCCGGGTACGCCCCGATCGCCACCCACATCTCGTCCATGGAATTGTCCGGGTCCACGATCATCCCCGCCAGCACGGCGAGCGGAGCCCACGCCACGGCCCAGGCCAGGCCCGTCAGGAACGCACCGCGGATGCCCGTCAGCCACTTCTTCATGTCTACCCCTCCGTGCTCGTGGACCCACCTTGAACGCTTTCGCAGTTGCGAAGTACTTTATAACGCAAACCAGGATTGCGCAAGTGATACGTCGGCCGCGGGCTTCGCCCGCCGCTCCAATGGCCGTACGGGGCGTTCGCGGCCACGTTTCACTTTTTCGGGGACGGCGTTCGTGGGTTCTGCACAGAAAAAGTGCAGAAGGCCAGCAGGAGAAATGAGACGTTACAGTGTAAATTGTTGTGATGTAATTACTTGGAGAAAGTGTTCCGTGACGACCGGAGCTTGCATCGGGGGCGGCACAGGTGAAATCGAATCCCACTCCGATGCGGAGGTGCTGCCATGCGTCGCATGCTGGCGTTGCTCACGGTCGCGGGCCTCGTGGCCTGTAACGACTCCTCGCAGCCGGTCGCGCCCGGCGAGCCCGCGCGCGCATCGCTGCTCGGCACCGTCGCGGACGGGAGCATCCCGGGGAGCTACGTCGTGTCGGTGGCCTGGTCGGCGGACGCGGCGTCCGTCGCGGCCCAGTACGGCCTGCGGCCCAGGTACGTGTACGAGCACCTGCTGAACGGCTTCGCGGGCGCCATCCCGCAGGTCACGCTGGACCGGCTCCTCGCCGACCCGCGCGTCCTCAGGGTGTCCGTGCAGCGCCAGGTGCGGGCGCTGGGGACCGCGACGCAGCCGGGCGCCACCTGGGGGCTGGACCGCATCGACCAGCGCGGCCTTCCGCTGGATTCCGCCTACAGCTACTCGGCGACCGGCGCGGGCGTGACCGCCTACGTCATCGACACGGGGATCCGCTACGACCACGTGGAGTTCGAGGGGCGCGCCACGCTGGGGTGGGACGCCTACGCAGCCGACCCCGTGGACGCGCAGCTGTACGACGGCACCGGCGACTGCGACGGGCATGGGACGCACGTGTCCGGCACCGTGGGCGGCAGGACGTACGGCGTGGCGAAGAAGGTGCGGCTGGTGGGCGTGCGGGTGCTGAGCTGCGCCGGCTACGGCTCGGACGCGGACGTGATCGCGGGGATGGACTGGGTGGCCGGGAACGCCACGCTCCCGGCGGTGGTCAACATGTCGCTGGGCGACGTGGTCCCCACGAAGACGCTGGGCACCAGCACCCCCATCGACGACGCGGTTCGCGCGATGATCGCCTCCGGGCTCACGGTGGTGGTGGCCGCGGGGAACGGGTGGGGGAACGGGACCATCGGCGCCGACGCCTGCATGTTCCCCATCGCCAACGTGCCGGAGGCGATCACCGTGGCGGCCAGCACCAGCGCCGACAAGCGGGCCGAGTGGTCCAACTACGGGGCATGCGTGGACATCTTCGCGCCGGGCGACGGCATCATGTCCTCCACGCTCGACAGTCCCACCTCCACCGGCGCCAAGAGCGGCACCTCCATGGCCTCGCCGCACGTGGCCGGAGCCGCGGCGCTGGTGCTGGAGCAGGCCCCCGGCGCCACCCCGCAGCAGGTGCGCGACGTGCTGGTGGACGCCTCCACCCGGAACGTCGTCCTCCCCGTCACCTTCAACGACGGGCACACCATGAACAGCCACCTGCTGTACACGCGGGCGCCGCTGCCGTCGTGGCTGGTGGGGAAGAAAGGTCCGGCGACGCCGTGCACCCCCCGGCGGAAGCGTGAGGGGCAGTGCTGAGGGATTGAACGGCTTGTGACGGCGGGTTCGAGCGTGCCCCCCGCGGGGCGCGGGGGTCGGGCTTCGGCTCCGTAGCAGACGAAACGACCGTCTGCAACGGAGTCGAGCCCGCGCAAACAGCCGCGCGGTCTCGCCCCTTCGGGCCGAAATCCCTCACGCGACGGCAGGCCCCCTCCCCCTCGCCTTGTGGACGCCCCCCGCGCCGCCGAGATTGCCGCGGGGGAGTGCCGGGCGGTCCACCCACGGGGCGGGAGCATGCAGCGGATCCAGACGGGGCTGGCGGGGACGGCGGTGTTTCGCGGCGGCGGGCCGCCCGCCGGCGGGCCGCTCCCGGCGCGGCCGCCCTTCGCCGCGGGCGTGGTGCTCGCCCTGGCGGCGCTCGCCCTGGCGCTGCACGTGGCCGTGAACCTGTGGACGCCCTACGGCGTGCACCGCGACGAGTTCCTGTACATGGCCATGGGCGAGCGGCTGCGCCTGTGGAGCATGGACTTCCCGCCGCTCATCGCCTTGGTCTCCCTGTTCCAGCGCGGCCTGTTCGGCGACTCGCTGGCCGCCATCCGCCTGGTCCCCGCGCTGGCGGGCGCCGCGCTGGTGGCGCTCGCCGCCGCGATCGCGCGGGAGCTGGGGGGCGGCCGCTTCGCCCAGGGGCTGGCCGCGCTCGCCGTGCTCGCCAGCCCGCTCTTCCTCCGCGCCGCCAACCTGTTCCAGCCGGTGGTGCTCGACCAGCTCTGGTGGACGCTGGGGCTGCTGGCGCTGGTGGCGCTCTGCCGCACCGGGAGCCCCCGCGCCTGGATCGGCCTGGGCGCGGCGTGCGGGCTGGGGCTGCTCACCAAGTTCAGCATCCTGTTCTTCGGGCTGGCGGTGCTCCTGGCCGTGCTGGCCACGCCGCACCGCCGCGCGCTGAGGACGCCGTGGCCGTGGGCGGCGCTGCTCACCGCGCTGCTCCTGGGCGCGCCGAGCATCGTGGGGCAGCTGCGGCTGGGCTTTCCCGTCGCCGGGCAGATGTCCGACCTCCAGGAGACGCAGCTGGCGCACGTGGGCCCCGCGGAGTTCGTCCTGGGGCAGCTGCTCCTGGGGCCGGCGTTCGGGCTCGCGCTCCTCGGCGCCGGCGCGCTGCTGGCCGCGCGCGCCCTGCGCCCCTTCCGCCTGGTGGGGTGGAGCTGCGTCGTCGCCTTCGCCATCCTGCTGCTGCTGCGCGGCAAGCCGTACTACCTGGGCCCCGTCTACCCCGCGCTCTTCGCCGCCGGCGCCGCGCGGCTGGAGCCGCTCGGCGGCCGCGCCGCGGGGCCCGCCGCCCGCTGGGGCGCCGTCGCCCTGGTGCTGGGCTACGGCCTCCTCGTCCTCCCCATGGGCGTGCCCGTGCTCGCCCCCGCGCGCATGGCCGCCTACACCGCGCGCCTGGGCGCCGACGAGGCCAACCGCACCAACACCGGCGCCGTGGAGCGGCTCCCTCAGGACTATGCCGACATGCTCGGCTGGCCGGAGCAGGCCGCCGCCGTCGCCCGCGTCTACCATGCTCTCCCGCCGGCCGAGCGGGCCCGTGCCGTCGTGCTCGCCGGCAACTACGGCGAGGCCGGGGCGCTCGACTTCCACGGTGCGCGGCTGGGATTGCCGCCCGCGGTGAGCGCCGCGGGGTCGTACTGGTTCTTCGGCCCCGGCGAGCTCCCGGGCGAGGTGGTGGTCGCCGTGGGCGTGCCGGAGGAGGACCTGCGGCGCGCCTTCCGCGCGGTGAGGCCGGCGGCGCGCGTGGCGAGCCCGTGGAGCGTGGAGGAGGAGCGCGACGTGGCCGTGCTCGTGGCCGAGGGGCCGCAGCGCACCCTCCAGGAAGTGTGGTCCGAGCTGGCGGGGCGCAACTGAGCGCCCGGGCCCCGCGCGGCGTGGTGGAACGGGCGGTGCATGGCCCGCCCGTGGGCCCGGGCGCGCCCCAGGAACCAACCCCGCACATCCGGAGGCCGCTTGGCCGGTTCTGACCGTGAAAGGATCGAGCGCGCGTTCCAGCGGGCGCGCGAGGAGCTGGAGGTGCGGCCGGAGTTTCCGCCCGAAGCGCTGGCGGAGGCCGAGCGCGCCGCCCGCGAGCGCGACCCCGCCGCGGCGGGAGGCTACGCGGAGCTGGAGGACGTCCCCTTCGTCACCATCGATCCGCCGGGGAGCCGCGACCTGGACCAGGCGCTGCACCTGGAGCGCGCGGGGGACGGGCTGCGGCTGCGCTACGCCATCGCCGACGTGGGCTTCTGGGTGGACCGCGGCGGCGCCGTGGAGCGCGAGGCGTGGCTGCGCGGCGTCACCTTCTACGCCCCCGACCTGCGCGTCCCGCTGTACCCGCCCGTCCTGGGGCAGGAGGCCGCCAGCCTCCTCCCCGACGGCGTCCGCCCCGCCGTGGTGTTCACCGTGGAGCTGGACGCCCGCGCCGAGCCGGTCGCCGTGCGCGTGGAGCGGGCGCGCGTCCGTTCCCGCGCGCAGCTCACCTACGCCCAGGCGCAGGAGCACGTGGAGGGCGGGGGAGCCAAGTACGGGAAGGAGCCGTGGAGCGCTTCGCTCCTGCTGCTCCGCGAGTTCGGCGAGGCGCGGCGGGAGCGCGAGGCCGAGCGCGGCGGCGTTTCCCTCCCCGCCGTGGACCAGCACGTACAGGCCGACGCCGCCACCCGCCTGGGCTACGAGCTCGCCTACGAGGTCCCCACCGCCTCCGAGCAGTGGAACGAGCAGGTGTCGCTGCTCGCCGGGCACGTGGCCGCGCTGCGCATGCTGGAGGCCGGCGTGGGGCTGCTGCGCGTCATGCCCCCGCCCGAGCCCGAGGCCGTGGACAGGTTCCGCCGCGCCGCCGGCGCGCTGGGCTTCCCCTGGCCGGAGGGCGCGTCGTACGCCCATTTCCTGCGCTCCGTGGCGCTGGACAACCCGCGCCTCCCCACCCTGGTGTGGCAGGCCCGGCGCGTCAACCGCGGCGCCGACTACGTGGCCTTCCAGGGCGCCCCGCCCGAGCAGCCCCTGCACGCCGCCCTGGCCATGCCGTACGCGCACGTCACCGCGCCGCTGCGCCGCCTGGCCGACCGCTACGTGCTGGACCTGCTGGTGGAGCTGGGCGCCGGGCGGAAGCCGGGCGCGGCGGAGGTGGCGACGCTGGAGCGCGCCGCCGGGGTGATGAACGCCGCCGATTCCCGCGCGGCCAGGCTGGAGCGCAGGGCGGTGGACATCGCCGAGGCGTACACCCTGCGCGGCTGCGAGGGGCGCGAGTACCCGGCCACGGTGCTGGGCTTCCGCGGCGGCGACGTGGAGGTGCAGCTCCAGGACCCGCCCGTGCGCGCCGCCGCCCGCCGCCAGGGCGGCGAGCCGCGCGTGGAGCCCGGCGACACGGTTCGCGTGCGGGTGACGGGGGCGGACGTGGAGGCGGGCGAGGTGCGCCTGGAGGTGGCCGGGTGACGCCGCCCGCGGCGCGTTTGTTGCCGGGCGTCACCGCCGAGCGCGGGCCGGCGCCGCCGCGCTCGCGGAGCGGGGCCGGGGCGCCCCCGACAGACCCGACAGACGGAGGAAGGCGCGTGTGGAATCGTGAGTACCAGCGGTGGTACAGCCCCTCGCTCTCGCGCGACATGGAGCTCCTGGTGCTGGGGCACGCCGGCGCGCGCGTGCTGGTGTTCCCCACCTCCATGGGACGCTTCTTCGAGTGGGAGGACCGCGGCATGCCCGAGGTCCTGGGCGAGCACCTGAGGAACGGATGGCTGCAGCTGTTCTGCGTGGACAGCGTGGACCAGGAGAGCTGGTACGCCACCTGGAAGAGCCCCGGCGACCGCGCCTGGCGCCACGTGCAGTACGAAAAGTACATCGTCAGCGAGGTGCTCCCCTTCATGGCGCACCGCAACCCAAACCCGTTCCTGATCGCCACCGGCGCCAGCTTCGGCGCCTACCACGCCGTGAACTTCGCCCTGCGCCACCCGCAGCTGGTGAGCCGCGTGGTGGGGATGAGCGGCCTGTACGACATCCGCCGCTTCACCGACGGCGAGGAGGACGCCAACGTCTTCGCCAACAACCCCTCGCACTTCGTGTCGCACCTGGCCGACGTGGGCCGCCTGGAGGCGCTGCGCCGCATGGACATCGTGCTGGCCACGGGGAGCGAGGACGCCTTCGTGGAGAACAACCGCTACCTGTCCGGGATCCTGTGGGAAAAGGGGATCGGCAACGCCCTGCGGCTGTGGGACGGTTGGGCGCACGACTGGCCCTGGTGGAAGCAGATGATCGTCAAGTACATCGGCGGGTCGGACTGAGGGCTTTTTACCGCTACGTCTGGTTTGGGGCCGCTCCGGAGCCCGGCGATACTGCTGCCGGTCTCCTACGCGGGTCGCGGAGCCAGCCAAACTGCCGGCTGTCTCCGCTCCGGCTGCGGGAGCCCCGCCAAACAGCCGGCGGGTCTCCCTCCGCAACGGATTTGGGGGATACCGCGGAACGGCGAACAGCGAACGGCAACGGCAGTTCTCCCCTCCCCCTTGCGGGGAGGGGCCGGGGGAG
>JBEVLE010000193.1:0-8819 GCA_040509335.1 Longimicrobiaceae bacterium | reverse complement strand
GAGGAAGCGCCCCTTCCGTGCATCACCTGCCTGCCTACCTCACCACCCCGGGTTCTGGGTCAGCTCGGGATTCGTCGCCCGCGCCGAGGAGGGGATTGGGAAGAAGCGGTACTTGTCCTCCACCACGCCGGCGCTGATCCCCACCTTGGGGACGCTGTTCCCCCAGGGGGTGGCGTTCAGGTTCTGGCCGCCCTGCGCCACCGTCTTGCCGGCCTGGATGTTGGCCTCCACGCGCGCCTTGGACCACGCCCAGTGGCGCTGCATGTCGAAGTAGACGTGGCCCTCCAGCACGAACTCGTAGCGGCGCTCCACCTGCACCGCCTCGCGGAATGCCTGCTGGCCGAGCCCGGTGGGGAGCGCGGCGAGCCCGGCTCGCGCGCGCACCGCGTTCACGGCGCCGTAGGCCTCGGCCGTGGGGCCGGACGCCTCGTTGACGGCCTCGGCGAGCATCAGCAGCACGTCGGCGTAGCGCAGGAGGATGATGTCGTTCTCGTCGCCCGCGCCGGAGACCGCCTGCGGGTCCAGCGACTTGCGCAGCCAGGGGCCGCCGCCCGGCGTGCCCAGGTTGTTGAGGGCGGTGGTGACCTGCGCGTTGGTCCCCGTCATGGGGCGCGACCAGCGGAGCAGCCCCAGCGTGGGGTGCGTGTACTCCGTCATGAAGGTGCCCGCCTTGCGCCGGTCCGCCGCGTTCCAGTCGCGGTAGAACGGCCACTCCGGGTAGAACGAGATGCCGCCCGGCTGCACCCCCGAGAGCCCCGAGCCGATGGGCGCCACGTGCTGCCCGATGCGCCCGCCCAGCCCCGACACGCGGGTGAGCTGCGCCGCGAACACCACCTCCGCGTTCATCTCGTTGTTGAGCGCGAACACGCCGGCGAAGTCCGGGAGCAGCTGGTAGCGGCCGCTGGACACCACCTGCCGCAGCAGCGCCGCCGCCGCGT
Source organism: Longimicrobiaceae bacterium (assembly GCA_040509335.1). Lineage (GTDB taxonomy): Bacteria > Gemmatimonadota > Gemmatimonadetes > Longimicrobiales > Longimicrobiaceae > JAFAYN01. The sequence goes on along the minus strand of JBEVLE010000193.1, from coordinate 7,881 downwards.
TGAACGACGCGGCCCCGCCCCCGTGCACCGCGCCGAACTGGAGGTGCACCTTGGCGAGCAGCGTCTGCGCCGCCCCCCGGGTCGCGCGGCCGGTGTTGGCCCCGGCCACGCCCACGTACGACGCCGGGAGCTTTTCCGCCGCGAACTCCAGGTCCGCGATGATCGCCCGGTACACCTCCGCCGCCGGGGCGCGCGGCAGCGCCAGGTTGCCCACCTCCGTCACCGGCTCCAGGCGCAGCGGCACGTCGCCGAACAGGCGCACCAGGTTGAAGTAGTGGACGGCGCGCAGGAAGCGCGCTTCCGCCACCACCCGGTCGCGCAGCGCCGGGTCCATGCCGGTGATCCCGGGAACCTTTGCGACCACCAGGTTGGCGCTCCCGATGGACGAGTAGGCGCACAGCCAGGTCGTCGCCAGGTAAGGGTGCTCCGTGGTGATGTTGAAGGCGTCGATCCCGCCGCGGTCGTGCGTGGCCCCGTAGCGCGAGGTCAGCGCCTCGCCCGGGTACTCCACCAGCATGAGGAAGTTGCGGCCGTAGTAGTCGTCGCTGCCGCAGTTCAGCGGGGAGATGAAGCCGGCGTACACCCCGTTGACCGCCGCGACGGCGTCGTCCGCGTTGCGGAAGAAGTTTTCCGGCCCCACGAAGTCCCTGGGGACCTCGGTGAGGAAGCCGTCGTCGTCGCAGGCCGACGTCGCCAGCACCAGGGCGGCGAGCAGGGCGGCTACGTGTCTTCTGATCATGTGTGTGCCCTCGTCCTTAGTAGCCGATGTTCACGCCGAGCGTCACCGTGCGGGCGAGCGGGTACGCCCCCACGTCGACGCCGCGGTTGATGTTGCCGACCCCCGTGCTGCTGACGTCCGGGTTGAAGCCGCTGTAGTCCGACCAGGTGACCAGGTTGCCGCCGGTCACGAACACCCGCGTTTCGCGGAAGCCGCGCCCGCGCACCAGGCTCTCCGGGAGGTTGAAGGCCAGCGTCACGCTGCTGAGGCGCAGGTACGACCCGTCCTCCAGCATGGTGTCCACGTAGTTGGAGCCGATGGACTGCGACGACACCCCGATCCGCGGGTACCTGGCGTCCGGGTTCTCCGGCGTCCAGGCGTCGTAGAAGCGGTCGCGGGTGATGTTGGTGGAGGGCGCGCCGCTTTCCACGCGGATCAGGTTGAGGTTGAGCACGTCCGCGCCGAACGACCCGCTGAGCAGCGTGGACAGCTCGAAGCCGCGCCACCCCAGCGTGCTGTTCCACCCCAGGTTGTAGTCCGGGTTGGGATCGCCGATGCGCGTCAGGTCCAGCTCGTTGATCACGCCGTCCGGCACGCCCTCGGGGCCGCTCAGGTCCAGCACCCGCGCCTCGCCCGCGGTGAAGCGGCGGTTGGGGAGGGTGGCCCCGTAGGCCGCCGCCTCCGCCGAGTCGCGGAACATGCCGCTGGTCCTGTAGCCGTAGAACACGCCGATGGGCTCGCCCACGCGGACGTTGCTGCCGGGGAAGTTGAAGTTGGCGCTGATCCCCCGCACGCGGAGGATGTCCACCGGGCCCAGGTCCAGCACCCGGTTGCGGTTGCGGGAGTAGTTGAAGCTGTTGCTCCAGCGCGGCGTGTCGAAGCCGTCGCCGCGCAGCGCGTTGACGCCCAGCGCCAGCTCGACGCCGCGGTTCTGCACCGCGCCCGCGTTCTGGAAGGCCTCGCGGAAGCCGGTCTCCATGGGGAGCTGCACTTGGAGGAGCAGGTCCTCGGTGCGGCGGTTGTAGTAGTCCGCCGTCAGCGTCACGAGGTTGTCCATCAGCCCCAGGTCCACGCCCGCGTCGAACTGGTGGGTGGTCTCCCACCCCAGCTCCTCGTTGGCGAGCCGGGTCTGCCGGTAGCCGGGGGCGATCACGCTCCCGAAGGGCGTGGTGCGGGCGCCCAGCGTGGCCAGCGACTGGTACGGGCTGATGGCCGCGTTGCCGGCGGCGCCGTACGAGGCGCGCAGCTTGAGCTCGCTGAGCGCGGCCACGCCGCGCAGGAACGGCTCGTCCGAGGCCCGCCAGGCGACGGCGCCCGAGGGGAAGAAGCCCCACTTGCGCTCCGGCCCGAAGCGTGACGAGCCGTCGCGCCGGCCGGTGACGGTGAAGATGTAGCGGCCCAGCAGGTTGTAGTTCACCCGGCCCAGGTACGAGGCCATGGTGGTGCGGTACGAGCCGGAGCTCACCACGGGCCCGCCCGAGCGGTTCCCCCCGCCGATGTCCTCGAAGTCCAGCACGTCGCTCAGGAACTGCTCGTTGAGCATGCTGGTGCTGGTGTTGTCCTGCCGCTGGCGGGTGTAGCCCACCACCACGTTCAGCGAGTGCAGGTCGCCGAAGGTGCGGTCGAACGAGAGGGTGTTCTCGTTGAGGAGGGAGGTGGTCTCGTTGCGCCCGCGGATCGCCTGCCCGTTGGCCTGACGGCCGCGGAAGGTCTCGCGCGGCCAGTAGGTGTCGCGCTGCCGGTTGGTGACGTTTGCGCCCAGGCTGCTGCGCAGCTTCAGCCCGTCCAGGATCTCGAATTCGGCGTACGAGTTGGTGAGGATGCGCGTGTCGCCCAGCTCGTCGCTCATGTTTTCCAGCACCGCCACCGGGTTCTGGAGGTCGCTGGCGCCCACGTTGAGCGCCGCCGGCGCGTCCAGCGCCACTGTGGTGTAGCTGCCGTCCTCGCGGCGCACGGGGATGGTGGGGATGGACTGCAGCGCCGCCGCCACCGCCGAGGCGTCCGCGCCGTTCACGGCGCCGTCCGTGGCCGCGAAGGCGGTCTCCACCCGGCTCCCGGTGAGCGTGGTCCCCAGCCGCAGCCGGCCGCGGACGTCCTGCGTCAGGTTGAGCCGCAGCGAGCTGCGCTGGAACTGCGAGCCGATGACCACGCCCTGCTGGTCGAAGTACCCGCCGGAGACCGCGTAGCGCGTGGCGTTGTCGCCGCTGCTCCCGCCGGTGAGCGACAGCTGGTAGCTCTGGATGGGGGCGCTGCGGAAGATCAGGTCCTGCCAGTCGGTGCTGCTCACCGCGGCGGGGTCCGCGAAGACGGGGTCCAGCTCCTGGCTGGCGGCCCAGTCGTTGGCGAACTGCGCGAACTCCGGCCCGTCGAGCAGGTCGTAGCGCCGGGACACGCTCTGCAGGCCGGTGGACGCCTCGAAGTTGACGCGCGGCGCGCCGGACTGCCCCTGCCGGGTGGTGATGAGCACCACGCCGTTGGCGGCGCGGGCGCCGTAGATGGCGGTGGACGAGGCGTCCTTGAGGACCTGGATGGACTCGATGTCGCGCGGGTTCAGCGAGGTCAGCGGGTTGGTGGGGACGCTGAGCCCCGTGCCGCGCCCGCCGCTCAGCCGGTTGTTGTCCAGCGCGTAGTCCACCTCGATGGGAAAGCCGTCGATGACGTACAGCGGCTCGTTGCTGACCCCCTCCGACACCGAGGTCCCGCCGCGGACGCGGATGGAGATGCCGCCGCCCGGCGCGCTGGACGCCGTGGACACCTGGACGCCCGGGGCGGTGCCCTGCAGCATCTGGTCGATGGAGGTGATGGGCTGCTCCCGCAGCGCCTCGGTGTTCACCGTGGCGACGGCCCCGGTCAGGTCACGCCGGCGCTGCGTCCCGTAGCCCACCGCGACCAGCCCCTCCAGCGAGATCGCCTCGGCCTGCAGGGTGAAGTCGGCGGTGGCGGACTGGCCCGCGGCGACCGTGACCGCCTGCTCCTGCGCCGCGTAGCCGATCATGGCGGCGCGCACGCGCGCGGCGCCCGCGGGGACGTTGGCGAGGGTGTAGCGGCCGTCCGCGGCGGTGACCGCGCTGGCCTGCGTCCCCGCGACGGTCACCGTCACGCCGACGAGCGGCCGCGCCGTGGGGCCCTCGGTCACCGTGCCGGTGATGCGGCCGCCGGACTGGGCGCGCGCCGCCGCCGGCAGCAGGGTGAGCGCGAGGAGGCAGAGGAGCCTGGCTGTCCATTTCATCTGGACTCTCCGGAAGGTGTGACCCATGGGTCGGGTGGGACGCTGCAGCCGGGTCGGCTGCCGGCGGGGGCGCGGCGAGCGCCCGGACCGCCGGGGGAACTGGCAACGGAGCTAATTTGGACGTAGTACGTACAAATTGCCCGACGAAAAGGCCCGCGGCCGGGAACGGCGATCGGCGGGCAGGCCTGGAAACGAAGCGGAGATCCGGACGGAAAGCGCCGTGGGACGGGTCGGCGCGGATATTGTTCTAGTTAAGAACGAAAGGCGGAGTCGAATCTACTCTCCGGGTTATGGCCGCGCAATACCTTTGTCCACTCTCCGCCGCCCGCCCGTAACTCCCTCGCGAGCAAACACTTTCCGCGCGGGCCCTCACCCGGCTCGCTTGAGGCTCGCCACCCTCTCCCAATTCTGGGAGAGGGGGCAACGGCTCGTGCTTCGACCCGGGCCCGATCTCGCGGACGCCAGCGCCACCCCCGCGTGAGGGATTTCGGCCCGAAGGGGCGAGACCCGGCGGGGCTGTTTCCGCCGGGGCTCGACTCCGTTGCAGACGGTTGTTTCGTCTGCTACGGAGCCGAAGCCCGACCCCCGCGCCCCGCGGGGGCACGCCCGAACCCTTCTTTTCTCGAATCAAGGAACGGGCTTCCACCCACTCAGCACCTTATCCAACGCATAGGTGCCGCGTGCCTCCGCCTCGCTCAACACCCTGCGCGATGGACTGACCACTGCACCAGGACCGGTGCTGCCGAACTCGAAGAAGCGCGCGTTCTCGGGGCGGTTCACCACCCGGTTCCCGGCGGCGTCGGTGCTGTTCATGGGGTCCCACCCCCGGGCGCCCACGTGGTCGTCCATCCACGTGTCGATGAACACCGCGCTCCCCACCGCGCCGGGGTTCCCGGAGGGGTGCCACGGCCGCCCCAGCGTGACGGACCCGGGCGCCATCCCGGGCGTCTCCTTCCTGAGCCGGCTGCGCAGGAACACGAAGCCGTACGGCTGCGAGAGCGGCGTGCTGGGCGCGGTGACGAAGCCGTTGCTCGTCGCGCTGCCGCGGTCGCGCGAGACGATGTCCGAGTCCTCGAACACCGCGACGCCGGCCCCGAAGATGAAGTCCACGCTCCCCAGCACGGTGCAGCGCAGGAAGTGGCTGCGGCCGGCGTTGGGGAACAGGGTGTCCTGGTGGCCGGCGAGGCGGCAGTCGCGGAACTCGGCGCGGTCGCTCCCCTCCTCCAGCATCACCGCCACCGCCTGGGCGCCGTTCACCCTGGTGGAGTCGCCCTCCGCCTTGGCCGCGTTGCCCACGTAGTCGAAGGCGTTCTCCACCGTCATCCGCTCCAGGCGGAACCCGGGCGCCGCCACCCGCAGCGTCCAGCTCCCGCGCGTGCCGTACGTCCACCCGCCGGGGGAGCGCATCCCCGCGGCCGCGTCGTAGGTGAGCACGGTGCCCTCGCGGCTCGCCCCCACCAGGTGCACGTCGGGGCGGTCCACGCTCAGCTTTTCGCGGTAGCGCCCGTCGCGCACGTGCACCACGTACGGCGCGCCGCCCGGCACGGGCGCCGGCGCCGCGGCCAGCGCCGCGCCGATGCCGCGGAACGTCCTCGTCCCGCGCACCGGGGCGCCGTCCGGGCCGCGGTGCGCCGCGTCCACCACGGCGGAGGGCGCGCGCGCGGCGGGGCGGGCCGTCGCCGCGGCTTCGGCGGCGGCCTGGCGGCGCGCCCACGCCTCGTAGCGGCGCAGCGTGGTCGCCGGCTCGTCGGTGTACCAGGCGTAGCCGGTGCGGCGCTCCTCCTCCAGCTCCGCGAAGGCATAGCGCACGACCCCGTCGCGGTTGCTGAACATGGGCCGGTTGGTGCCGATCTCGTAGAAGCGCGCCCAGATGGGCCCGGCCCCGGGCCTGGGCGCGAGCCCGCCCCTGGCCGCGTACTCGTAGCCGTAGACGGCGGTGTCGCGGAACCACTGCACCGCGGCGCGCACCGCCGCCGCCACGCGCGCGTCGCCGGGCTCCAGCCGCATCAGCAGGTCCACGACGGCGGCGCTCTCGCGCCCGGCGAGCGAGCGGTGCTCGTAGGCGCGCGCGCCCACCGGCTCCAGCGTCAGCGGGTCGTGCTGCTGGCCCCACGCGGTGCGTCGCCCGTCCACCGTCACCTGGCTCGCCAGGACGCACTCCACGCCGCGCCGCAGGCTCGCCGCCGCCCGGCCGCGCTGCGCCTCGCCCACCCCGGCCACCTTTCCGGCGGCCACGTCCTGGAGGAGGCGCAGGACGTTGACGGCGGCGTCGTCGTTGAAGGTGGCGGCGTCGTGGTACGAGCCCACCAGCGGGTACACCTGCGGCCAGCACCCGGTGGGGAACTGCGCCCGGAAGACGTACTCCAGCCCGCGGCGGAACGACTCCCGGTGGCGCTCGTCGCCGCCGGCGTTCATCACGCCCGCCAGGAAGCGGAGCTGCGAGACCGTGGCGCCGTTGTCGAAGGTGCCCACCCAGCTCCAGTTCCCCTCGCTCGCCCAGCTCTCGCCGGGGCGGCGCGGGCGGGTGAACTCCATGCGCTTGGACCACCCGCCGGCGGGCGTCTGGAAGGAGATGATGGCGTCGGCGACGCGGCGCGCCTCGTCGCCCCGGAACCACTCCGGCGTCATGCGCGGTTCGATGCCGAAGCCGTCGGCGTGCGGCGCCGGGGTCGCCTTCTCCAGCCCCGCGGCGCGCAGCTCGGCGGCAAGGGCGTCGCGGTCCGCCTGCGCCAGCTGCCGCGACACGGCCATGTAGCGCTCCCACGCCTGCCGCTCGGCGGCGGGGAGCGCGGCGATGCGCGCGGGGGCAAGCAGCGCGGACTCGCGCTCGGCGCGCGGCTGCTGCTGCGCCGGCAGGCGGGCGGCGCACCCCGGGAGCGCCGCCGCGACGGCGGCGAGGAGGAGCGCCCGGCGGGCGCGGGTCATGGTCGGTGCGTCGTGCGTCACGTGCTACCTCGGCGCGGCGGCGGGCGCCGGCATCTTGAGAAGGCCGGCGATCCCCAGCCCGGCCTCGCGGATTCCCTCCGCCGCCAGCGCGGCCATCACCTCCGCCCCCTGTGGCGAGAAGTGCGTGTTGTCCTCGATCCCCCGCGGGTAGTTGGCGTTCTCGCCCGGTTTCAGCTGGAGGAAGAGCGCGCGCGACCCCTCCACGCCGCGGGCGGCGAGGGCCTGCGCGCTCTTCGCGTGCATGTCGATCAGCGGCACGCGCTCCTGCCTGGCCACGGCGCGCACCAGCGCCGGGTACTCGCCGTGGGTGTCCACCAGCACTCCCGCCGAATCGAACTTGCGGCGGCGCACGGGGGTGAGGAGCACCGGGATCGCGCCCTTGCCGCGGGTTTCGTCGACGAAGCGCGCCAGGTTGCGGCGGAAGTCGGCGGGCGGGGTGTAGCGGTCGGCCTTGTCCACGGACCCGTCGTTGTGGCCGAACTGGATGAACACGTAGTCGCCCGGCTTCAGCGCGTCCACCAGCGCCTGCCAGCGGCCCTCCTCGATGAAGGTGCGCGTGCTGCGGCCGTTGCGGGCGTGGTTCTCCACGCGCACCTGGTCCACGTCGAAGTACTGCTGCAGCGCCTCGCCCCAGCCGGTCTCCGGGCGGCGCGTGACCAGCTTGTGCGCCAGCGTGGAGTCGCCGGCCAGGTACAGGGTCGTTGGCCGCTCGGGCAGGGCGAAGGCCGCGAGCAGCAGGAGGAGCGGGAGGAGGCGCAGGTGTCGCATGCGTTTGGTCGTTGAAGAGGGCTTGCTCGTACGGTCGAACGGCTCTGAACTACGGGTTCGGGCGTGCCCCCGGCTGGCGCCGGGGCCGGGCTGGCGTCCGCGGGGGCCCCCACCCGGCTCGCTTAGGCTCGCCACCCTCCCCCAATTCTGGGGGAGGGCTGCCTGTGCCTCGATTTCCGTCGTGTCGTGCTCCCCCTCTCCCCTTGTGGGAGAGGGGGCC
>JBEVLE010000192.1:0-7431 GCA_040509335.1 Longimicrobiaceae bacterium | reverse complement strand
TGAGGGATTTCGGCCCGAAGGGGCGAGACCCGGCGGCAGTTTGCCGGGGCTCGACTCCGTTACGCACAGTTTTATCGTGCGTTACGGAGCCGAAGCCCGACCCCGGCGCCAGCCGGGGGCACGCCCGAACCCGTCCTGGCCGTCTACGCCGACACGAACTCTTCCACGAAGTAGTGCGGGTTCAGCCCCTCGCCGGTGGCCTGCACCAGGAGCTCGTTCCAGTCCAGCGACGCCCCCGGCGCGAAGATCCGCTCGCGCAGGAAGCGGCCCACCGCCTCCACCCCGCGGATGCTCCCGCGGCGCCCGTGAAGCACCTCGCGCGCCAGGAACGCGGTGAGCTGCGACGCCATCAGCTCGCCCAGCAGGTAGTTGTGGTAGTAGACGGGCGCGGTGGAGAAGTGGATCTTCGCCGCCCAGTCCGGCTCGTCGCGCCCCTCGGGGCGGCGGACGAACTGGATGCGCTCCACCAGGTCCCACCAGAGCGTGTTCAGGTCGGCGCGGTCCGGGTCGCGGTACAGCTCGCGCTCGAAGTGCACCATCACCAGGATCCAGCGCGCGGACACCAGCATCGCGGCGCGCAGCTGCCGCCGGATCTCCGCCGCGTCGCCCTCGCCCAGCTCCGCCCCCACCACCTCGCGCAGCCACTCGGGCTTGCGCGTGAGCCGCCCCATGTACATGGCGATGGACTCGGTGGAGAGCGTGTGGGCGGGGGTGCGCAGCAGGAAGGGGAGGGTGCGGGGGATGAACTTGTCGTACGCCGCGTGCCCCAGCTCATGGAGGAGCGTGGACGCCCACTTCTCGTTGGGGCGCAGGTTGCACAGCGTGCGCACGTCGCCCTCGCGGTCCACGTCGATGCAGAAGGCGTGCTGGTCCTTGCCCTCCCGCTCGTACAGGTCGCTGCGCTGCAGCACGTCCTCCACCGGCAGGCCGATGCCGTGGAAGAACTCCGCCGCGGTCTTTTCCAGGTCCACGCCGCCGAACATGTCGTCCAGGTCCACCGTGGAGACGGAAGGCACCTCCTGCCCGAAGAAGTCGCCCCAGTGCCAGGGGCGCAGCTCTTCCGGCGCGACGCCGTAGCGCTCCGCCAGGGAAGCGTCCATCTCGTCGCGGAGCCGGCGGAAGGCGGGGTCGCTTTCCTCGCGCAGGTCCTCTAGGATGCGGAACAGGCGCGCCTCGTCCAGCTCCTGCAGCTCCAGCTCCATCACGTAGTAGTTGTCGAACCCCAGCGAGCGGGCGGCGTCGTTGCGGCGGCGCACCAGCTCGCGCAGCGGCTCGGCCACCTCGCGCCCCACCTGCTTGCTGGCCTCCCACGCCTCGCGCCGCCGGGCGGAGTCGCGCTCGTCGCGGAGCACGTCCAGGAGCACGTTGTTGGTCACGCGCTCCCCGTCCAGCGAGGCGCGGAAGGTGTAGAAGGTCTGCTCCAGCGAGGCGCTGCGGCGCACCAGGTCCTCGATGGTCTCCTCGGGGAGCTGGCTCCCGGTGTACTCCAGGTCCAGCAGCACCAGCTGCCGGCGCAGCAGCGGGTCGCGTACGGCGCCGGAGGCCAGCCACCCGCGCACCAGCGCCGCCCGCTCCGGGTCCGAGTACAGGTGCTTGACGGCGGCCCGGGCGCGCGCGGAGCGCTCCTCGGAGTCGTCGCCCTCGCCCACGGCCGCGTTCCACGAGGCCACGTGCGACTCCCGCAGGAGCGGGGCGAGCACGGCGGTGTGCTCCTCGACGAACGCCCGCGCCTCCTGCTCGGTGGTGCCCACGTAGGGGGCCGGGCGCTCGCGGACGGCGTGCTCGTTATAGCTCATCGTACAGGATCGCGATGGCTTCGGCACCGCGGTAGAAGTTGTCCTCGGACATCCACTCGTTGGGGGCGTGCGCGTTCTCCCCCGGCAGCCCGAAGCCCAGGAGGACGACCGGCGCGCCGAAGGTCTGCTGGAAGGCCTGCACGATGGGGATGGAGCCGCCCTCGCGCGAGAACACGGGGGGCTGGCCGAAGGCGCGCTCCAGGGCGCGCGCGGCCGACTGGAAGATAGGCTCCTTGGGATCGGCGCGCCACGGCATGCCGCCGTGCAGCGCCTCCACCTTCACCGTCACCCCCGGCGGGGCGATCTCCTGGACGTAGCGCGAGAACTTTTCTTCGATGTCGCGGAAGTCCTGGTCGGGCACCAGCCGCATGGACACCTTGGCCATGGCGCGCGCCGGGAGCACCGTCTTTGCGCCCTCGCCGGTGTAGCCGGACAGGAGCCCGTTGACGTCGCAGGTGGGGCGGGCGCTCTTGCGCTCCAGCGCCGTCCACCCCGCCTCGCCGCCCAGCGCGGGAGCGCCCACCTCGGCGCGGAGCTCCTCCTCGTCGAAGGGGAGCTGCCGCCCGGCGGCGCGCTCCTCCTCGGTGAGGTCGCGCACGTCGTCGTAGAAGCCGGGCACGGTGACGCGCCCCTGCTCGTCGTGCAGCCGCGCGACGATCTTCGCCAGCGCGTTGGCGGGGTTGACCACCGCGCCGCCGTACGAGCCGGAGTGCAGGTCGGTGGCGGGGCCCTGCACGTGGATCTCCATGTACGCCAGCCCGCGCAGCCCCACCGTCACCGAGGGAAGCCCTTCGGCGAACATGGTGGTGTCGGAGATCATCACCGAATCGCAGCGCAGGCGCTCGCGGTTCTCCACCAGGAACAGCTCCAGGTTGGGCGAGCCCACCTCCTCCTCGCCCTCCACCACGAACACCAGGTTCACCGGGAGCGAGCCGTTGGTGGCGATGTGGGCCTCCACGGCCTTGAGGTGGAGGTACACCTGGCCCTTGTCGTCCACCGACCCTCGCGCGAAGATCCTGCCGTCGCGCAGCTCCGGCTGGAAGGGCGGGGAAAGCCACTCGTCCAGCGGCTCGGGGGGCTGCACGTCGTAGTGGCCGTACACCAGCAGCGTCGGCGCGCCCTCGGGGGCGCCGCGCCACTCGCCGATCACGATGGGGTGCCCCGCCGTGGGAATCGCCTCGGCGGTCTGCAGCCCGGCCTCCAGCATGCGCTCCACCAGCCACTCGGCGGCGCGCCGGGTGTCGTCGCGGTTCTCGGACTTGGCGCTGATGCTGGGAATGCGAAGCCAGTCGAAGAGCTCGGCGAGGTGGCGCTCGCGATGGGTCTTCAAATATTCGGTGACGGCCATGTGGTTCGTCCGCTCGTCCGTTCGGGTTGGGTCGCCTGTGTCCCCGCTGGGGCAGGTGGCGCTCCGGTGTCGATTCCCCGTTGCCGGGGGGCGGCGACAAGGCGCCCTCGCGTGCGCTGCAAAGGTAGCACCACACCGGGGGGATGTCACGCCCCTGCGTCCATTTCGTGCACCCCGCGGGCACGGGACTGGCAACGCCCCGGAACGTCAGTTCCGGCGGTGCATTCCCGGCGCCACCGGGCCGCCGTCGGGAGGCCCCGTCCCCGGCCGAAACGCCGCACCCGCACCGCGCTCCGCTTGCTCTCGCTGCTCGTCTTCACCTGGGCCAACCTGGCCGTGTACGCGGGGGTCGCGCTCGCCTTCGCCTGGGCGCTGCGCGGCCGGCGCGGGGCCGCGCCCGCGCACGATCCGTTCGTCACGGTGGTGGTGGCGGCGCGCAACGAGGAGGCGCGCCTCCCCGGCCTCCTCGGCGACCTGGCCGCGCAGACGTACGGGCGCTTCGAGGTGGTGGTGGTGGACGACCGCTCGACGGACGGCACGGCGGCGCTGGTGCGGGATGCAGCGGCGGCGCATCCCGGGCGCTTCAGGCTGGTGCGGCAGGAGCGGGTGCCGCCCGGGGTGGCGCCCAAGAAGCTGGCGCTGCAGCGGGGGGTGGAGGCGGGCCGCGGCGAGCTGGTGCTGCTCACGGACGCGGACTGCCGGGTGGGCCCCACCTGGGTGGAGGGGATGGCGCGGGCCTTCGCGCCGGACGTGGGGATGGTGCTGGGCTACTCGGAGCTTCACGCGGGGCCGGACAGCACGCTCTTCGAGCGGGTGCAGGCGTTCGAGTTCCTGACGCTGGTCACGGCCATGGCGGGGAGCGCGAACCTGGGCTTTCCGCTGGGCGCGACCGGGCACAACCTGGCGTACCGCCGCGAGGCGTTCGAGCGGGTGGGCGGCTACGGGCCCGGGCTGCGGCTCCCCGCCGGCGACGACATGCTGATGCTCCAGCTGGTGCGCGCCACGCCGGGGACGGGGCGCATCGCCTACGCGGACGACCCGGCGGCGCGGGCGCGCACCTTCCCGGAGCCCACGCTGCGGGCGTTCCGCAACCAGCGGGCGCGCTGGGCGTCCAGCGGGATGCGCTCGTTCCGGCAGGACTGGCGGGTGCTGCTGTACGGGGCGGCGTCGCTGAACGCGAACCTGCACCTGCCGCTGGGGCTGCTCTGGGTGGCGGCGGGGTGGATGACGGCGGGCACCTGGGCGGCGGCGGCGGTGGGGAAGCTGGGGGTGGACGTGCTGCTGTACGGGTACGCGTGCCGGCGGTTCGGGCGGACGGAGCTGCTGCGGTACCTGCCGCTCTGGTTCGTGCTCCAGCCGGTGTACCTCACGGCGATGGCGGTGTGGGGGGTGCGGCCGCGGTTCTCGTGGAAGCGGTAGAGTGCTTCCGTGGCGCCCTTCCGCAGCCTAGCTTGCTCCTCATTCGTTCCCACCCACCACGCCGGAACACCCACGCCATGAAACGAGCACTCGTCCGCTCCCTCGGGCTCCTCGCGCTGTGCGCGGCCCCGCTCGCCGCGCAGCAGGCCACGCCGCGCGCCGCCGCCTCGCCCACGGCGAGCAGCACGGGCATCACGCCGCAGGAGATCGACGCGCACATCCGCTTCCTCTCGTCCGACCTGCTGGAGGGCCGCGCCCCCGCCACCCGCGGTGGCCGCCTCGCCGCGGAGTACATCGCCACGCAGCTGCGCGCGGCGGGCGTGGAGCCAGGCGTGAGCGGCAGCTACTTCCAGGAGGTGCCCATCGACGTGGTTGGCGCCGACCCGTCCACCATCCGCGTGAGCGCCGGAGGAAAAGTGAGCGGCGCGCTCCGCTACCCGGACGACGTGGTGGTGTGGGCCGGCTCCGCGTCACCGACCGCGGCGGCAAGCGCCGAGGTGGTGTTCGTGGGCTACGGCGCCGCCGCCCCCGAGTTCCGCTGGGACGACTTCAAGGGCGTGGACCTCAGGGGCAAGATCCTGATGGTGCTGGTCAACGACCCGCCCGCCCCGGCGAACGAGCCCGGCCTTTTCGGCGGGCGGGCGATGACCTACTACGGCCGCTGGACCTACAAGTTCGAGGAGGCCGAGCGCCGCGGCGCCGCCGGCATGCTCATCGTCCACACCACCGAGCAGGCCGGCTACGGCTGGCCCACCGTGGTGGGCTCGTGGGCCAAGGAGCAGCGCATGGTGCCGCGCGCCGACGGGCTCCCCGCGCCGCTCCAGTTCCGCGGCTGGATCACCGACACCGCCGCGAAAGGCCTCCTGGGCCAGGCCGGGCTCAGCCTGGACGACCTGGTGAAGCGCGCCGCCACCCGCGACTTCCGCCCGGTGCCCACCGGCATCACGCTGGACGTGGGCTTCCGCAGCGCCGTGCAGAACCTCAGGTCCGAGAACGTGGTGGGCGTCGTGCGCGGGAGCGACCCGCGGCTCCGCGACGAGTACGTGGCGTACAGCGCCCACTGGGACCACCTGGGCATCGGCCCGGCGGTGGGCGGCGACTCCATCTACAACGGCGCGCTGGACAACGCCTCCGGCGTGGCCGACATGCTGGCCGTCGCGCGGGCCGCCGCCGCCGCGCCGCGAAAGCCCAAGCGCTCGCAGCTGTTCGTGTTCGTCACCGCCGAGGAGTCCGGGCTGCTGGGCTCCGAGTTCTTCGCGCAGCACCCCACGGTGCCCGCCGCGAGCATCGTCGCCAACCTCAACGTGGACGGCGGCAACCTCAACGGGCGCTCCAGCGACCTGCGCGTGCTGGGCGACGTCAAGAGCACCCTGGGGCCCATGCTCGCCGCGCGCATCCGCGCCGCGGGGATGAAGATCTCGCCGGACGAGCACCCGGAGCGCGGCTACTTCTACCGCTCCGACCACTTTTCCTTCGCCAAGGCGGGGATCCCGGCCGTGTCCATCGGCGCGGGGAACGACTTCGTGGGGAGGCCGGCGGGGTGGGGGGCGCAGCAGGCGGAGGAGTACACCACGGCGCGCTACCACCAGCCCGGCGACGAGTACCGGCCCGACTGGGACCTGTCCGGCGCGGTGCAGCTGACGGAGATCGTGATGGACTTCGGGACGTGGCTGGCGAACGCGGCCACGCTGCCGGCGTGGAACCCCGACGCCGAGTTCCGCCGGCCGGCTTCCCGCTGAGGCGCCCGGGCCCGGGCGGGCGACGGCTCCGGGCCGCGGCGATGACCGGCGACCCGCCGGGGATGGACCTGTTCGTCTACGGCACGCTGCGCAGCGGCGGAGGCGCGGCAGGGCTGCTGCGCGGCGGCCGGCTCGCGGGGCACGGGCACGGTCGCGGGGACGCTGTACGACCTGGGCGAGTACCCGGCGCTCGTGCTGGACGGCCGTGGGCCCGTGGAGGGGGAGGTGTGGCGCTGCCCGCCGGACGCGCTCGCACGGCTGGACGAGTACGAGGGCGTGGCGGAGGGACTGTTCGAGCGCGTGGAGGCCGACGTGGAGGGCGTGCGCTGCTGGACGTACGTCGCCGGGGCGCTGCTCGCGCCGCGGCTGGCACCGGAGCGCCGCATTCCGTCCGGCCGCTGGCCGCCCGGGGCGGGGGAGCGGGGCGGGCCGGGGACGTAGGACGGCGACGGGGCGGCGCCCGGTGTGGGTGCCGCCCCGCTTTGCGTCCGCCGGCCGCCCGTCCGCCGTCCGGTCAGGGCGGCCCGGCGAGCAGCGGCTCGCTCACCGTCCGCTGCACGCGCAGGGAGCGCAGCGCCAGGTCGAAGAACGGCGCGCCGTCCTGCGTGATGCGGATGGAGCGGGGCCAGCGCGCGCCCTGCGCCTCGATGCTTCCTTCCAGCCACACGTCCTGCCGCACCGGGTGCCCGTCGGACCCGTCGGGGAGCACCATCCGCACGTGCGCCAGCCGGCCGGCGCCGTCCACGAACAAGTCCGCGTCCGGCCGTCCGGCGCGGCTCGCGCGGATCCCCCGCTGCCCCAGCGAGTCGGCGGGGATCGCGGTGAGCGTGACCCCCGGATCGCGCAGGGGGACCAGCCGCATCACCGAGTACAGGTAGAACTCCTCGCGCTCGCTGGCGAGCATGGCGGCCGGCATGGGCGTGAACGCGCCCCCGCGCACCGTCCACCCGCGAGGCTGTGCCACCACCAGGTGCCGCACCGATTCCGGCCCGCGGCTCGCCTCCCAGGTGGAAACGACGGCGGTGTCGGGAGGCTGCACGGCCCACCGCCCGGCGATGGACACCGTGCGCCCGCCCGCGTGCACCGTGGCGTCGCCTTCCCAGAGCAGCGCGGTGGCGCGCTCCAGCGC
>JBEVLE010000191.1:0-5495 GCA_040509335.1 Longimicrobiaceae bacterium | reverse complement strand
CGGCGCCGGCCCCGTGAAGCTATCGACCGCGGCCTTTTAAGGAAAGCCGCCTCACGGCCTGCCGCGCTCCTCCTCCTCCAGCGCCTCGAACTCGGACAGCAGCTCCGCGTCGCGGATGTGGTCGGGCGCCTGCGCGGGCGCCATGGGCCGCGTGTCGTCCGCCCCCAGCGCCTGCGTGCGGTCCCCGCCCAGGGCCTGCGTGGCGTCCGCGGGCTGGGCCGCCCCCTGCCCCGGCGCCGTTCCCGTGCCCAGGCGCTGCTGCGCGCCTCCGGGGAGCGCCCGGCTCTCCGCCGCCGGCGGCGGCGGCAGCATCCCCATCTTCTGCTTCAGGTCCAGCAGGCGCATGTCCGCGTCGCCCGCGCTCCCCTTGTCCAGCGCCGCGAACTCCCGCTCCAGCGGGTCGCCCGACAGCTCGTCGCTGACCTCGGCCGCGGCAAGGGCGCGCCGCTCGTTCTCCTGGATCTTCTCCGCCATGCGGTCGAACGCGTCGAACGCCGACTTGTCCGACAGCCCCGACATGGTCTCGTGGATGCGCTTCTGCGCCTGCGCCCGCTTCTGCTGCGCCACCAGCAGGTTCTTCTTGCGGCGCGCCTCCTCGATCTTGGTGTTCAGCTGGCGCAGCGCGTCCTTGAGCTTTTCCGTTTCCGCCGCGTGCTTCTGCCAGGTCTCGTGCAGCGCCTGCGCCCGCTCCGCGTGCTCCTGCTGGCGCAGCAGCGCCTGCCGGGCCAGGTCGTCGCGCTCCTGGCGCACGGCCAGCATGGCCCGGCGCTCCCAGTCCTGCGACTGCTTGAACTCCTCCTCCACCTGCGCCTTGAGCCTGCGCTCGTCCGCGATCGCCACGGCGACTTCCTGCTTCGCCTTGGTGAGCTGCTCGCGCATGTCCAGGATGACCTGGTTCAGCATCTTCTCCGGGTCTTCCGCCCGGGCGATCAGGTCGTTGAGGTTGGACCGGATCAGCGTCGACAGCTTGTTGAAGATTCCCATTTCGGTATCGGTTGGGGCTCGGCGGACCCGTCGGTCAGCAGTCGCGGAAGGGGGCCAGGAGCTCGAGGTGCGACGCCAGCGCCACCTGGAACGAGTCCACCGTCGCCTGGAACTCGTTGAAGTCCAGGTTCTCCAGCTCGAGCGTCTCGGTCAGGATCACGTCGCTCTCCTCCAGGGCGTAGGCGGCGTGCACCAGGTCGGTCGCGTTCAGCTCCAGGAGCCGCTTGTACAGCCCCGCGCACTTCTGCTGGTCCTGCGGGATGTCCAGCACCTTGAGCCGGAACACCAGCACCGGCGGCGAAAAGTGCACCACCAGCTTGGTCCCGCCCGCCTCGTCCAGCTGGGCGACCCACATTCCCTCCCCCACCTCTTCGTGCGTCAGCTCCGCGCGGAGCAAGTAGCTTTCCACGTCCTCTCGCGTCAACATGCGCGTCTCCGGATTCGGGATCTGGTCGGACTGCTTCGGGACGGACGAACTGCGTGAACTGCTGGTCTGGGCGCCCCCGGCTGGCGCCGGGGTCGGGCTTCGGCTCCGTAACGCAGCAAACAACGCTGCGTAACGGAGTCGAGCCCCGGCAAACGGCCGCCGGGTCTCGCCCCTTCGGGCCGAAATCCCTCACGCGACGGCCGGCCCCGTACCCGGAGCCTGCCGGAGCGCCCCGTCGTGTATTCTGGTCAGGCCGGCGGGGGCTCGCTCCCGGGGACCTGCTTCTGCTCGCCGGGGGCGAGCAGGCGCAGCATGAACGCCTGCTCCTCGTTGAGCCGGGCCACCTCGGCGCCCAGGCGCTCCACCTCCTCGCGGAGGAGGGCGACCTCCTGCGAGGGCGGCGCGGGGAGCGCGGGGCCGCCGCGGCTCACGCGGGTGGCCACGGCGCGGGCGATGGGGCCCAGGACGAAGACCACGACGAGGATTACGGGGACGAGCGGCGTCATGGTTCGTCGGTACGGGGGTGCCGGAAGAAAAGTTTCGGTGCGGGCGGCGCCCTAGCGGCTGATCCCGCTCGGCTTGCGCGAGCCCGAGGAGCCCGAGGACCCCAGCTGCACCAGCTTCCGCGCGGAGGGCGTGGTCGCCAGGCCGCCCATGGCGGTTTCGCGGTAGGCGGCGGGCATGCGGCGCCCCACCTCGCCCATCACGTCGATCACCTCGTCCGCGCTCACCGGAAAGTCCAGCCCCGCCAGCGCCATCTCCGCCGAGGAGATGGCCTGCATCGCCGCCGACGCGTTGCGGTAGATGCAGGGGATCTCCACCAGCCCGCCGATGGGGTCGCAGATCAGCCCCAGCATCCCCTGGAGCGACAGCGCCACCGAGGTGGCCACCTGCTCGTTGCTCCCGCCGTACAGCCAGGTCACCGCCGCGGCGGCCATGGCGGCGGCGGTCCCGGTCTCGGCCTGGCAGCCGCCCTCCGCGCCGGCCAGCGAGGCGCGGTGCGCGATCACCCCGCCCACCCCGCCCGCCACCAGCATGGCGTCGGTGAGCCGCTCGTCGTCCGCCTCCATGAACTCGCCCACGCTGATGAGCACCGCCGGGAGCACCCCCGCGGCGCCCGCCGTGGGGGCCGCCACGATCAGCCCCATGGCGGCGTTCACCTCCAGCGTGGCGATGGCGCGGGCCAGCGTGAGCGTGACGCGCGATCCCAGGATCTGCGCGCCGTTGTCGTGGAGGAGGCGGGCCCGGCCACCGGTGAGCCCGGAGGGGGAGCGCGCCTCGCCCTTGAGCCCCTCCGCGATGGCGGAGCGCATCACCGCCAGCGTCCGGGCGATGCGCGCCCGCACCTGATCCGCGGGGACGCCTCTCTCCTCCGCCTCGGTGTCGAGCACCACCTGCGGCAGGGAGCGGCCGCTTTCCTCGGCCTCGCGGATCAGGGACTCGACGGAGCGATGCATGGGGACCACCAGGGAACAGGGAATAGGGAACAGGGAACAGCCTGCAACTACCGTGCGGGGAGCTGTATTGGGGGCTGTTCCCTGTTCCCTGCCGTTCAGCTGATCTTGTCGATCCGGCGCGCCCAGCGCAGCCAGGGAAAGGAGCGCACGGCGGCGAGGGCGGAGTCGGACACCGGCTCGTCCGCCTCGATGGTCATCAGCGCGTCCTTGTAGCGGCCGGTGCGGTCCACCCGCATGGTCGCCAGGTTCACCCCGTGGCCGGCGAGGATCGCCGTCACCGCGGCGATGGTCCCCGGCTCGTCGTGGGCCAGGAGGACCAGCGTATGATAGTCGCCCCCCAGGTCCACGGCAAAGCCGTCCACCTCGTCCACGCGCACCCGGCCGCCGCCCACCGAGGCGCCGCGCACCACGGCGCTCTCCTCGCCGCGCCGCACCTCCAGGATCGCGGTGTTGGGGTGGGCCTCCTGCCCCAGGTCCACCGTCTCGAACTCCCACGTGAGACCGGCGCGCTCCGCCTCCTCGTAGGCCATGCGCAGGCGCAGGTCGTCCGGGGCGAGCCCCACCAGCCCGCCCACGATGGCGCGGTGCGTGCCGTGCCCCTCCCCGGTCGCGGCGAAGGAGCCGTGCAGGCGGATCATGGCGCGCTCCGGGGTGTCGCCCAGGATGGCGCGGGCCATGAGCCCCAGGCGGCAGGCGCCCGCCGTGTGCGAGGAGGACGGCCCCACCATGGTGGGACCCAGGATGTCGAAGAGCGAGACCATGTTTCGGCGGCTTCCCGTTCGGGGTGTGCGGACCCGCTGATCTTACACCGGGCGGGCGCGGCGCGGAAGGTGCCAGCGTCGCCCGTTCCGTGCCGCGGCGCCCGCGGCCGCACCACCCCTGCCCCGGCCGGCGCCGGAGGACCTGAATGGAATCACCTTCCCCCGCGGCCCCGCCGCCCGCTCCCGCGGGCTTCGGCGCGCGCCTGGGCCGGCTCGGCTCCGAGTCGCTGGTGTACGGCCTCAGCGCCATCCTGGGGCGCTTCCTGGGCTACCTGCTCCAGCCGTTCTACGCCTCGCAGTTCACCGCCGCCGAGAACGGCGTGCAGACGGTGGTCTACACGCTCCTGTCGCTGGTGTCGGTGGTGTTCGTGCTGGGGCTGGACGTGGCGTACATGAGGAACGCCGCCGCCCACGCCGCGGACGGCGCCGAGGACCCGGACACCGCGCGGCGCCGCGCCTTCACCATGTCGCTGTCCGCGATCGCCCTCATCGGGGGGGCGCTGCTGGGGGCGGGGCTGCTGGCGGTCCCGTGGGCGGCCGGCTACTTCGGGGTGCCGCCGTACGCGCTGCGCTACCTGCTGGCCATCGTGTACACGGACGCGCTGCTCAGCGTGTCGTGGGCGCACCTGCGCATGACCGACCGCGCCCGCCGCTTCGCCGTGCTGCGGCTGGGCTTCATCGGGCTGAGCGTGGCGCTCAACCTGGTCCTGATCCTGGGGCTGCGCTGGGGAGTGGAGGCCATCTTCCTCGCCAACCTCCTCGCCAACCTGGCGCTGGTGGCCGCGCTGGCGCCGGAGGCCGCGCGACTCTTCCGCCCGGCGCTGCTGCGCGGCCACCCGGGGTGGCCGGCGCTCTGGGCGTACGCCCTGCCGCTGGTGCCCGCCTCGTTCGCGGTGCTGCTGGTGGAGAACGCGGACAAGCTGGTGCTGGCCCGCATCCCCGCGGACGTGGCGCGCCGGGTGTACGGGATGACGCCGGGGGAGGTGGTAGGGAGCTACGGCTTCAACTACAAGCTGGGCATCGCCATGCTCCTGGTGGTGCAGATGTTCCGCATGGCGTGGACGCCGTTCTCGCTGGCCCACGCGCGGGAGCCGCGCGCCCCGCAGCTGTTTTCGCGGGTGCTCACCGGGCTGGTGCTGGCGTGCGGCTTCGTGTTCCTGGCGGTGGCGCTCTTCCTGCCGCCGCTGGTTCGCGTCCCCGCCGTGTACGGCATCGTGCGGGAGCCGGCGTACTGGGCGGCGCTCCCCATCGTGCCGGTGATCCTGCTTGGCTACGTGTTCAGCGGGGTGTACGCGGTGGTCACGGCCGGGCTGTACATCGAGCGGCGCACGGCGGCGCTGCCGTGGATCGCCGGCGTGGGCGCGGCGGTCAACCTGGCGCTCTGCCTGGCGGGGCTGCGGCGGGGGATGGTGGCGGTGGCGTGGGCCACGCCCGCCTCGTACGCGCTCATGGCGGGGCTGGGCGCCTGGCGTGCGCAGCGGGTGTACCCGGTGCCGTACGAGTGGGGGCGCCTGCTGCACGTGGGGCTGGCCGCCGCCGCGGTGTTCTGGGCGGACCGCTGGCTGGGAGGGCACGGCTGGGAGGGGCACGGCGGCGCCGAGTGGGGAGTCAAGGCGCTGCTGCTGCTGGGCTTTCCGCTGCTGCTGGTGGCGACGCGGTTCTTCCGGGCGGGGGAATGGCGGGCGATGCGGTCGGCACTCGGGCGGGTGGTGCCGGCGTAGGAACTGCCGGGTTTGGGCGTGCCCCCGGCTGGCGCCGGGGTCGGGCTTCGGCTCCGTAAGCCCGCAAACAACGCGGGCTAACGGAGTCGAGCCCCGGCGGAAACAGCCCCGCCGGGTCTCGCCCCTTCGGGCCGTAATCCCTCAC
>JBEVLE010000190.1:0-7075 GCA_040509335.1 Longimicrobiaceae bacterium | reverse complement strand
GTCTCCTCCGCGGGCTCCGGGAGCCCCGCGGTACTGCTGCGGGTCTCCCTGCGCACGGGAGGAGCCTCGCCAAACTGCCGGCGAGTCTCCTCCCGTACAGATTCTGGGAACTGTGGGGAACTGCAACTGCAACTTCAACGGCCCGCGGCCTCCGTTTCCATGCGCGACCTCGACGACCTCTTCGCCGCACTTGCCACGTCCGACTTCCGGCGCCGCTTCCGGCTGCGCGGGCCCGAGCTGGCGTACCTGCGCGACCGCGGGCTCCCGGCGGTGATGGAGCACGCGGCGGGGTTCATCGCCGCGCGGCTGGCCGTCGCGGAGCCGGCCAACGACGGACGGCAGACGCCCATGCGCAGCCACCCGGCGTTCGTGGCGCAGCACGCCACCGCCACCTGCTGCCGCGGCTGCCTCCAGAAGTGGCACCGCATCCCCAAGGGGCGCGCGCTCACCGAGGATGAGACGCGGCACGTGCTCGCGGCGATGGAGCGGTGGCTGCGCGCGCAGCTCCCGGACGAGCCGGGCGCCGGCGACGGACCGCGAGGGGAGCCGGAACAGCTCAGCTTCTGAGCCGGATCCCGTGCAGTGCTCCCCCTCTCCCCTCGTGGGAGAGGGGGCCGGGGGGTGAGGGGGCCCACCCCAGCGGACGCCAGCGCGAGAGCCGCGTGAGGGATTTCGGCCCGAAGGGGCGAGACCGCGCGGCTGTTTGCGCGGGCTCGACTCCGTTACGCACGGTTGTTTCGTGCGTTACGGAGCCGAAGCCCGACCCCGGCGCCAGCCGGGGGCACGCCCGACCCCGCCGTTGCTCCCGTCCGGTCCGGACCACCCCATCCTGCCGCAACTCGCCGCATTCCGCCGCACTTTCGCTTGACCGCCCTTCCCCCCCTCCCTAGAATTCGGCAACGGAAAGCAGCCGCCAGATTTCGCCAGGCAAGACACGCGGGGCCCAACGGCCCCGTTCGCATAGACAGGAGCCGGTCCAGATGTCCGAGTCCGAGCCGCTCGCCCCGCAGTACTCGCCGCAGGACAACGAGGCGCCCCTCTACCGCCGGTGGGAGGAGCAGGGCCACTTCCGCTCCGACCCCACGTCGGAGGCGGAGCCGTACACCATCGTCATCCCCCCGCCCAACGTCACCGCCGCCCTGCACATGGGGCACGGGCTGAACAACTCCGTGCAGGACATGCTCGTCCGCTGGCGGCGGATGCAAGGGCGCGCCACGCTCTGGCAGCCGGGGACCGACCACGCCGGCATCGCCACGCAGAACGTGGTGGAGCGCATCCTGGCCGGGGAGGGGAAGACCCGCCAGGACCTGGGGCGCGAGGCATTCGTGGGGCGCGTGTGGGACTTCGTGGGGAAGACCGAGGGCACCATCATCGACCAGCTGCGCGCCATCGGCTGCTCGTGCGACTGGGAGCGCACCCGCTTCACCCTGGACGACGGGCTGTCGTGCGCGGTGCGCGAGGTGTTCGTGCGGTTGTACGACAAGGGGCTGGTGTACCGCGGCAACCGCATCATCAACTGGTGCCCCCGCTGCCTCACCGCCCTTTCCGACGAGGAGGCCGAGCCCGAGGAAACGCAGGGGAAGCTGTACCACCTGCGCTACCCGCTCGCCCCCGGCGCCGACGCGCCGGGGCTTCCGCGGCTCCCCGACGGGCGCCCCTACCTGGTGGTGGCCACCACCCGGCCGGAGACCATGCTGGGCGACACCGCCGTGGCGGTGCACCCGGGGGACGAGCGCTACGCCGGGCTGCACGGGCTCATGGTGGAGCTGCCGCTGACGGGGCGCACCATCCCCATCGTGGCGGACGACTTCGTGGACCCGGAGTTCGGGAGCGGCGCGGTGAAGATCACCCCCGCGCACGACCCCAACGACTTCGAGATGGCGCAGCGGAACGGCATCCCCGCCATCGACGTGCTCACGCCGGGCGCGGTGGTCAACGACAACGCCCCCGAGGCGTTCCGGGGGATGGACCGCACCGAAGCGCGCGGCGCCGTGGTGCAGGCCTTCGAGGCGCTGGGGCTGCTGGAAAAAGTGGAGGCGCACACCCACGCCGTGCCGCACTGCTACCGCTGCGACACCGTGGTGGAGCCGCGCCTTTCCGAGCAGTGGTTCGTGAAGATGAAGCCGCTCGCCGAGCCGGCGCTCGCCGCCTCGCGCGACGGGCGGGTGAGGTTCACGCCGGAGCGCTTCACCAGGATCTACGAGCACTGGCTGGAGAACATCCGCGACTGGTGCATCTCGCGGCAGCTCTGGTGGGGGCACCGCATTCCCGTGTGGTACTGCCGCGCCGAGGGGTGCGGCGAGACCATCGTGTCGCGCGAGGACCCCACCGAGTGTCCGAAGTGCGGCGCCGCGTCGCCGGAGCAGGACCCCGACGTGCTGGACACCTGGTTCTCGTCGTGGCTGTGGCCCTTTTCCACGCTGGGGTGGCCGGACGACACGCCGCACCTGCGCAAGTTCTACCCCAACGACACCCTGGTCTCCGGGCACGACATCCTGTTCTTCTGGATCTCGCGGATGATCATGGCGGGGCTGGAGTTCATGGGCGACGTGCCCTTCCGCGACGTGTACCTCACCGGCATCGTGCGCGACCACCTGGGGCGCAAGATGTCCAAGTCGCTGGGCAACGGCATCGACCCGCTGGAGGTGGTGAACCGCTTCGGCGCGGACGCGCTGCGCTACACGGTGCTCACCGGGGGCGCCGCCGGCACCGACCAGGGGCTCAACTACGAGGACCTGGAGGAGGCGTTCGGCCCCGGGCGCAACTTCGCCAACAAGCTGTGGAACGCCGGCCGCTTCGCGCTGATGACGCTGGGCGACGCCGAGCGGGTGCCGCTGGACGCCGTGGCCGGCGCGCTGGAGCTCCCCGACCGCTGGATCCTTTCGCGGCTGTCGCGAGCCGCGGACGAGACCACGCAGGCGATGGACAAGTTCCGGCTCAACGAGGCCACGCTGCGCGCCTACGAGTTCTTCCGCGGCGAGCTTGCCGACTGGTACCTGGAGCTGGTCAAGCCCCGCCTGCGCGGCGAGATGGGCGAGGCCAGCCGCGACGCCGCGCGCGCCACGCTGGCCGCGGCGCTGGACGGCGCCATGCGCCTGCTGCACCCGGTGATGCCCTTCATCACCGAAACGGTGTGGCAGCGCCTGCCGCGCGCCCCCGGCGACCCGGAGTCGCTGATGACGGCGCGCTGGCCCGAGCGCGTCCCCGCGTGGGAGGACGCCGGCGTGGAGGCGCGCTTCGCCGAACTGCAGGCGGTGATCGTGGCGGTGCGCAACATCCGCGCGGAGTACGGCGTGCCGCCCGGGAACCGTGCGCCCGTGCGCGTGGGGCACGCGCCGCCCGAGCTGCGCGCCGACCTGGAGGCGAGCGTGCGCGCCCTGCGCGACCTGTGCCGCATGGAGGACCTGGGCTTCGAAGGGGCGGGGGAGGGCGTGGGCGCGACCGCCGTGCTCCGCTCCGGCGCCGAGATCTTCGTCCCGCTCGCCGGCGCCATCGACGTGGACCGCGAGCGCACCCGCCTGCGCGACGAGGTGCAGCGCCTGGACGGGCTGATCGCCGGCACCGAAAAGAAGCTGTCCAACGAGAGCTTCGTGGCGCGCGCCCCCGCCGCGGTGGTGGACAAGGAGCGCGAGAAGCTGGCCGGGTACACCGAGCAGCGCGGCAAGCTGGCGGACAAGCTCGCCGGGCTGGAGGGCGCCGCGTGGGTGTGAGCCTCCGCGCCGCCCGCGGCGCGCTCCTGCTCCTGCCGCTGGCGGCCTGCGCGCACATCGAGCCGCCCCCGGGCGGGCCCGAGGACCGGCAGGCGCCGCAGCTCCTCGCCACCCGCCCGGACACCATGCGGCGCGGCGGGGCGTTCAGCGACCCCGTCGTCCTGCTGTTCGACGAGCGGCTTTCCGAGCAGAGCGTCCGCGACGCCGTGAGCGTGTCGCCGCGCACCAGCGCCGCCGAGGTGGACCACCGCGGCGACGAGATCCGCGTCTCGCTGCGGCGCGGCTGGGAGGCCGGGCGCATCTACCAGGTCACGGTCGCCCCCGGCGTGCAGGACCTGTTCAACAACCGGCGCGCGGAGCCGGTGCGGCTGGTGTTCTCCACCGGGCCGGAGATCCCCGACACGCGGCTTTCCGGCACGGTCACGGCCCGCACCACCGGACGCCCGGAGGTGGGCACGCGCGTGGAGGCGGCGCTGGCGCCGGACTCGCTGGTGTACTCGGTGCAGACCGACTCCGCCGGCGCCTTCGACTTCCGGCAGATCCCCGCCGGGCAGTACCGGGTGCGCGCCTTCCGCGACCAGAACACCGACCGCGAGCTCCAGGACTACGAGCCGCGCGACACCGCCCGCGCGACGGTCGCCGCGGGCGCCACGCCCACGGTGCGGCTGCGCGTGCTGGAGCCGGACAGCACCGCCCCGCGCGCCGCCTCCGTCCAGCCCGCGGACAGCGCCTGGATCGAGGTCAAGTTCGACGACTACCTGGACCCGCTGCAGGCGTTCGCGCCCACGCAGGTGCGCGTCGCGCTCGCCGACGGCACCACCATCCAGGCGGTCGCCGTGGAGCTTGGCGCCGGCGGCGAGGGCGGCCCGCCCGTGGGCGGCCAGCCCGCGCCCTCCGACAGCGCCGCCGCGCCCGCGGCCCCGGCCGCGCCGCAGGAGCGGCTCCCGTCGCAGTCCATCCGCGTGCGCCTGGCGCGGCCCGTGCCGCCGAACACCGAGTACACGGTTCGCGTCACGGGCGTGAGGAACCTGGCGGGGCTGGTGGGCGGGGGCGAGGCAAAGGGGAAGACCCCGGCCGCCGCCCCGGCGCCCGCGCGCCCCGCCGCGCCCGCCGATTCCACCGCGGGCCGGCGCCCCTGAGAGCGGCGCGCATCGACCGGGACGACTTCGCGAACCTCGACCTCGAACATAAAGAGCCCATGCCCGAAGCCAGCGCACTCTCCGGCCTCCTCGCCGGCAAACGCGGACTCATCGTCGGCGTCGCCAACCAGAACTCCATCGCCTGGGCGTGCGCCAGGGCGCTGCACGGCGCGGGGATGGAGCTGGCGTTCACGTACCAGGGCGAGACCATGCGCGACCGGTGCGCGAAGACCGTCGCGCCGCTGGGCGACGTTCCGCTCTACGACCTGGACGCCCGCGACGACGCGCAGATCGACCGCCTCTTCGCCGAGCTGCGCGAAAGGTGGGGGCGGCTGGACTTCCTCCTCCATTCCATCGCCTTCGCGCCCAAGGACGCAATGGCGAACCCGTTCATCCAGACCCGGCGCGAGGACTTCCTCACCGCCCACGACATCAGCGCGTACTCGCTGGTGGGGATGGTGCGCGCCGCCGAGCCCATGATGGAGGCCGGCGGCAGCGTGGTCACCATGACCTACTACGGCTCCGAGAAGGCGGTCCCCGGCTACAACGTCATGGGCGTCGCCAAGGCGTCGCTGGAGGCGAGCGTGCGCTACCTGGCCGTGGACCTGGGCGCCAGGGGAATCCGCATCAACGCCGTGTCCGCCGGGGCGGTGAACACGCTGGCGGCGCGCGGCGTGGCGCACTTCCGCGACCTGCTCAAGATCACCGCCGAGCGGGCGCCCATGAAGCGCGCCATCGAGGTGGACGAGGTGGGCAACACGGCGCTCTTCCTCGCCTCCGACCTTTCCACCGGCATCACCGGCGAGGTCATGTACGTGGACGCCGGGTTCAACATCACCGCCGGTTGAGTTCGACGTCGGGTTTGGCGGGCCGCTCCGGAGCCCGGCCAAACTGCCGGCCGGTCTCCTGCGCGGGCTCCGGGAGCCCCACGGAACTGCTGTGGGTCTCCCTGCGCCGGAGTGAGCCTCGCCAAACTGCCGGCGAGTCTCCCTCCGAACATACTTTGGGGGATACTGCGGAAACGGCGAACTGCACGCGGCGGCGGGCTCCGGGCCGTTTCCTTTGGCCGTTGCAGGCTGTTCCCTGTTCCCTGTTCCCTGTTCCCTCCTTTTGACTCCCGCCGTCTTCCTGGACCGCGACGGGACCATCATCCACGACGCGCACTACCTCGCCGACCCCGACGGGGTGCGGCTGCTCCCGGGCGCGGCGGCCGCGATCGCGCGGCTCAACGCCGCGGGGATCCCCGTCGTCGTGGTCACCAACCAGTCGGGGATCGGGCGGGGGTACTTCGGCGAGGACGACTTCCGCGCGGTGCAGGCGCGGGTGGAGGCGCTGCTGGCGGCGGAGGGGGCGCGGGTGGACGCGGTCTACCACTGTCCGCACGCGCCGGACGCGGAGCCGGCGTGCGGGTGCCGCAAGCCGGGGGTGGAGCTTTTCGTGCGGGCGGCGGAGGAGCACGGGCTGGACCCGGCGCGCTCGTGGTACGTGGGCGACCGGGTGCGCGACGTCGCGCCGGCGGAGCGGCTGGGCGGGCGGGGGATCCTGGTGCGCGCGGGCGCGGAGCACGGCGAGGCGGAGCGCGCCCCGGACCACGTCGCCGTCGTGGACGGCCTCCCGGAAGCCGTGGAGGTGGTGCTCGCCGCCGCCCGCGCGAATTGACCCGCCGGGCCGCGCCGCGTATATTTCACCACTGAACCGTTCCCCTCGGCCGGTGGGCCCGGAACGTGCGGAAACACAAGCGGTTGCGGGGCGTGGCCCCGGATCCGAACTTTTCACCGTAGAGGGTCCCATGCAGACTGACAACACTACGGCTACCGGCAACGACACGGCGACCGCGGCCTCGCCCATCGCCGTGACGGCCGTCGCGGCCTCCGAGGTGCGCAGATACATGGAGGAGCAGGGCGCCTCCGGGCAGGCCGGGCTCCGCGTGGGCGTGCTCCCGGGCGGCTGCTCGGGCTTCCAGTACGGGCTCAACATCGAGGACGAGCCCGCCGAGGACGACCTGGTGCTGGACGTCGCGGGGCTGCGGCTCTTCGTCGATCCCTTCAGCATGCAGTACCTGGCCGGCACCGAGATCGACTACGTGTCCACCTTCCAGGGCTCCGGGTTCACCTTCAACAACCCCAACGCCTCCGGCGGGTGCGGCTGCGGCAGCTCCTTCACGGTGTGACCCGCGGGACGGACCGCTCGTCCCACGCACAGGGGCCCCGGGAAACTCCCGGGGCC
>JBEVLE010000189.1:0-4635 GCA_040509335.1 Longimicrobiaceae bacterium | reverse complement strand
TGCCGCGAGGCAGGGCGCCGACAATGCTTTTCTGTCCCTCGTCGCATACTACCAGATCTGCGGGACCTTCTCGGCGGGACGCACCATCGGGTCGCCCGGCTTGCACCCGAACGCCTGCGCGAACTGCGGCATGTTGGAGAGCGGCCCGTTCACCCGCCACACCTCGGGGGCGTGCGGGTCCACGGTCACGCGGTTGCGGAGCGACTCGGGCCGCGAGTTGCTCCGCCACGCCTGCGCGTACGACAAGAAGAACCGCTGCTCGGGCGTGAACCCGTCGATGGGTCCGGGCCTGCCGTTGCGCTGCAGGGCCCGCTGGAGCGCGTCGTGGGCCACGAGCAGCCCGCCGAAGTCGGCGATGTTCTCCCCCAGCGTCAGCCTGCCGTTCACGTGCAGGGTGTCCACCTGGGGGTAGGCGTCGAACTGCTCGGCGACGATCGTCGCCTGCCTGGAAAAGTACACGGAGTCGGCCGGCGTCCACCAGTCGCGCAGGTTCCCCTGCGCATCGTAGTGGCGGCCCTCGTCGTCGAAGCCGTGCGTGAGCTCGTGCCCGGCCCAGCTCGCCCCCAGCGACCCGTAGTTTGCGGCGTCGTCCGCGGCCGGGTCGAAGGTCTGCGGCGCCAGCGCCCCGGCGGGGAAGACCATCTCGTTCTTGGTCGCGTCGTAGTACGCGTTCACCGTCGGGACCGTCATCTCCCACTCCGTCTTGTCCACCGGGCTCCCCGGACGGTTCACCACCCGCTGCCAGTCGTACGCGCTGGCGCGCTGGAAGTTGAGCACGAAAGGCCCTTCCGCCACCTGGAGGCGCGAGTAGTCGCGCCACCGCTCCGGGTATCCCACCTTCTCGCCCATCTGGCCCAGCTTGGCGAGCGCCTGCGCGCGCGTCGAGTCCGACATCCACTCCAGGCGCCGCACCCGGTCGCCGAAGCTGGCGCGGATGTCGTCGATCACCGCGCGGGCCCGGTCGCGCGCCTCGGGGGAAAATGTCTTCGCCACGTATGCCTGCCCAAGCGCCTCGCCGATCACCCCGTCGGTCGCGCGGAGGCAGCGCTTCCAGCGGGGGAGCAGCTCCCGGGCGCCGCTGAAGCGCGCGTTGAAGGCGAAGTCCTCCTGCACGAACGGGGTGCTGAGCCAGGGCGCCGCCTCGGCGAGCGCGTGGAAGCGCAGGTAGGCGCGCCAGTCGGCCAGCGGAGTGCCCGCGACCAGCGTGCTCACGCGGCGGAAGAACTCCGGCTCGGCCACGTTGACGCGCTCCACGGGAACGGTGAGGCCGATGGCGCGAAAGTACGCCGGCCAGTCCACCCCGGGCGCGAGGGTGCGCAGCTGGACCACGGACATGGGATGGTCGGTGGCCGCGGGGTCGCGCCGCTGCAGGCGGGTGAGCGAGACGCGGGCGAGCTCCGTCTCCAGGGCCATCACGCGGCGCGCGTCGGCCCGGGCGGCCGCGGGGGTGGCGCCGGCCAGGGTGAAGAGGCGCGCCACGTGCGCGACGTAGGCGCTGCGGATGGAATCCGCGGACGCGCCGGTGTTGGTGTAGTAGTCGCGGTCCGGTAGCCCGAGGCCCCCCTGGTGGAGCGCCGCCAGGTAGCGGGTGGCGTCGTGCGCATCCACCTCCGCGCGGTACGCGAACGCGGCGTTCACGCCGGAGCCCTGCATCGCGGCGATGGCCGCGATCAGCCGGGCGCGGGAGTCGATGGCGTCGATCTCCGTCAGCATGGGGCGGATCGGCGACACACCCGCGCTCTCGGCCGCCGTGGAGTCCATGCAGGTGCCGTAGAAGGTGCCGAGCTTGCGCTCGGTGCTCCCCTCCCGCAGCGACGCGCGGCGCTCCCGCGCATCGTCCAGCACCGCCCGCACGACGAGCTCGTTGCGGTCGCTCATGTCGCGGGAAACGCCGGACGACGAGTACGCCGCGGGAATGGTGTCGCGCTTCAGCCAGCCGCCGTTGGCGAACTGGTAGAAGTTGGTGCACGCGTTCGCGGTGCGGTCCAGGTAGTCCGGATCGATCACCCGCAGCGGGGGGAGCAGCACGGAGCCGGGGGTGACAGCGCCCTGCTGGGCGGCCGCAGCCGCGGGGAAGAGGGCAAGCACCAGGACGGCGGGCAGAACGCGGCGAAAAGTCGCCGGGAGTGACACTCGCATGGGGGTCTGTGAGAAGGGTGCGAGAGGGCTGGATCGTGGATGAAGGATTGCACCCGGCGCGTGGCTGCGGCAAGGGGTGCATGGGTGACGCGTAAGGGACTGATGCTTGTGTCCGCGCCCTGTCCACCTAGCTTGACCCACGAGAGCGTCACCCTCCCGGGGTCGGGCTCCATCCCGGGAAGAACCCGTCCACCGCCAAGGGAGGTGCCCGTGCCGGCCCAGGATCCTTTTCGCGTTCCCGAACGCCTGCGCGCCCGCTTCGAGCAGATCGTCCAGCGGACCGACGTCATCGCCGGCGAGCACCTGAACAGCGAGTACGCGGAGTATGCCCGGCGCATGGCCGCCACCCTCGCGCGGAAGCGGCCCTCGCCGCTCGAGAGCGGACAGACACGGACGTGGGCAGCAGCGATCGTGTACGCGGTGGGATGGGTCAACTTCCTGTCCGATCCGGCCCAGGACCCGCACCTGAGCACCGCGGACCTGGCGGACAAGTCCGGGGTCGGCGAAAGCACCATCGCCGCCCAGTTCCGCAAGATCCGGAACGCGCTGAGTCTCCACCGGTTCGCCCCGGAGTGGACGCTCCCCGGCAAGCTGGCGGACAACCCGCTCGTATGGCTGCTCACAGTGAACGGCCTGCCGATGGACGTGCGCCATGCGCCGCGGGAGGTCCAGGAGGCCGCCTTCGACGCCGGCCTCATCCCCTACATCCCCGCCGACGGAGCTCCCGGGAGCGCGGGGTCCGGGCGGAATCAGGAGCCCGGAGCGGGCGGGCGTGTCTACCAGCTCAAGATCACCCTGGAGAACGTGCGGCCGCCGATCTGGCGGCGTGTGCTGGTCCCGGCGGACACCACGCTCGTCGGCCTGCACCGGGTGATCCAGGCGGCGATGGGGTGGGAGGACTACCACCTCTGGCGGTTCGAGATCGGAGGCGTGGAGTACGCCGAGCCATCCAGGGAGGACCGGGGGCGCGGGACGCGCAACGCTAGGAAAGCGCGGCTCGACCAGCTGACCGGTCCCGGCGGCGTTCTCCTGTACGAGTACGACTTCGGCGACGGCTGGGAGCACCGCGTTCAGGTGGAGGAGGTGCTCCCCGCCGAGCCGGGGCGCGAGTACCCGGCCTACGTGGCCGGGAAGCGCGCGGGCCCCCCGGAGGACTCCGGCGGACCCCTCGGCTACGAGCGCCTGCTGGAGGTGCTCGCCGACGCCTCCGCCCCCGAGCACGGCGACATGCTGGAATGGGTCGGCGAGGACTTCGAGCCCGAGTTGGTGGACGTCGAAGAGATCCGCTTCCGTCTCGCGCTCACCCGTCCCCGCGAGAGCGCAGGCGGCTGGGCGTCGGTCCCGGGCGAAGGACCGGGACCGCTTGCCCGGGCCGCGAGCGAGGGCGGCCCGGTGTCGCTCCACAACGAGGCTGAGGCGATGCTCCGGCAGGCCGAGGCCTTCGTGGAGCAGTTCCTCGCGGGCAATCCCGACGCCGACATCGAGGAGCTGACCACCGCGCTCCGATCGGCCGGCTTCGACATACTGCCGCCCGTCGATCCAGAAATGGGCAGACTCTCTCCCGCCGGCGTGCAGCGGCTGCTGGACGCGGACTGGCAGGGGGCGAGAAGCGCGGTGCGGCTCGACGCCACGCTGACGCGCGACGAGTTGGCATCCTCCCGCACGCTGTACAACGCGCGGCTCTTCCTGGAAATGCTCGGCGCGGAAGGACAGGTGAAGACGACGCCCAAGGGGAACCTGCCGCGCGTGTTCGTCAATCGTTTCCGGGAGCGGATGAAGGCACCGAAGTCCCGATGGGACATGCCGGAGCCCACGACCGTGAACGAGGAAGACGTCGAGCCGCTCCACATCACGCGCATCCTGCTGGAGCTGGCCGGACTGGTGAAGCGCCGCAAGGGATTGTTCACCCTGACGCGCACCGGCGAGAAGCTGTCCGCCGAAGAACGTGCCGGCGAGCTGTTCGCCACGCTGTTCCGCACGCACTTCCTACGCTTCAACCTGGAGTACCTGGACGGCGCCCCGGAGGTGCGCGAGTTCCAGTTCAGCATCGCCTACACCCTGTTCCGCTTTGGCCAGGTCGGCGGGGAGTGGAGTACTCCGGAAGACCTTGCCGACAGCATCGTCCTCCCCGGCGTCGGCGAAGCGCCCAGGCGGAGCCCCTTCGGCGATCCGATGCCGCTGATCGTGGAAACCCGGTTCCTGCGGCCGCTGGAGGGGTTCGGGCTGGCTGCGGTACAGGAGCCGGAATGGGCGCCGGGTACCCGGATGCCGAATGACCTCTACCGCAAGACCTCGCTTTTTGATCGCTTCCTGAGCTTCGCGCTTCCGCAGGGCTGAAACGAGCAGAGCCCCCCGATCCGAGTTGGATCGAGGGGCTCTGAAGAACGGGCTGGCAGCGCCGTACTCTCCCACCGGGTGGCCCCGGCAGTACCATCCGCGCAGTGGGTCTTAACTTCCGAGTTCGAGATGGGATCGGGTGTATCCCCCACGCCATCG
>JBEVLE010000188.1:0-2979 GCA_040509335.1 Longimicrobiaceae bacterium | reverse complement strand
CGGGACCGTCCGGGGCGCGCTCTCGCCGTTCCGGGGGCGCCGCGCCGGTCGCCCGGCACACCGCGGCGATTCCGTCCGCAAGGCGGTTGGTGTCAAGACTTTTGGCGGGGCCGCCGCACGAAAACGCTTGACGCCGCCGCCCGCGCGCTGCATCTGTTACGGCTCGGGCGCGCCGCGCCCGCCCCGCCCCACCCCCATTCCCGAGGAGGCCGCGATGCCGCTCTCCGTGCCGTTCCGCTCCCGCTCCCGGCGCTCCGCCCTGCTCCCCGCCGGCCTGCTCGCGCTCGCCCTGGCCGCGTGCGGCGGCGGCGGCGACTCCGACGCCGCCGAGGCGAAGCCCGAGGACGTGGACATGGACACCCCGGTGGCCGTGACCGAGGAGGAGACGGCCCGGTTCAGGGCCCCCGCCGACAGCGTTCTCACGCCGGCGCAGGTGGAAGCGTACCTCAAGACCAGCCTCCTCCAGTACGACCTGGTGCGCAAGGAGAGCGTGGGGATCCACGCCAGGGTCAAGGAGATGGAGGAGCGCGGCAAGGACGGGGGGACGCTGGCCGGCCTGCGCAACATGGCCACCGCCGGGCAGACCATGTACCAGGTGGGCGACCTCATCGGCGGCAGCTACATCCGCTCCGCGCGCTCGCTCGGCCACAACCCGGCGGAGATGGAGTGGGTGCGCGAGCGCATGGCCGAGGTGGCGGGCCACCTGATGATGAAGCCCATGTACGAGCAGTCGGCGAAGAGCGCGGGCGACATGCGCGCCCAGGCCGAGCAGTTCCGCGCGCAGCTGGCCGGCGGCGCCAACCCCGGCTTCAGCGAAGCGGACATCCAGCAGATGTTCACCTCCGCCAACGAGATGGAGGCGCAGGCCAGGGAGCAGATGGCGGCGGGCCGGGCGGTGCAGGCCAACCTGGCGGTGCTCCACAAGGCGCGCCCCGCGGTGACCGACGCCATGTGGGGCACGGTGGGGTTCGCGGGCGGCGCGCAGGGGCTGATCGCGCTTACCGGGCTCAGCGATCCCAACGACGCCGAGGCGCAGAAGAAGCTCGACGAGTTCCGCGTGGTGTACCAGGACGCGCTCGCCAACCGCGTTTCCAAGGGGATGGAGAACGCGCCGGCCACGCAGCCGCAGCAGCAGTAGCCCGGGGCGGGGAGGGGGCGGGGGAAGCGGTTCTCACCTCTCGGCGAGGAGGTACGGGATGAAGCGGAACTGGCGGATGGTGCGGGCCGGCGCTCTCGCGGCCGGCGTGGCGGGTGTGCTGGGGTTCGGCGTGTCGCAGGCGCTCGCGTCGCCGGCGGCCGCGGACGCAGCGCTGGTGTGCTCCACCTCGGTGTGCGTGAACTGGTGCCAGAAGCAGTACGGCCCGTACGCCAACGGGCAGTGCGCGCCCAGTGGGTTCGGGTGCGTGTGTTCGCCGTGAGTTGAGCTTCGACGGTTTTCGTGGCGGGGCCGCTCCGGAGCCGGACGATACTGCCGTCCGTCTCCTGCGCGGGCTCCGGGAGCCCCGCCAAACAGCCGGCGGGTCTCCCTGCGCCGGAGGGAGCCAGCCGAAACTGCCCGGCTGTCTCCCTCCGTAACGGATTTTGAGGGGTACTGCGGAACTGCAACGGCAAAAAGGCGCCCCCGCCGGGAGATCCAGGCGGGGGCGTCGTTTCGTACTTCCGCACTTCCGCACTCCCCCTCAGTCCGCGCTCTCGCGCTCCTGCACCGCGGTCAGCTCCGCCGCGCCGAAGATCCTCCCCACCACCTCGATCTGCTGCTGCGGCTCGATCTCGTCGCCGTCGGCGGCGCCCAGGTCGCGGAAGCGGCGGGCGCTCACCAGCACGCGCGACTCCAGCGAGGCCGCGGCGCGGTTGTAGGACGAGACCGAGCGGTCCAGGCTGCGGCGCAGGTCGTCGAAGTGGCCGGCCATCACCCGCACGCGGCCGTGCAGCTCGCGGCCCAGCTCGCTGATGCGCTGCGCGTTCTCGGCGAGCGTTTCCTGGCGCCAGCCGTAGGCCACGGCGCGCAGCAGGGCGATCAGGGTGGTGGGGGTCGCCAGGATCACGCCCTGCTCCACGCCGGCCTCGATCAGCGAGGGGTCCTGCTCCAGCGCCGCGCTGAAAAAGGTCTCGCCGGGGAGGAAGAGCACCACGAACTCCGGCGACGGGTCGAACTGCTCCCAGTACGACTTGGCGCCCAGCTTCTGCAGGTGGGCGCGCACCTGGCGCGCGTGGTCGCGCAGGTGGCCGGCGCGCGCGGCCTCGTCGCCCGCCTCCAGCGCCAGCAGGTAGCCGTGCAGCGGCGCCTTGGCGTCCACCACCACGTGCTTGCGGTTTGGGAGGCGCACCACCAGGTCCGGGCGCTGCCGGCCGCTCTCCCCGAACGCGGTCGCCTGCTCCACGTAGTCGCAGTGCTCCGTCATCCCCGCCAGCTCCACCACCCGCCGCAGCTGGATCTCCCCCCAGCGCCCCCGCACCTGCGGCGCGCGCAGCGCCGTCACCAGGTTCCCCGTCTGCCGCTGCAGCTCGCCCTGCGACAGCGCCAGGGCGCGCACCTGCTCCGTGAGCGAGGCGTACGCCCCGGTCCGCTCCCGCTCGATCTCGCGGATGCGCTCCGTCACCCGGTCCAGCGACTCGCGCAGCGGCTTCACCACGGCGTCGATGGACTCCTCGCGCCGCAGCAGGTCGCCGCGGGCGCGCTCCTGGTGCTCGCCCAGCGATGCTGCGGCCAGCTCCAGGAAGGCGCGGCTGTTCCCCTGGAGCGCGTCGGCGGACAGGGCGCGGAACGACTCGGCCAGGCGCCGCTCGGCCGCCTCCAGCGTGGCGCGCTGCTCCGCCCACGAGCGCCGCTCCTCCTCGCCGCGGGCGCGCAGCTCGGCCACTTCGCGCCCAAGCTTCGAGGCGACGCCCGCCAGCCGCTGTGGCAGCGACATGACACGGCTCTGCATTGCCAGCGCATGGGTCACCGCCTGGCGAATCCACCACACCGCGTAGGTGATG
>JBEVLE010000187.1:0-6428 GCA_040509335.1 Longimicrobiaceae bacterium | reverse complement strand
GGAGGTCGTGGACCTCCGGCGGGCGATCTGCGTAAGGCTGGAACGTTACAGGAGATGCGTACGGGTTGGCCTGCAGATCCCTGCTCGACTTCTTGGATTGTACTCATGCCTGAAGTTTTATACAAGGCAATGTGAAGAGCAATTCTGACCGTGCGGCGGCAGCCGGTGCCGGGTAGGGCATCGACTGCTACGAGCATTAAACGGGAAAGAGCGACGTGGATCGATTTTAAGAGCCAGTTTGCATCGGTAGATGGGCCAACTAATTGGGTCGTGACATCAACGTCGTGCAGGCTCTTTTCCAATCACGTGCGAGCCCGAAGTCCATAGTGGAGTATGGACTTCTTTAGTTTTGTCGAGGGAGCACCAAGAGCAGCCTCAAGGTTGCCACTGCTATGTGGCTGGTAAGTAGCTGGAGTAACTCCAGCTAGATCTGAAGGAAGCTTGAGGTCCGCTGTTCTATCGAAGACAGTGAAGGTCCTCTCTCTTCCTAAGCCTCCAATGAACAAACCCAATTCAAGAAGAACGTTGTCTCTTGGAGATTGTTGTGATTCGCCGCGACTTTCCACCATATCGTCAGGCGTGAGAACGAGAATCGCAAAATCGAAATCATTGAGCTTCCCTACGAGAGATTCAAGGGTTCCTTGGCCCACCCCAAAAAAACCTTGGCTCCACAAGGTAACCTCGCATAACTCGTCCAAATTTAATTGAATGGCTTCAGCAATAGGAAGGCCTTCCTTTGAAGATCCAATAAATACAGATGGTCTTTGCTGAGAACCATTTTCGCTGATTGGGTCAATTAGTAGTTCCGCATCAACTACGTTAAACTCACTTAACTCTCCAGCTTGAACTGCTTGTTGCAGCTTCATTACGTGGTCAGCGCTTAGCTGCAAGCGGAATTTAACACTTCCGCGCTCTTTGCGGGAGATCTTGATAGTTGAGTGGGTAGCGAGTAACTCCTTAATTGCATGAAGCAGGGCTTCTTGCTGACGGTCAGTGTAGTCATCGAAATTAGCATCAATCCGAAGTTCTACGGTTAATGGTGTTTCGATGTCCAAGGACGGATGTCGAATATCGAGCCGCCTGAGAATCGACTCTAGATCTGACATGACTTCTGCCATCTGTGCGTCTAAGTCTCGGGAGCCGACTAATGTTGTTCCATCGCGTGGGAGAGACTGGAGCTTGGCAAATGGAGCGACACTCCAATCGACTGGGCGCACAATTACAGGAATGACTAAAATTTTGCCTTGATCATGGAGTTCCATTGCACGCTGTACTTCGCGCCCAAAACAATAATCTGATGCTAGAAAGTCAGCACTAATGAGGAAAAGGATGATGTCGGCTGATTCTAGCCGCTCATCGATAGTTGTCCGCCAATTAGCCCCTTGGAGTATCTGTCGCTCACTCCAGATCTCAATCTCTCCCTTCCGAGCAAGGATGGTTAAGTGTTTTTCGAACTCGGATGCGATCTCTGTATCGCGGTGTGTATACGATATAAAGACTCTCGCAGCGCGGGCTGCTGATGTTGTATCACTAACATTGTGCATATGACTGGTTGTAGTCGGAGTGCCTTTTTGTGCCATCTTTGGTAGCACCTGCTAGGGTTTCTGACAATCACTTCAACGTAGTTGTCACCTTAAACTAAACCACCTGCGGTTGACCACCAAGTCAAAAACCAATGCTCATTACAACCTAACGCCCCAGCCACATCCCCGCCGCGAACCCCGCCGCCGCGGCAACCGCCGAGACGCCGATCGCCGTCAGCCACCAGCGCCAGTCGATGTAGATCCGCTTCTTGTTGGCTTCCATCATCATTCGGCGCCGTGAGCCTCGGTTTCCGCGTGGAAGAAGGGCAGGGCAGACCGGGACCCGCCCCGGCCCGCCCCTCGACGATCGAACTAGCGCCCCGTGAACTCCGCCGGCCGCTTCTCCAGGAACGCGGCCACCCCCTCGCGCTTGTCGTCGCTCCCGAAGCACGTCACGAACAGTTCCGTCTCGTACGCGAGCCCCGCAGCGAGCGGCATCTCCGCCGCCGCGCGCACGGCCGCCTTCGCCATGCGGAGCGCGACGGGCGACTTCGCCGCCATCCCCCGCGCGAACTCCATCGTCCGCCCGCGCAGCTCCGAAGCCGGGTGCACCACGTCCACCAGCCCGATCCGCAGCGCCTCCGCCGCGTCCACGATCTCGCCCGACAGGATCAGCCGCATCGCCTGGCCGGTGCCCACCACGCGCGGGAGCCGCTGTGTCCCCCCGCCGCCCGGGATGATCCCCAGGTTGATCTCCGGCTGCCCCAGCTTCGCCGCGTCCGACGCCACGCGCACGTCGCACGCCAGCGCCAGCTCGCACCCGCCGCCCAGGCAGAAGCCGTTGATCATGGCGATGGTCGGCTTGGGGAACGCCGCGACCTCGTCGAACACCCGGCGCCCCGTCATCGCCTCGCGCTGCTCCAGCGGCGTGCGCTCCGCGAACTCGCCGATGTCCGCCCCCGCCACGAACGCCTTGTCGCCCGCGCCCGTGAACACCACCACGCGCACCGACTCGTCGTCGCGGAGGAAGTCGAGCGCCGTGAGGATGTCCGCGCGCACCTGCGAGTTGAGCGCGTTGCGCTTGTCCGGGCGGTTGACGACCACCGTCGCGACCCCGCCGTCCAGCTCCACCAGCAGCGTCTGGTAGCTCACTTTCCGTCCTCCCAGCGGTAGAATCCCTGGCCCGACTTCTTCCCCAGCTTCCCCTCCGCCACCATGCGGCGCAGGATCTCCGGCGCGCGGAACTGCTCGCCGCCCAGCGTGTCGTGCAGGTACTCCGCGATCCCCAGGCGCACGTCCAGCCCCACCAGGTCCGTGAGGCGCAGCGGCCCCATGGGGTGGTTGTAGCCCAGCGTCATGGCAGAGTCGATGTCCTCCGGCGAGGCGACCCCCTCCTCCACCATCCGCATCGCCTCCAGCCCCAGCACCACGCCCAGCCGCGACGACGCGAACCCCGGCGTGTCCGTGACCACGATGGGCTCCTTGCCGATGCGCCGCGCGAACGCCAGCGCCGCGTCCACCGTGTCCTGCGAGGTGGCCGAGCCGCGCACCACCTCCAGCAGCTTCATGATGTGGACGGGGTTGAAGAAGTGCAGCCCCACCACCCGCTCCGGCCGCCGCGTGGCCTCCGCGATGCGCGAGATGCTGAGCGACGACGTGTTGCTCGCCAGGATCGCGTGGTCCGGCGCGTGCTGGTCCGCGTCCTCGAAGGTGCGCAGCTTCACGTCGATGCGCTCCGGCACCGCCTCGACGACGAGGTCCGCGTCGTCCACCGCGTCGCGCAGGTTCACCGCCTTGTGCAGGTTTGCGACGGCCCGGCCGCGCACCTCCGCGGATACCTTGCCGCGCTCCACGCCCTTGTCCAGGTTCCCGGTGATCGCCGCCAGCGCCGCGTCCACCTGGCCCGGCTGCGGGTCGTACAGGCTCACCCCCAGCCCCGCCATGGCGCACACCTGGGCGATCCCGTGCCCCATCGTCCCCGCGCCGAGGACGCCGACGCGCTCCAGCTTCTCGTCCACCCGTCTCCCTCCGTCAGAAGGCCGTTGCCGGGACGCCGTTGCAGGCTGTTCCCTGTTCCCTGTTCCCTGTTCCCTGTTCCCTGTTCCCTGTTCCCTGCAGTCCCCTACTCCCCCCGGAAGGCCGGCCGCCGCTTCTCGTGGAAGGCCGCGATCCCCTCCCGGGCGTCCGCCGAGCGGAAGCAGCGCAGCTGCGCCTCCTCCTCCGCGGCCATGGTCCCCTCCAGGTCGCTCGTCCAGGCGCGCGCCAGCGTCCGCTTCGCCGCCGCGAGCGCCATCGGCGCCCGCGCCGCATACTCCAGCGCGGCCTTGCGCACCTCGCCCTCGAACGCGTCCTCCGGGATCACCCGCGAGAACAGGCCGATGCGCTCCGCCTCCGCCGCGTCCACCATCCGCCCGCTGAGCACCAGCTCCGCCGCGCGCCCCGCGCCCACCACCCGGGGGAGCAACCAGCTCGCGCCCCAGTCCGGGTGCAGCCCGATGCGGTTGAAGGTGAAGCCGATGGACGCCCGCGACGACGCAAGGCGCAGATCGCAGGCGAGTGCAAGCGACGCGCCCGCGCCCGCGGCGGGGCCGTTCACGGCCGCGATCACCGGCTGGGGGACGGCGCGGATCCGGCTCACCACCCGCATCCCCGCCTCCACGTAGCGCTCGAACGTTTCCGCGTCGTCCCTCGCCAGCAGGTCCGACATCACCTCCACGTCCGCCCCCGTGCAGAAGCCGCGCCCCGCGCCCGTGACCACGATCACCCGCGTCTCAGGCGAGTCCGCCGCCGCGGTGACCGCGTCGTGCAGGTCGTCGCGCATCGTCCCGGCGAAGGCGTTCAGCCGGTCCGGCCGGTTCAGCGTGATCCAGGCGACCCCGTCCTCGATCCGCAGCAGGACGGGCTCCACGGACACCCCGTTCGCCCCGCTCACACGCGCTCCACGATCATCGAGATCCCCTGTCCCACGCCGATGCACATGCTCGCCAGGCCGTAGCGCACGTCGCGGCGCCGCATCTCGTGCACCAGCGTGGTGAGGATGCGCGCGCCCGAGGAGCCCAGCGGGTGCCCCATCGCCACCGCGCCGCCGGTGACGTTGACGATCGCCGGGTCCAGCCCCAGCTCCCGCACGCACGCCACCGACTGCGCCGCGAAGGCCTCGTTCAGCTCCACCAGGCCGATGTCCGCCACCTCCAGCCCCGCGCGGGCGAGCGCCTTGCGCGTCGCCGGCACCGGCCCGATCCCCATGCGCTGCGGCTCCACCCCCGCCACCGCGCTCGCCACGATGCGCGCCATGGGCCGCAGCCCCGCGCGCTCCGCCGCCAGCCCCGAGGCCACCAGCAGCGCCGACGCCCCGTCGTTGAGCCCCGACGAGTTGCCCGCCGTCACCGTGCCGCCCTCCCTGCGGAAGGCCGGCCGCAGCGCCGCCAGCCCCTCCGCGGTGGTGTCCGCGCGCGGGTGCTCGTCGTCGTGCACCACCACGGGCGGCCCCTTGCGCTGCGGGATCTCCACCGGGACGATCTCGCCCTCGAAGTGGCGGGCCGCGATCGCCGCCGCCGCGCGCTGCTGGCTCGCCAGCGCGAACGCGTCCTGGTCCTCGCGCGACACCCCGAACTCCTCCGCCACGATCTCCGCCGTTTCCCCCAGCGAGACCGTGTATTCCTTCGGCATCCGGGGGTTCACGAAACGCCACCCCAGCAGCGAGTCCGCCATCTCCGGCACGCCGCGCGCCGGCACCTCCGTGGGCTTCAGCATCACCCAGGGCGCCCGCGACATGCTTTCCAC
Source organism: Longimicrobiaceae bacterium (assembly GCA_040509335.1). GTDB lineage: Bacteria > Gemmatimonadota > Gemmatimonadetes > Longimicrobiales > Longimicrobiaceae > JAFAYN01. Next base: position 1,122 of record JBEVLE010000187.1, on the reverse strand, counting down.
CCCGCCGGCCACGAACACCTCGCCCTCGCCCGCCTTGATCGCGTGGAAGGCCCCGCGCACCGCCTGGAGCCCCGATCCGCAGAGCCGGTTCACCGTCTGCCCGGCCACCGACACGGGCATCCCCGCCAGCAGCCAGGCCATGCGCGCCACGTTGCGGTTGTCCTCCCCCGCCTGGTTGGCGCACCCGAAGATCACGTCGTCCACCGCCGCCGGCTCCACGCCGGTGCGCTCCACGAGGGCCTTGACGACGATCGCCGCCAGGTCGTCCGGGCGCACGGAGGCCAGGGCGCCGCCGTATCGCCCCACGGGGGTCCGGCAGGCGTCGATGATGTATGCGTCGGTCATATTTCCAAGTCAGGAGAACTGCACGGTTCGGGCGTGCCCCCGGCTGGCGCCGGGGTCGGGCTTCGGCTCCGTAAGCGAGCAAACAACGCTCGCTAACGGAGTCGAGCCCCCGCGAAACTGCCCGCGGGGTCTCGCCCCTTCGGGCCGTAATCCCTCACGCAACGGCTTGCCCGTTCTCAGGATCCAGCAGTTGCCCCCTCTCCCAGGATTGGGAGAGGGTGGCGAGCCTCAAGCGAGCCGGGTGAGGGCCGCCGATGAGGGCCCTCTACGACAGGCTCACCCAGACGCTCTTGACCTGCGTGTACAGGTCCAGCGCGTACTTGCCCAGCTCGCGGCCGTACCCCGACTGCTTGTAGCCGCCGAAGGGGACGCCCACGTCGAGCGCGTGGTACATGTTGATCCACACGGTGCCGGCGCGGAGCGCGTGCGCCACCCGGTGCGCCTTGCCCACGTCGCGCGTCCACACCGCCGCGGCCAGGCCGTACTCGGTGCCGTGCGCCATCTCCAGCGCCTCCTCCACCTCGCGGAAGGTGCTCACCGCCAGCACCGGCCCGAAGATCTCCTCGCGGGCGATGCGATGCGACTGCGAGACCTGCGTGAAGAACGTCGGCGGGAACCAGTAGCCGCGCGACGGCAGCTCGCAGGGCGCCGAGTAGCGCTCCGCTCCCTCCTTGCTGCCGGCGGCGACGAGCTCGCGGATCCTCTCGAGCTGCGCCTTCGAGTTGATAGCGCCGACGTCCGTGTTCTTGTCCAGTGGATCGCCGACCCGCAAGGTCG
>JBEVLE010000186.1:0-6070 GCA_040509335.1 Longimicrobiaceae bacterium | reverse complement strand
TATTTGCGTGCACGTGTACTTAGGCTCGCCACCCTCCCCCAATTCTGGGGGAGGGCTTCCTGATCCTCGATTTCCGGCGTGTCGTGGCCGTGCCCCCCTTTCCCCCGCTTGCGGGGGAGAGGGGGCCGGGGGGTGAGGGGGCCGGCACTCGCAGACGCCAGCGCCACCTCCGCGTGAGGGATTTCGGCCCGAAGGGGCGAGACCCGGCGGCAGTTTGCCGGGGCTCGACTCCGTTGGGCTGCGTTGTTTGCAGCCCTACGGAGCCGAAGCCCGACCCGGGCGCCAGCCGGGGGCACGCCCAAATCCCCCACCCTCCGATTCCCTCCGAAAAAATTAGGTAAAACGCCCCATGTTTCTGACTGTCCTTCAACGTAGACTTGGCGCCACCTGCGGGAACGGAACGGCTACCGGGCGCCAGGGATGATCCACGACCTCGACCGCAGCATCGAAGAGCTCCTCCGGCAGGAGCTGCCCCGGGAGCTGGTGGACCAGGTGACCATCACCTTCGCCACCCCCAACGACGAGTTCCCCCCGCCCTCGGTGGCCCCGCCCGCGGTGGACCTGTTCCTGTACGACGTGCGGGAGAACCGCGAGCTGCGCAGCAACGAGCCGCGCCTGGAGCGCCAGCCGGACGGCACCGCGGTGCGCCGCGCCGCCCCCGTGCGCGTGGACTGCTCGTACCTGGTGACCGCGTGGGCGAGCGAAAGCTCCAGCACCGCGTCGCTGGACGAGCACCGGCTGCTGGGCGAGGTGATGCGCGTGCTGCTGCGCCACCGCACCCTCCCCGAGGCCGTGCTCCAGGGCGCCATGCGCGACCAGGACCTGCCGCTCCCCACCTCGTCGCTCCAGCCGGGGCACCTCCAGAACCTGGGGGAGTTCTGGCAGGCGCTGGGCGGCCGGCCGCGCGCCGCGCTCAACTACACCGTCACCCTGGCGCTCCAGCTCCAGCCGGACGAGCCGCTGGGGCCGGTGGTGACGGAGCGGGTGGTCCGCATCCGCCAGGAGACGCCGCGGTGAGCGGCCCCTGGGAGGAGTCGCGGCTGCGCGTGGCCGTGGCCGGGCGGGTGGCGGACGAGGCCACCGGGCGCCCGGTGGCGGGGGCGCGGGTGGAGGTGGTGGAATTCCCCGCGGCCTTCCGCGACGCGCTCGCGCTGGCGGCCCGGGCGCACGGCGCGGGGTGGGACGCCCTCGCCCGGCGCCCCGACCGCACCGTCGCCGCCGCCGACGGCACCTTCTTCCTGGTCGGCCTCCCCGACGGGCGCTACGTCCTGCGGGCGTCGACCCCGGGCGAGGGGAGCCGGCGCGGCGTGGCCCGCGCCACGGTCCGCGTCGCGGACGGGCGCGCCGCGGAGCCGGCGATGTTCGCCCTCCCGCGCACCACGCTGCAGGGGACGGTCACCGACGCCGCCGGGGAGCCGGTGGGGATGGCCGAGGTGCGCGTCCTGGGGAGCGGCGAGCGCGCCCTCACCGGCGGCGACGGGCGCTACGTCCTGGCCGGGGTGGAGGCGGGCGAGCGCACGCTGGAGGTGCGGGCCCGCGGGCACGCGCCGCTGGCGCGGGCGGCGAGCCTGCCGCTCCCGGGCTGGACGGCCACGGCCGACGTGCCGCTGGCCGGCGCGTAGGGCCGGAATCGAAATCGTAGCGGTCCCCTCCGGGGAGGCGGCCTCCTGCCGACGGTCGTCCGAACACACTTCTTCCAGACGGAGAAGAGCACACATGCCCCAGTACCTTGCGCCCGGCGTCTACGTCGAAGAGGTGCCCCCGTCGGTCCAGCCGATCGCCGGGGTGGGAACCAGCACCGCCGGCTTCGTCGGCGAGGTGGCGAACGACGTCGTCATGCCCTCCGAGCCCGTCGCCTACACGCTCGCCGAGGCGGGCGAGCCCACGCTGGTGACCAGCTGGGAGCAGTTCAAGAACTCCTTCGGCGACATCCAGTCCGGCAACCGCGTCCTGGCCCACGCCGTCTACGGCTTCTTCAACAACGGCGGCACCCGCTGCTGGGTGGCGCGCGTCGCCGACGCCAAGACCGGCACCGCGATCCAGGGGGCGCTGGACGCCTTCGCCGCCATCGACGAGATCGCGCTGGTGGCCGTGCCGGGGATCACCGACAAGGCCGTGCAGACGGCGGTGATCACCCACTGCGTGAACACCGGCGACCGCTTCGCCATCCTGGACGGGGTGCAGACGCCGGCCACGCTGACCTCCGGCGCCATCCAGAACGGGGTGGGCGACAGCGACTACGCCGCCATGTACTTCCCCTGGATCTCCGTGTACGACCCGGCCACCAACGGGCCCGTGGTGGTGCCGCCCAGCGGCCACGTCGCCGGGATCTACGCCCGCGTGGACGCCGCCCGCGGCGTGCACAAGGCGCCCGCCAACGAGGTGGTGCGCGGCGCGCTGGGGGTGGACGTGCGCGTGAGCCGCGCGGACCAGGGCGAGCTGAACCAGGCGGGGATCAACGCCATCCGCGACATCAACGGCAACGTCACCGTGTGGGGCGCCCGCACCCTGGGCGGCGACGCCAACGGCGCCTGGAAGTACGTGCACGTGCGCCGGCTCTTCCTGTTCCTGCGCGAGTCCATCGACGAGGGGACGCAGTGGGTGGTGTTCGAGCCCAACACCGCGGCGCTCTGGTCGCGCATCACCCGCAACGTCACCGCCTTCCTCACCAACGTGTGGCGGAGCGGCGCGCTCTTCGGCGGCACCCCCGCGGAAGCGTTCTACGTCCGCTGCGACGCGTCGCTGAACCCGCCCGAGGTGCGCGAGCTGGGCCAGGTGATCACCGAGATCGGCGTGGCCGTGGTGCAGCCGGCGGAGTTCGTGGTGTTCCGCATCAGCCAGTGGTCCGGGCCGCAGGGCTGACGCGCGACCACCGGCTCGCACCGTGACCGCCCCCCTCGCCCCCGGCGTATACCGGGAGTTCTTCGCCACGGCGCCCCGCCCGGCCTTCCGCACCGGCGTCCCCGCCTTCCTGGGGCTCGCCGCCGCGGGGCCGGTGGGTGAGCCCGTGGAGCTCGCCGGGTGGGCCGAGTTCGAGCGCGTCTTCGGGGCGCGCCCGGAGGGCGGCTTCCTCGCCCCGGCGGTGCACGGCTTCTTCCGCATGGGCGGCGCGCTCTGCACCGTGGTGCGGCTGGCGGACGGCGGGCAGGCGGCCCTCGCCCGCGGGCTCGCCGCGCTGGAAGCGGCGGAGGGGGTGGACCTGGTGTGCGTCCCCGACGCCACGGGCCGGCCCCGCGCCGAGGCGGTGCGCCGGCAGCAGGCCGTGCTCCGCCACTGCGAGCGCGTGGGCGGCCGCTTCGCCATCCTGGACTCCGTCCCCGGCGACGCGCCGGCCGGGGTGCTGGCGCAGCGGCGGGAGCTGGCCCGCGAGGGCGACGCCCCCGGGTGGGCCGCGCTGCGCAACGCCGCGCTCTACCACCCGTGGCTGGTGGTGGAGGGGTGGGACGGCCCGGTCCCCCCGTGCGGCCACGCCGCCGGGGTGTACGCCGTGAGCGACGCGCGCGTGGGCGTCCACAAGCCGCCCGCCAACGAGCGGCTGGACGGGGTGCTGGACCTCGCGGCGCTGCTGGACGACGCCGCGAACGGAGTGCTGAACGCCGGCGGGATCAACTGCATCCGCGCCTTTCCCGGCCGCGGCGTGCGGGTGTGGGGGGCGCGGTCGCTGAGCGGCGCCGACGCCGCCCCGCCGGAGGAGGCCGCCTGGAAGTACGTGAGCGTGCGGCGGACGGTGCTCACGCTGGGCCGCTGGATCGACGCGGCGCTGGCCGGCATGGCCTTCGAGCCCGCCGACCCGGGGCTGTGGGCCCGCATCGTCCGCGAGGTAGGCGGCTACCTGAACGCCGCCTTCCGCCGCGGCGCGCTCCAGGGGCGCACCGCCGAGGAAGCGTACTTCGTGCGCTGCGACGCCGCGCTCAACCCGCCGGAGGTGCGCGCCGCCGGCATGGTGGTGGTGGAGGTCGGCCTCGCCCCCGCCGTACCCAACGAGTTCATCGTCGTCCGCTTCGCGCGCGGCGCGGACGACCCCGACACCCCCGGGCCCACCGGGCCCGCCTGACGACAAGGAGGCCAACCGTGCCAGTCGGAGATCGCAGGGACCCGTACCTCAGCTACAACTTCCTCGTCGAGATCGACGGCATCGTCCGGGCGGGCTTCCGCGAGTGCACCGGGCTGGACTCCAGCCAGGACCCCGTGGAGTACCGCGAGGGCACCGACGGACCCACCTCGCGCAAGCTCCCGGGGATGGTGCGCTACTCCAACATCACCCTGCGCTGGGGGATGACGGACGACGCGGAGATCTGGGAGTGGCGCCAGAAGGCGGCCGAGGGCCGGGTCAAGCGCGTCAACGGCTCCATCGTGCTGCTGGACGCCACCGGGCAGGAGAAGATGCGTTGGAACTTCGTGGACGCGTGGCCCAGCAAGTGGTCGGGCCCGTCGCTCAACGCCACCGGCAACGAGGTGGCCATCGAGTCCATCGAGCTGTCCCACGAGGGCCTGGTCCTCCAGCGGTAAGGCGGTCGCATGCTGCAGACGGAATTCCCCTTCACGCTCCCCTGCGGCTACGTGGACCGGGAGGGGACGCTCCACCGCGAGGGCGTGATGCGCCTCGCCACCGCGTACGACGAGATCGCGCCGCTCCGCGACCCGCGGGTGCAGGCAAACCCCGGCTACCTGGTGGTGATCCTGCTGTCGCGCGTGGTCACCCGGCTGGGCGAGCTGGCGCAGGTGAACCCCGGCGTGGTGGAAGGGTTGTTCGCCGCGGACCTGGCGTACCTCCAGGCGCTGTACCGGCGCGTCAACGAGAACGGCAGCACGCGCCTGGCCGTCGCCTGCCCGCACTGCCAGGGCGAGTTCGAGGTGGAGACGGCCGGCCTGGGGGGGTAGCCGGCTACCCCTTGGAGCGCTTGTACGAGGAGGTAGCCTACGTCAGCTACTATCTGCACTGGCCCTACGACCAGGTCATGCAGATGGAGCACCGCGAGCGGCAGCTGTGGGTGGCCGAGGTGTCGCGGATCAACGAGCGCATCAATCAAGATGGTCCGGGTGGGGGGAATCGGTACGGCTGAACGGCTTTGACGGCGGGGTTGGGCGTGCCCCCGCCTGGCGCCGGTGTCGGGCTTCGGCTCCGTAACGCACGAAACAACCGTGCGTAACGGAGTCGAGCCCCGGCCAGCGCCACTGAACTGCGGTGCCGCCGGGTCTCGCCCCTTCGGGCCGTAATCCCTCACGCGGGGGTGGCGCTGCGTCCGCGGGAGCCCCCTCGCCCCGGGCCCCCTCCCCCGCAAGCGGGAGAGGGGGAGCATGGCACGACACGGGGAGTCTGAGGGTCAGGAAGCCCTCCCCCAGAATTGGGGGAGGGTGGCGAGCCCAAGCGAGCCGGGTGGGGGCCCGAGGACGCCAGCTCCTCACCTGCTCCATGCACGAGATGTCGTTTCGTAGTTCGTATGCCGTCGCAGGCTATTCCCTGTTCCCTGTTCCCTGTTCCCTGTTCCCTGTTCCCTGTTCCCTGTTCCCCAGCATGCTCGGTTTCAACGCACCGCTCAGCGCGGCCACGGGGACGCCCGGAAAGCGCAGCGACCCGTACCTGGGCGCCGGCTTCCTCGTGGAGATCGAGGGGCTGGTGGTGGGCGGGTTCTCGGAGGTGACGGGGCTGCAGGTGGAGACGGAGGTGGAGGACTACCGCGAGGGGGGGGAGAACGGGTTCGTCCACCGCCTGCCGGGGCCCACGCGCTACCCGTCCAACCTGACGCTGCGGCGCGGGATCACGGACGTGGACACGCTGTGGGCGTGGCACCAGGAGGTGACGCGCGGGCGCATCGTGCGGCGCAACGGCACCATCTACCTGCTGGACGCGCAGCGCACGCCGGTGCTGTCCTGGAACTTCGCGGATGCCTACCCGGTGCGCTGGTCGGGGCCGGACTTCCGCGCGGACGGCGGCGCGGTGGCGGTGGAGTCGGTGGAGCTGGCGCACCGGGGGATCGGCCGCCCGGCTCCGGGGCCGGACGCCGCGCGGGGGCGCGGCGTCGCCGACGTCCTCGGTCGGCTGCGCGGCTGATGGCCGTGGCGGACGGCG
>JBEVLE010000185.1:0-3440 GCA_040509335.1 Longimicrobiaceae bacterium | reverse complement strand
GGAGGGCGCCCCCCGCGTCGCAGTGGCCGGCGGCGACGGGAGCGTGGCGCTGGCCGCCGGCGCCGCGGTGCGGGCGGGGGTGGAGCTGGCGGTGCTCCCCGGGGGAACGCTCAACCACTTCGCCCGGCACCTGGGGATCCCGGACGCGCTCCCCGAGGCGCTGGAGGTGGCCGCGTCCGCCGCCGCGCGGCCGGTGACGGTGGGGAGCGTGGACGGGCGCGTCTTCGTCAACACCAGCTCGCTGGGCGCCTACGTGGACTTCGTCCGGGCGCGCGAGCGGCTGGAGCCGCGCGTGGGCTACGGCGTGGCGACGCTCGCCGCGGGGGCGGAAACGCTGGCCCGCCTGCCGCGGCTGGAGGTGCGGCTGGAGCTGGACGGCCGCACGCGCCGCTTCGCGACGCCGCTGCTGTTCGTGGGGGTGGGGGAGCGCGCGCTGGCGCCGCTGGGGATCCAGCGGCGGGTGGAGGAGGGATGGCCGGGGCTGCACGTGCTGGTGGTGCACACCGGCGTCGGCGCCGGGATGCTTGTGCGCGGGCTCGCCGCGGCGCGCGGCGGCGCCGAACGGATCGAGCGCCTCCCCGACGTCAGCTCCTTCCTGGTGGACCGCTGCGTGGTGCGGCTCGCGGACGGCGCCGCGGAGCTGGCCGTGGACGGCGAGATCCTCCCGGCGCGCCCCCCGCTGGAGTACCTGGCCCGCCGCGGCGCCCTGCTCGCGGTGGCGCCGTGAGGCGACCTTGCACGGGACGCTAGACCTAATCCCTCGCGGAGTTTAGCTTAGTCGTCGTCCGGCGCGGCAACTTCCCTCGGCGAGGAGCACATGGGGGCCCACACCCGTTTCCTGCAGCACATCGAGACGGTCCACCAGGCCGGCATCGCGGACCAGGCCGTAGAGCAGCTCTTCGAGCAGATCCGCGAGATGGCGCGGGAGCGCGACGCCGCGCTCTCCTCCATCGAGGAGTGGAAGACGCAGGCCGAGGACGCCGCCCGCCGCGCCGAGCGCGCCGCCCGGCAGATCGAGCTGTGGAAGCAGCAGGTGGCCGAGCACATCATGGACCTGGACCGGCGCCTCAAGTCGGCGGAGCAGGGGAGCGGCGTCCTCAAGCACCGCAACTGGTTCCTGGAGGGGACGCTGCGCGCCGTGTACGAGTGGTACGAGAACAACCCCCGGCAGCTCCCCGACACCCTGGCGATGCTCCTCACCGCCAGCCTCCTCCCCACCCAGACGGCGCCCTCCGCCGACGCGGAGCCGGAGCCCTCGTTCTCCGCGCATCCCGGCAGCCGCCGCATCGGCCCGCCGCGGGGCGCGCCCGGCGCCGACCCCGACGCGGGCCACCGCTCCGACTCCCCCCCGCATTGAGCGGCCGCAGCGCCGCCGCGGGCGCCCTGCTGCTGCTGGCGCTCGCCGCCTGCGGGCGGGACGGCGGCGCCGGGGCGCGGCGCGCCGGTCCCCGCGCCGCCGCGATCCCCCCCGAGGTGCAGGCGCAGGTGGACAGCGGCAACGCTGCCTACCGCGGCCGCGACTTCCGGGCGTCGCTCCGCCACTTCCGCGAGGCGGCGCGCCTGGGCCCCGGCCAGGCCGTGGCCTGGTACGGCGTGCAGATGGCCGCCGACGCCCTGGGCGACCGCGCCGCCGCCGACTCCGCGGGCGCCCGGCTGCGCGCCCTCGTCCCCTCCGCCCCGCCCGCCGTGCACCACCCGGCCGCCCCCGCGCCCCCCGGCGCCGCGACGTAGGCGCACACCGGCCATGGCCGGCGTGCACCTTGCTACGTAGAAAACTGGATTGGCTTCCGGCCCCGCGCGGGCCGCCGGAAGCCGCGACCGCACCCCCATCCCACGCCGCCATGGAGACGATCCCCGCATCCGCCATCAACCCGTCGGCCGGGTCGTACCCGGTCACCTCCGACCCGCGGGAGCTGGAGGCCGCCCGCCGGGCGGGCAACGCTTCCGTGGCCGAGTTCCCGTACTACCTGGAGCGCTATGGGGAGCGCGGCCGGACGTTCGGGGCGAGCGACGGCGCGTGGCTGGCGGCGATGTGCGAGTTCGGCGAGGAGCACGTGCGCCGCCAGGTGCTGTGGCTGGGGACGGTGCTCGCCTCGCGGGGGATGCCCCGCTGGCTCCTGGAGCGGCACCTGGCGACGCTGCACGACGAGCTGGTCCGCGCGCTGCCGGAGAACGCCGGGCGCTACGCCGTGCTCCAGGGCGCCGCGGCCATGCTGCGCGGGCTGCGCCGGGCGCGCCTCGCCGACGAGGACTTCCGCGCGCTCGCCGACGGCTTCGCCGCCCGCGCGGAGCCCGCCCTGGTGCAGCGCATGCCCGCGATGGGCGCCATCCTGGCCGCCGCCGTCGCCGACGAGGCCGACGGCCTGGAGGGCGCGGTGCGGAGCGTGGAGGAGTGGGCCGGCGACCGCGCCGCCTTCCCGGAGTCGTGGACCTCCGCGGTGCGCGCGACCGTCGCCGAGGCCCGGAATCGCCTCCGGGAGGCGTGACGCGCCACCGCTGCCATGGCGCTCACCCGCCCTCCGCCGGCGGCTCGCCGCGGAGCCAGGCCCGCCGCTGCGGCTCGGGAAAGCGCTCGATGGCGTAGCGCAGCATGGTGCGCGGCATCTCGCGGCAGTGCTCCCGCAGGAACCCTTCCAGCGCCGCCCGGTCGCGCTTTCCCGCCTCGCGCAGCATCCACCCCACCGCCTTGTGGACCAGGTCGTGCCGGTCGCGCAGGAGGAGCGCGGCCACGCGCAGCGTGTCCGCGAATTCGCCGCGCCGGATGAAGTGCAGGGTCGCGACGATGGCGATGCGCCGCTCCCACACCGAGTCCGAGGCGGCGAGCCGGTCCAGCAGCGACCGGTCGCGCCCGGCGAGGTGCGCGCCGACGACGTCCGGCGCGGAGCTGTCCACCAGGTCCCAGTTGTCCACGTACCGGGTGTGGGCCATGTACAGCTCGAAGACGCGCCCGCGCTGCGCGTCGTCCCCCCTGCCGTACGCGCCCACCAGCAGGAGCAGCGCGAGCAGCCGCTCCTCGTGCACCGGCGAGCGCAGCAATTCCGCCGCGTCCTCGGGCGCGAGCGCGCGGAGCTCCCTGGCGAGCCGGCGCAGCACGGGCACGCGCACCCCGATGAACACGTCCCCCTCGCCGTACTCGCCGGGCCCGGTCTTGAAGTAGCGCAGGGCACCCAGCGCGTCCTGTGGATTGGCGTGCTCGCGGAGGCGGGCGCGTACGTGGTCGAGCTTCATGGGGGGCGGGGGGATGGATGGGCCGACGGAAAGTGGAGGCCCGGGAAGCTGCGGCGGGGAAGGGGGCAGGGCAAGGGCGGCGCGTGGGTCTACCCCTCACCCCCCGGCCCCCTCTCCCACAAGGGGAGAGGGGGAGCACGACGGAGTGGAGGCCGGGCATTCTGCCGACCCTCGGACCCCCCTCCCCCCGGCCCCCTCCCCCGCAAGGGGGG
>JBEVLE010000184.1:0-5025 GCA_040509335.1 Longimicrobiaceae bacterium | reverse complement strand
AGGGGGCCTGCCGTCGCGTGAGGGATTTCGGCCCGAAGGGGCGAGACCGCGCGGCACCTCAGTTCAGAGGTGCTGGCGCGGGCTCGACTCCGTTACGCAGCGTTGTTTGCTGCGTTACGGAGCCGAAGCCCGACCCCGGCGCCAGCCGGGGGCACGCCCAAACCTTGCTGGTCCTACGCCGTCCCCGCGTGCCGCGCGATCTCGCCCAGCAGCTGCCCGGCGGTGAACGGCTTCGGGATGTAGCCGGAAAAACCGCGCTCCAGCATGTCCTCGCGGGTGCGGCCCATCACGTCGGCGGTGATGGCCACCACGGGAATGCCGCGGGTCTCGTCGTCGCTCTTGAGGCGCTCCAGCGCCTCCAGCCCGGTCATCACCGGCATCATGATGTCCATCAGGATCACGTCGGGCCTGCTCTCGCGGGCCGCCTGCAGCGCTTCCGCGCCGTCCATGGCGTGCAGCACGGCGTACCCGTAGCCCTCCAGCACGTCGCCCAGCACGGTGTGCAGGAGGCGCTCGTCGTCCGCCAGGAGGACGCGCCGGGGGCCGCCGTCCTGCGCGGGGGATGGGGTGTTGTCGTGGGACATCTCCGGGGAGCGCGGCGGCTGCGCGGTCGGGGGAATGTTCATCCGGGGCGGTTCATGTGGGGAGATCGCGTAATGTCGGCGCCGCTGCACCGCAAGCCACCTGCCACCTGCCTTTCCGCCGTGGCGCCGCTTGGGAACGAGCGGTCTATGTAGTGTAACGTGGGGACAGGCCCGCCGCACCTGTGGCTCCGGTGCAGCACGGCCGCGCGTCCCCACGCGGGCGCGGGGTGTTTCCGGTCCCCGTGGTAAGGCGGTGCGCCGGCGCGCCTTCCGCGGGCGCGGCACCGCGGGGGCGGCGGCGGCGCCGCGCGCGGGCGGCGCGCCCGAAACGTGCAGAAACGTCCGTGGTCGGGAAGCCCCGTCCGCCATGCATTGCCTCCCCGGCACCGGCCGCCGCGCCGGGGAGCCGGGAGCGCATGGCCGTGCGGCTTCCGCGGCGACCGGTCGCGCGTCCTGCCCCGGATCCGACGACATCCACCCGGAGTCAAAGCCAGGGGCAAAAGGTCTCCTCCATGACATTCGTCCTGCACGCGCACGACCCCTTCATCGCGGCCATCCTCCAGAGCATCGACGACCACGCCGTCTTCACCGTGGACCACGCGGGGTACGTCACCCGCTGGAACCCGGTGGCGGAGCGGGTCACCGGGTTCGCCGCGGCCGAGGTGGTGGGCAGGCACGTGGGCGGGCTGGCCGGCGGCGGGGACTCCGGCGAGGACGACTACGAGCGCGTGCTGCAGCTGGCCGCGCAGGCGGGACGGCTGGAGGTGGAGCGCGAGTGGCTGCGCAGGGACGGGAGCACCTTCCGCGCGGCGGGGCGGATCACCGCCATCCGCGGCGACCGGGGCGACCTGCTGGGCTTCGTCGCCGTGCTCCGCGACACCGCGGACGAGGGCGAGGCCGACGCCGCCTGGCGGGCCGCTTCCTCCCCCTCGCCGCTGGATTCCTTCTTCGCCCTCCACCCCGACCCGGTCGCGTCGTTCGACGCCGAGGCCCGCTTCGTCCAGGCCAACGCGGCCTGGGAACGGCTCGCCGGCACCGGCCCCGGGGAGCTCGCCGGCACCTCGCTGCTGTCGCGGGTGGTGCCCGAGGACCGCCGCCGCCTCCTGGACGCCTTCCACCAGGCCTCCCGGGGCGAGACGCAGCGGCTGGAGACCGCGCTGGCGCGCGGCGGCGAGCCCGCCGCGCTCGCCGTCACCTGCTTCCCGCGCCCGGACCGCAGCGGCGCCGCGGGGGTGTGGGCGATCGCGCGCGACGCCCGCGGCGAGCGCGCCGTGGGCGACGAGCTGCGCCGCGACGAAGCGTTCTTCCGCGGCATGGTGGAGGGCGCCGAGGGGGCGTTCTTCTACAGCCTGGACGCGGGCGGGCGCTTCGGCTACCTGTCCCCCGGGGTGCGGCAGGTGCTGGGGTACCGCCCCGAGGAGCTCGCCGGGCTGGCCTTCGCCGACCTGCTGGAATCCCCCGCGCTGGACGCCCCGGCCGGCGCCCGCCCCCGCACCGCCACCCTCGCGCTGCGCCACCGCGAGGGGCGCCAGGTGCTGGTGGAGGTGGCGGAGGCGCCGCCCGCCGTGGACGGCGAGGGCGCCGCGCTGCACGGCTTCGCCCGCGACGTGACCCGCGCCCGCGAGCACGAGGAGCAGCTCCAGCGCGGCTCCCTCCAGGACCCCCTCACCGAGCTCCCCAACCGCGCCGTGTTCATGGACCGGCTGGGGCACGCCGCCCGGCGCGTGGCGCGCCGCCCGCAGGAGCGGCACGGCCTGCTCCTGGTGGACCTGGACCGCTTCGGGCTGGTCAACGACGCCATGGGGCGCGAGCTGGGCGACCTGCTGCTGGTGGAGGTGGCCCGCCGCCTGGGGCGCTGCGTGCGCCCCGGCGACACCCTGTGCCGGTTGCGCGGCGACGAGTTCGGGCTGCTGCTGGAGGGGCTCGCCGGCCCCGAGGCCGCCATCGGCGTGGCCGAGCGGATCCAGCGCGCCCTCGCCTCCCCCTTCCGCATCCGCTCGCACGAGCTGCGGGTGGGCGCCAGCATCGGCATCGCGCTGGGCGGCCTGGACGGCGCCGACCCCGACGACCTGCTGCGCGACGCCGCCGTGGCGCTGGGCGAGGCCCGGGCGCGCGGCGGCGGCGGCCACGAGCTGGCCGGGAGCGAGCTGCGCGCCGGCGTGCGCTCGCGCGCCGAGCGCGAGGAGGAGCTGCGCCGCGCCATCGAGCGCAACGAGCTGGCGCTGGTGTACCAGCCGGTGGTGTCGCTGCGCACCGGCGACGTCACCGGCTTCGAGGCGCTGGTCCGCTGGCGGCACCCCGAGCGCGGCACGGTGCACCCCTCCGAGTTCCTCCCGCTGGCCGAGGACACCGGGCTGATCCTGGCGGTGGACCGCTGGGTCCTGGGCGAGGCCTGCCGCCGGCTGCGCAGCTGGCAGGACGAGTTCCCCGACCGCGAGTGCCGCATCAGCGTCAACCTTTCCGGGCGCCAGCTCGCTTCCCCCGGCGCCGCCGACCGCATCCGCGGCGCGCTGGAGGAGTGCTCCGTCGCCCCGCTCTCGCTGCAGGTGGAGGTGCGCGAGGACTCGCTGTCCGAGGGCGAGGAACTGTCCGCCGCCGTGCTGCGCCGCATCGACGAGCTGGGCGTCCGCGTGCAGATCGACGACTTCGGCAGCGGCGACGGCTCGCTCACCCGCCTGCGGCGCATCCCCGCGCACGTCCTCAAGATCGACCCCTCGCTGCTGGAGGGCGGCGACGACATGGTGCGGGCCGCCGTGGGGATGGCGCACTCGCTGGACATCCGCGTGGTGGCCGAGGGGATCGAGACCACCGAGCAGCTCGACCGCCTGCGCGCCATGGACTTCGACTTCGGCCAGGGCTACCTGTTCTCCGAGCCGGTGGACGGAGACCTGGCCGGCCTCCTCCTCAGCCGCAGACTCCCTCTGTAGGATTCCGGGAACGGACGTGGGCCGCCCCGCTTGCGCGCTCGTGTGCGCCCGCGCAGATTGCTGCCTTCCCCAGAGCCCCGGAACGAAATGATCAATCCCACACGCCTGCGTCTGCTCAAGCAGGAAGTCGAGTGCATGAGCCGCTTCGGGCTCGGCCTCGTCGACGAGCTCGAAGCGTCCATCGGGACTCCCGCCGAGAGCGAAGCGCCCATCCTGGTGCAGGAGATCATCTCCGTCGTGGTGAAGATCTCCTACCTGCTGTGGCGCTTCGGGCGCCGCGTGACCGACAAGCACGGCCAGGCCGAGGCCGACTACCTGGTCCGGACGCTGGGCCTTTCCGACGCTTCCCCGCTCTCGCCCGCGAACATGTCGCGGCTCACCGAGATGCTTTCCTCCTCCACGGCGGAGCTGCGCGTGGCGGTGAACGCCGAGCTGATGACGGTGACGGTGCAGGGCGTCATGTACCCGCTGCGGTCCATCGTCGCGGCGCTGCGCGAGCTGCACACCGAGCTGGACGAGGACCTGGCCTCGCCCGCCGCCGAGGACGCCGAGTTCTCGACCGACGCCTGAGCCGCCGCCGGACCCGGCCGCCCCCGGGTCCGGCGCCCCGCGCCGGCGGCGGACTGTCGGCGCCGTCCCGCACCCGTTGCGCCGGCTCCACTCTCCCGCCGCCCCCTTCGCCCGCCGCCGGCCCCGCACCCGCGGCTCCGCTCCCGCAAGTCGTTCGTCCGCAAGGCCCCTGCGCCGCGCCGCGGGATCCGCCCCGCGGGGTGCACGTCTTGCCTTTTGCTACCCCGGACTCCGGGGCCGCAGCTTCGCGCCCCGCCCCGCACACACCCGCAACATCCCCCATCATGAGCGCGCCACGTGTCCTGATCCGCGATTCCGCCCCCGAGGCCGACGCCCGCACCGCCCCCGCCCGCCTGGGCGGCGCGTGGGCGCTGCTCGTCCCCGTGGGCCTCATCTTCATGCTGGTGGGCGGGGCCGACCTGGCCCTGGTCTGGTACCCGCTCGGGTTCGGCTCCGCCGAGTGGGAGTTCGGGTCGGTGACCTCCATGCTGAATGGGCTCCCGGTGCTGGTCATGGGGCTCGCGTTCCTCGCCATGGCCGCCGTGGCGGCCGGACGCCGCTGGGCCGGGCGCGGGATCGCCGTGGTGCTCTTCCTGCTGGCCGTGACGGTGGTGCTCATGGCGGCGCTGTACGCCACCACGGTCCCCATCGCGCTCAAGACGGCGCCCACCGCCACGGTCGCGCTGGGGCTCAAGAAGGCCATCGCGAAGACCACCATCCAGGCCGCCGTGTACCCGGTTCTGCTCGTCTGGCTGGCGATCGCCACGTGGCGGCGCTCTGGGGAGTAGACGGTATGGCTTTCAACTGCGGATTTGGGCGTGCCCCCGGCTGGCGCCGGGGTCGGGCTTCGGCTCCGTAACGCAGCAAACAACGCTGCGTAACGGAGTCGAGCCCCGGCAAACTGCCGCCGGGTCTCGCCCCTTCGGGCCGAAATCCCTCACGCA
>JBEVLE010000183.1:0-5878 GCA_040509335.1 Longimicrobiaceae bacterium | reverse complement strand
CGCGGCTGTACCGGACGGGGGACCTGGGGCGGCGGCGCGCGGACGGGGAGATCGAGTTCCTGGGCCGGGCGGACCACCAGGTGAAGGTGCGCGGCTACCGGGTGGAGCTGGGGGAGATCGAGGCGGTGCTGCGTTCGCACGAGAAGGTGCGGGAGGCGGTGGTGCTGCTGCGCGAGGACGCGCCGGGGCAGAAGCGGCTGGTGGCGTACGTGGTCCCGGAGGCGGGGGCGGAGCCGTCGTCGGCGGAGCTGCGTACCCACGTGGCGGAGCAGGTGCCGGAGTACATGGTGCCGGGCGCGTTCGTGGCGATGGACCGGCTGCCGACCATGGCGAGCGGCAAGGTGGACCGGCGGCTGCTGCCGGCGCCGGAGCCCATGGAGGACGAGGAGTACGTGGGGCCGCGCACGCTGGCGGAGGAGCTGCTGGCGGGGATCTGGGCGGAGGTGCTGAAGCTGGAGCGGGTGGGGGTGGAAGAGGGCTTCTTCGAGCTGGGAGGCTACTCGCTGCTGGCCACGCAGGTGGTGGCGCGGGCGCGGCAGGCGTTCGGGGTGGAGGTGCCGCTGCGCGCGCTGTTCGAGGCGCCGACGGTGGCGGGGCTGGCCGCGCGGATCGAGGCGCTGCGCAGCGCGGGCGCTCCGCCGGCGCCGCCGATGGAGCGGGTGCCGCGGACGGACGCGATGCCGGTGTCGTTCGCGCAGCAGCGGCTGTGGGTGGTGGACCGGCTGGAGCCGGGGAGCCCCGCGTACAACATGCCGTACGCGCTGCGCCTGCGAGGCTCGCTCGACTCGGCGGCGCTGCGGGCCAGTCTGGACGCGCTGGTCGCGCGGCACGAGACGCTGCGCACCACGTTCGCGGAGCACGAGGGCGGGCCCGTGCAGGTGATCCACCCGCCCGCGCCGGTGCCGCTGCCGGAGCTGGACCTGCGCGACCTGCCGGAGGCGGAGCGCGAAGGCGAGGCCCTGCGGCTGGCCGCGGAGGAGGCGCTGCGTCCGTTCGACCTGGCGCGCGGGCCGCTGCTGCGGGCCACGCTGCTGCGCCTCGCCGCCGACGACCACGTGCTGTGCTTCACGCTGCACCACGTCGTCAGCGACGGCTGGAGCCGCGGGGTGCTGGTGCGCGAGGTTTCCGCGCTCTACGCCGCGGCCCTGCGCGGCGAGGCGGCGCGGCTGCCGGAGCTGGAGGTGCAGTACGCCGACTTCGCCGTGTGGCAGCGCCGGTGGCTCGCCGGGGCGACGCTGGAGGCGCAGCTCGGCTTCTGGCGGGAGCGGCTGGACGGAGCTCCGCCGCTGCTGGAGATCCCCACGGACCGCCCGCGCGCCCTGGGGCTGAGCGCGCTCTCGGCCAGCCACGCCTTCGCGCTCCCGGCCGGGCTGTCGCACGAGCTGCGGGCGATCTCGCGCCGCGAGGGCACCACGCTGTTCATGACCACGCTGGCCGCCTGGCAGACGCTGCTGGGCCGCTACGCCGGGCAGGACGACGTGGTCGTGGGGAGCCCCATCGCCGGGCGCACCCGGAGGGAGACGGAGGGGCTGATCGGCTTCTTCGTCAACATGCTGGCGCTGCGCGCCGACCTGGGCGGCGATCCCACCTGGGCGGAGCTGCTGGGGCGGGTGCGCGAGGCGGCGCTGGGCGCCTTCGAGCACCAGGAGCTGCCCTTCGAGCGCCTGGTGGAGGAGCTGGTCACCGAGCGCAGCCTCACGCACTCCCCCGTCTTCCAGGCCACCTTCGAGCTGGACCGCGCGTCCGCGCTCGGGGGGCTCGCGCTGGGCGAGCTGGCCGCGGAACCGTTCGGGGCGGGGGAGGGCGCCGCCAAGTTCGACCTGGGCCTTGCCTTCCAGGACACCGGGAGCGGGCTGGCGGGGACGCTGACGTATCGCGCCGGCCTGTTCGAGGCCGCGACGATCGAGCGCATGGCGGGGCACATGGAGGCCGTGGTTGAGGCCCTGGCGGCCGACCCCGGACGCCGCCTGGCGGAGCTGTCGCTGCTGCGCGGCGCCGAGCGGGTGCAGCTCCTGGAGGAGTGGACCGGCACCGCACGCCCGTACCCCGGCCTCGGCGTGCACGAGCAGTTCCAGGCGCAGGCGGCGCGCACGCCCGCCGCCGCCGCCCTGGTTGCCGGGGACGAGTCCCTGTCCTACGCCGAGCTGGAGGCGCGCTCCAACCAGCTCGCCCGCCACCTGGCCGGGCTGGGCGTGGGCCCCGAGACCCGCGTGGGCGTGTGCGCCGAGCGCTCGCCCGAGCTGGTCGTGGCGCTGCTCGCCGTGCTCAAGGCCGGCGCCGCCTACGTGCCGCTGGACCCGTCGTACCCGGCCGAGCGGCTGGCGTACGTGCTGGAGGATTCCGGCGTGCCGGTGCTGCTGACGCAGGAGCGGCTGCTGGAGCACGTCCCCGCGCATGGCGCTCGGGTCGTCTGCCTGGACCGCGACGCCGGCCGCGTGGACGCCGGGAGCGCGGAGCCGCTGCCGCTGCACGCCGAACCGGAGTCGCTGGCGTACGTCATCTACACCTCCGGCTCCACCGGGACCCCCAAGGGGGTCGGCGTCCCGCACCGCGCGCTCGCCAACCACATGGGGTGGATGCAGCGTGCCTTCCCGCTGGCGGCGGACGACCGCGTGCTACAGAAGACGCCCGCTGGCTTCGACGCCTCGGTGTGGGAGTTCTGGGCGCCGCTGCTGGCCGGGGCCACGCTGGTGATGGCGCCCCGCGACGCGCACCGCGACCCCGCCGAGCTGGTGCGGACCGTGGCGAGCGAGCGGATCACCGTGCTCCAGGTGGTCCCCACGCTGCTCGGGGCCATGCTGGACGAGGGCGGCCTGGAGCGGTGCGCTTCGCTGCGGCGGCTCTTCTGCGGCGGCGAGGCGCTGCAGGCGGAGCCGGCGGCGCGGGCGCGGGCGCTGCTCGGCGCCGAGGTGGTGAACCTGTACGGCCCCACCGAGGTGTGCATCGACGCCACCTCGCACGCCTTCGCCGGGCGCGAGGCCGGGGCGACGGTGCCCATCGGGCGGCCGGTGGACAACGTGACCACGCGGGTGCTGGACCCGCGGGGGATGCCCGTGCCCGTGGGCGTCGCCGGGGAGCTGCACCTGGGCGGGGCGCAGCTCGCGCGGGGGTACCTGGGACGCCCGGAGCTGACGGCGGAAAGGTTCGTCCCCGATGCTCTCGCGGGCACCGACCATCCCGGCGCGCGCACCTACCGCACGGGAGACCGGGTGCGGTGGCTGCCCACGGGGGAGCTCGAGTTCCTGGGCCGGGTGGACGCCCAGGTCAAGGTCCGCGGCTTCCGGATCGAGCTGGGGGAGGTGGAGGCGGTTCTCGCGGCGGTGCCCGGGGTGCGGGAGTCGGCGGTCGTCGTGCGGGAGGACGCGCCGGGGAACCGGCGCCTGGTGGCGTACGTGGCGGGCGAGGTGGAGGTCGAGTCGCTGCGGACGCGGCTGCACGAGCGCCTGCCGGAGTACATGGTCCCGGGCGCCTTCGTGGCGCTGGAGCGGCTGCCGCTGAACGCCAACGGCAAGCTGGACCGGCGGGCGCTGCCGGCGCCGGCGTACGGGTCGGCGGAGGACCGGTTCGTGGCGCCGAGGACGGCGGCGGAAGAGGTGCTGGCGGGGATCTGGTCGCAGGTGCTGGGCGTGGAGCGGGTGGGCGTGGAGGAAGGGTTCTTCGACCTGGGCGGCCACTCGCTGCTGGCAACGCAGGTCGCCTCGCGTGCGCGCCGGGCGTTCGGGGTGGAGGTGCCGCTGCGGGCGCTGTTCGAGGCGCGCACGGTGGCCGGCCTGGCCGCGCGGATCGAGGCGCTGCGCAGCACCGGCGCCTCGTCGGCGCCGCCGATGGAGCGGGTGCCGCGGACGGAAGCGATGCCGGCGTCGTTCGCGCAGCAGCGGCTGTGGGTGGTGGACCGCCTGGAGCCGGGGAGCGCCGCCTACAACATGGCGGGCGCGCTGCGCCTGCGGGGCCCGCTCGACCCGGCGGCGCTGCGGGCGGGTCTGGACGCGCTGGTGGCGCGCCACGAGACGCTGCGCACCACGTTCTCCGAGCAGGGCGGCGTGCCGGTGCAGGTCATCCACGCACCGGCCCCCGTGCCGCTGCCGACCCTCGACCTGGGGGCGCTGTCCGGCGACGCCGCGGAGCGCACGGCCGAACGGCTGGCCGGCGCCGAGGCGGTGCGCCCGTTCGACCTGGCGCGCGGGCCGCTGCTGCGGAGCACGCTGCTGCGCCTGGCCGCGGACGACCACGTGCTGTGCTTCACCATGCACCACGTGGTCAGCGACGGGTGGAGCATGCAGGTGCTGGAGCGCGAGGTTTCCGCGCTCTACGCCGCCCTCAGCCGGGGCGAGGATGCGCACCTCCCCGGGCTGCCGGTGCAGTACGCCGACTTCGCCGTGTGGCAGCGCGGATGGCTCGCCGGAGACGTGCTGGAGGCGCAGGTCGACTTCTGGCGCGAGCGGCTCGCCGGCGCCCCCCCGCTGCTGGAGATCCCCACCGATCGTCCGCGCACCCTCGCGCAGGGCGCGCGCGCGGGGTCCTACCGCTTCACCCTCCCGGCGGAGGTGTCGGATGGCCTGCGGGCGCTCTCGCGGCAGCAGGGCGCGACGCTGTTCATGACCACGCTGGCGGCGTGGCAGGCGCTTCTGGGCCGCTACGCCGGGCAGGACGACGTGGTGGTGGGCTCCCCCATCGCGGGGCGCAGCCGCCAGGAGACGGAAGGGCTGATCGGCTTCTTCGTCAACATGCTGGCGCTGCGCGCCGACCTGGCGGGAGATCCCACCTGGAGCGAGCTGCTCAGCCGCACCGCGGAAACGGCGCTGGGAGCGTACGAGCACCAGGACCTGCCCTTCGAAAGGCTGGTGGAGGCGCTGGACGTGGAGCGCAGCCTCACGCACTCGCCCGTCTTCCAGGTGACGTTCGCGCTGAACCGCGACGCGGGAGCGGCCGGGCCGGTGCGCGTGGGCGAGGTGGTGCGGGAATCGTTCGGGGCCGGAGCCGGGGTGGCCAAGTTCGAGCTGGAGCTGACGCTCGCCGACACGGGGGACGACCTGCGCGGAGAGCTGGTCCACCGCGCGTCGCTCTTCGAGGCGGCCACCGTCGAGCGCATGGCGGCGCACCTCGAGGTTCTGCTGGGCGCCATGGCGGCCGACCCGGCACGCCGCATCGGGGAGGCGTCGCTGCTGCGCGGCGCCGAGCGCGTGCAGCTCCTGGAGGAGTGGACCGACACCGCGCGGGCGTACCCCGACCTTTGCCTGCACGAGCTGGTCGCGGCGCAGGCGGCGCGCACGCCCGGGGCCGTCGCCCTGGTTGCCGGGGACGAGTCCCTGTCCTACGCCGAGCTGGAGGCGCGCTCCAACCAGCTCGCCCGCCATCTCCACGGCCTGGGCGCGGGCCCGGAAGTCCGCGTGGGCGTGTGCGCCGAGCGCTCGCCCGAGCTGGTCGTGGCGCTGCTCGCCGTGCTCAAGGCCGGCGCCGCCTACGTGCCGCTGGACCCCTCCTACCCGGCCGAGCGCCTGGCCTACATGCTGGAGGATTCCGGCGTGCCGGTGCTGCTGACGCAGGAGCGCCTGCTGGAGCGCATGCCCACGCACGGCGCCCGGGTCGTCTGCCTGGACCGCGACGCCGGGGTGGTCGCCGCGGAGAGCGCGGAGCCGCTGCCGCTGCGCGCCGATGCCGACTCGCTGGCCTACGTCATCTACACCTCCGGCTCCACCGGCAGGCCCAAGGGCGCGATGAACGCGCACCGCGGCATCGTCAACCGCCTGCTGTGGATGCAGGACGAGTACGAGCTGACGTCGGACGACGTGGTGCTGCAGAAGACGCCGTTCAGCTTCGACGTCTCGGTGTGGGAGTTCTTCTGGCCGCTGCTGACCGGCGCCCGCCTGGTGCTGGCGAA
>JBEVLE010000182.1:0-13082 GCA_040509335.1 Longimicrobiaceae bacterium | reverse complement strand
ATCACATCAAGGACAGCCTTGCGCCACGGCGAGGCTCCTCGACTTGATTTGATCCGCGTCAATGCCTGCCATCGAAAGCCAGGCCATGTTCAGCATTGTGTACCGAGAGGCCGACACGCTCCGCATGAACCAGCCGGAGGAATGCAATGCCCAAGATGAAAGCCGCCATCTTCGTGGAGCCGGGCCGCATTGTCCTCGATGAGAAGCCGATCCCCGATGTCGGTCCACTCGACGCCCTGATCCGCATCACCACCACGACGATCTGCGGCACCGACGTGCACATCCTCAAGGGCGAGTACCCGGTGGCCCCCGGCCGCATCGTCGGGCACGAGCCGGTGGGCGTGATCCACGAGCTGGGGCCCGGGGTGTCCGGCTACAGGGAGGGGCAGCGCGTCATCGTGGGAGCCATCACGCCGTGCGGGCAGTGCAGCCCCTGCCTGGACGGGCACCACTCGCAGTGCGGCGGCAAGGCGATGGGCGGCTGGCGCTTCGGCAACACCATCGACGGGGCGCAGGCCGAGTACCTCCTGGTCCCGGACGCCATGGCCAACCTGACGCCGGTCCCGGACGGGCTCACCGACGAGCAGGTGCTGATGTGCCCCGACATCATGAGCACCGGCTTCGGCGGGGCGGAGAGCGGCGGGATCCGCATCGGCGACACCGTGGCGGTGTTCGCGCAGGGGCCCATCGGGCTGTGCGCCACGCTGGGCGCACGGCTGCGCGGCGCCACGCGCATCATCGCGGTGGACGGGGTCCCGGCGCGCATGGAGATGTCGGCGCGGCTGGGCGCGGACTTCGTGGTGGACTACACCGCCACGGACCCGGTCGCGGAGATCCTGCGGCTCACGGACGGCCGCGGGGTGGACGTGGCGATCGAGGCGCTGGGGACGCAGGGGACGTTCGAGAGCTGCCTGCGGGTGCTGAAGCCGGGTGGGACGCTCTCCTCGCTCGGCGTGTACTCGGGCAAGCTGACGATGCCGCTGGACGCGTTCGCTGCGGGGCTGGGCGACCACCGGATCGTCACCACGCTCTGCCCGGGCGGCAAGGAGCGGATGCGCCGGCTGCTCAACGTGGTGGCGTCCGGGCGCGCCGACCTGCGGCCGCTGGTGACGCACCGTTTCACGCTGGACCGGATCGAGGAGGCGTACGACCTGTTCGCGCACCAGCGCGACGGCGTGCTCAAGGTCGCCATCACCATCTGATCGGCGGCCGGGGACGGGCCCGCGCCCCATGGAGCCGTGGCGGAGAAAGCGATTGTCGCCACTTCCGTGGCCCGGCGAACGACGGCGGCCCCGCCACCTCGCAGGAGGTGACGGGGCCGCTTCACGAGACGGGCCGCCGTCCGCAGCGCCGGCTACGGCTGCTGGATCCTCTGGAGCACCATGCGGGCATGGCTGACGTCGTAGTCGAGGGTCGTTCCCCGGCGCGAGGACACGCTCACCTTGGTGGCCTGGCTCCCCGCCGGACGCTCGACCTTGACGTGGACCACGCGGTCGCCGCTGCGCCCCTCGAGCTCGCGCTCCGTGTCGTTGTTCTCCGCGGAGCTTTTGGTGGTCTCCAGCCCCATGGATGCGAAGACGGCGCGGGCGCGGCGCTCCACGTCGGCGACGCTGCCGCTCGCCTCGCCCTCCGCGTTCTGGTCGTTCATCACGACCGCCGCGGCTCCACCCGCGCCGACGGCCGCCGCCGTGCGGGTCGCGCTGCCGCAGCCGCCTGCGAAGAGAGGAAGCAGGACCAGGAACGCCGCGGCCGTGCCGCTGGAGCGAAGCCGAGTGTACATCGTCACCTCCTTGCGATCGTCGAACGGGCGGAAAGGAAGCTCGCAGGGGGCATCAAGTTCTGCGCCAATCGGGCCACCTGGCGATCTCTTGCGAAGGGAAGTGCGATGTCGGGCGGGGAGGCGCGGTCGCGATGGAGCGCTTCGGAAGGCTGGGAGCCGATGGCCGTTCAACGCGGACCGGAACCCTAGACGAAGGGGTCAGCGCCCACCGACCAGCCGGCTGCGCAGGTCGGCCTCCCGGGCCAGCCGGCCGCACATGATGTCGCAGAGCTGGAAGACGTCCGGGTCCGCGAGACTGTAGTGGACGAACAGCCCTTCCTTGCGGCGCTCCACGAATCCCAGGCTGTGGAGGAGCTGCAGGTGCTTGGACGTGTTCGCCTGCCCGAGGCCCGTCGCATCCATCAGCTCGGAGACGGTCATCTCCCGGATGCGCAGGGCGTTGAGGATCGCCAGCCGCGCAGGCTCGCCGAGCGCTTTGAAGCGCTCGGCGACGAGATCCAGGAGCTCGGGGGTGAGTGGATGCTGGCTCATGACTGCCTCCGCGACCGGTTCATGCCTGCATGGTAATATGGTGCGCTCCGGCCCGGTGAGCCAATCGGGGGAGCGTGCCGCGGCGAGTGCCGGGATGTGTCCGGCTCCCGGCGCTCGCCGCCCCGCTCCGGGCGGCGGCATGGCCGAAGCGCAGCTACCCGGCCGCGGCGAGCGCGGTCTCGGGGGCCCCGTGCTCGACCGGGTTTCCGCCCGCCTGCCACTCCGCGTACCCGCCGGCGAGGTTGACGACGTCGCGGAATCCGTTCGCCTGCAGCACGCTGGCCGCGATTGCGGAGCGAGCCCCGCCCTGGCAGTGCACCACCAGGGGACGGCCACGCGGGATCTCGTCGGCACGGTCGAGCAGGTACCCCACCGGGATGTTGTCCACCCCCGGAAGGTGCCCCTCCTCCCACTCCGCGGCCCCGCGGACGTCCAGCACCGCTACCGTCCCGGCGCGCAGGCGCTCGGCCAGCTCGCCGCTGTCGATCTGGGGCGTGGTCTGCAGCTCGCGCCGCTCGGCCGCCCAGGCCTCGACCGCCTCCGTGCCGAAGTACCCCGCGACCCGGTCCAGCCCGATCATCGCCAGGTCGCGCACCGCCTCCTCCACGGCGAGCGGGTTGGCGTCGTCCAGCACCAGGTAGAAGTCCCGGTCGTAGGGGACCAGCCACCCGGCCCAGGTGGTGAACGAGCGGTTCAGCGGGATGTTGATGGTGCCCGGCACGTGCCCGGCCGCGAACTCCGGCGCATGCCGCGTGTCCACCACCAGGGCGCCTCCTTCCAGCAGCCCCGGGAGCCGCGTCTCGGGGAGGCGCTGCGGCCGGCGCAGCCCGCCGAGCACGCGCGGGCCCTCCTTGTTGATCCGCTTCATCTCGGCGAAGTACTTCGGCGGCTCGGGTTGGCCGGCGAGCACCGCCCGCACGAACTCGTCCTCGTCGGTGACGGAAAGCCCCCAGTTGAACATCCGCTCGTAGCCGACGGTGCTGTGCGGGACGGCGCTCAGCCCCTTGCCGCAGGCCGAGCCGGCGCCGTGCCCGGGCCAGATCTGCAGGTAATCCGGCTGCGCCTCGAACTCCCGCAGGCTGCGGAAGAGCGTGTGCGCCCCCGCTTCCATCGTGCCCTCGACCCCCGCCGCCTTTTCGAGCAGGTCCGGGCGGCCAACGTCCCCAACGAAGACGAAGTCGCCGGTCAGCACGCCGATCGGCTTGTCGGCTCCCGCGGTGTCCGTCACCAGGAAGCTGAGGTGCTCCGGGGTGTGCCCCGGCGTGTGCAGCACGTCGATGCGGATGTTGCCCACCCGGAATGTGTCGCCGTCCCGGAGCAGTACGGCATCGTACTCCCCGGCGAAGGCGTACGTCCAGTTCTCGTCCCCCTCGTCCGAGAGGTACAGCTTCGCCCCGGTGCGCTCCGCCAGCTCCCGGGCCCCGGACACGAAGTCCGCGTGGATGTGGGTCTCGGTGACGTGCGTGACCTCCACGCCCTCGGCCTCGGCGGCGCGGACGTACTGGTCCACGTCGCGGTTGGGGTCCACCACCAGCGCCTCGCCGGTGGCGGCGCAGCCGATCAGGTAGCTCGCCTGCGCCAGCTTCTCGTCGTAGAATCGCTTCAGGATCATGGTGTCCTCCGTGGTTGCGCTCCGTGTTCCGCGGCCGGCTTCGCCTCCGCCGCCGGCGGACCGCCGGGGAGGAGCACGCCGCGGTTCTGGTAGAGGATGAAGGTGCCCATCACCAGCAGGAAGACGGCGAAGCTCCGCTTCAGCGCCGCCTGCGGGACGTACCGGATCAGCCAGGTGCCCAGCAGTATCCCCGCGATGGCGACGGCGGTGAACAGCGCCATGAACGCCCAGTCCAGTTCGACCCGCCCGAGGTAGCCGCTCAGCCCCGCGGCCGAGTTCATCGCGATCACCAGCAGGCTGGTGCCTACCGCCTGCTTCATGGGGACCCGGGCCAGCAGCACCAGCGCCGGGACGATCAGGAATCCGCCTCCCACTCCCACCAGGCCGGTGAGCGCTCCCACGCCGACCCCCACCATCCCGAGGGTGGCCAGCGCTGGAGAGCGGCGCTCCGGGGGCGCCTCCACGGCGCCGGACCCGCCGCGAAGCATGGAGACGGCCGCCAGGAGCATGACGACCGCGAACCCCGTGAGCTGCACGGGGCCGCTGACGAGAGCGGCGAGCCGCGCCCCCAGGAACGCCCCGCCCATGGCGAACACCCCGAAAGGGAGGGCCGTCCGCAGGTCCACGTTCCCGGTCCGCCAGTGCGCGAGCGAGCCGAACAGGCTCGCCGTACCCACCACTCCGAGGCTCATGGCGATGGCCTCCTTGGCCCCGTAGCCCAGCACGTAGACCAGGATGGGCACCGTCAGGATCGAGCCGCCCCCGCCCAGCAGCCCGAGCGAGACCCCGATCAGCGCCGCGAGCGCGAGTCCGAGGATGCTCATGATGCCTCGTTACGCCGTGCAGGAGCGCGCGGCGGTGGCTACGGCGGCGCTCGCCCTGCCCGGCCCCGCTGGGGCGGAGCCCTCCCTGAGCGCGCGCACCATGGCGTCCACGTCGCAGCTGGCCGGCCGGTTGTACGGGAGCCTGGAAAGCAGCATCGCCATGCCGCAGGTGTCCGTCACCCCCGCGAAGACCAGCCCGCTCCCGACGAACGCCGGCAGAAGCCCGAACCACGGGGTCGCCAGCACGGCGAGCAGCCCCCCGGCCGCCGCGAGTGCGCCGGCCACCACCCTCACCTGCCGCTCCAGCGAGATCCGCTCGGCGCCCCGTCGCACCGGCAGTCCTGCGGCCACCCAGCCGTTCACGCCGCCGTCCAGCACGTGCAGGTTCGGCATCCCGGCGGCTCCCAGCGCCTCCTCCGCCCGGCGTGCCCGCGCGCCCGACTGGCAGACCAGCACCACCGGCTCGTCCACGTGGGCGCGGATCTCCGCCGCGTGCTCGCCCAACGTGTCCAGCGGGACGTTGTAGGCGCCGGGGATGTGCACCGTCTCGTACTCGCCCGGCGTCCGCACGTCGAGCAGGCGGACCCCGGGGACGTCGCGTAGAACCTCGTCGAGCTCTCCAGGCCTGATGACCGCCGGAATCGTCCTCGTAGCCATCTCTGCCTCCTCCTCGCACCGTGATCGGTCGTGCGCGCGGCGCATCGCTGCGCTCTCTATCTGCATGCACACTATATTACTATATGATAATATAGTTGATATACACTCGCGTCAAGCCACTGCCGACGGGCGGGGCTCAGGCGGGCGCACCCGCGGGAGGTCGCTGCCTGGCTGCCCACTCCAGGCTCGCGCGCACCTCGTCGTCCGTGAGCTGCGGGAACTCCTCGTACGACAGGCTGATCGCCAGGAAGGGCTCCGGGCTGGAGATGCACACCACCTCGTCCGCTTCCGCACGGAGCGCCTCGCAGGTGGAAAGCGGCGCCGTGGGGGTGGCGACCACGATGCGCGCGGGACCCTGCGCCCGCAGCGCGGCGATGGCGGCCAGGGCGGTGGAGCCGGTGGCGATCCCGTCGTCCACCAGGATCACCGTCCGGCCGCGGACGGCCGGGGGCGGGCGGCCGCCGCGGAAGGCGCGCTCGCGCCGCTCCAGCTCCGCGCGCTCCACGCCGGTCTCCCGGTCGATGGTCCGGGGCGGGATCCGCAGCCGGCGGACCAGCTCCTGGTTCAGCACGCGCACCCCGCCGCGTGCCACCGCTCCCATCGCCACCTCCTCGTGGCCCGGCACCCCCAGCCTGCGGACGACCATCACGTCCAGCGGGGCGTCGAGGACCCGCGCCACCTCGGCGGCCACGGGGACGCCGCCGCGCGGGAGCGCCAGGACGAGCACGTCCCTTCGCCCCGCGTACCGGCCCAGGCGGGCCGCCAGCCGCCGGCCCGCATCGCTGCGGTCCTCGAAGACCGTCGATCTCCACATGGTGCACCTCCCGCGTCGGGGGTCGCCGGACTGCGGCCCGCACCCGCTCCCCGGCCTCGCACGGAAAGTTGCGCCGCCGGCGGGCGCGGGGGCGTAGGGAGGTGCTGGTGACCTTGTAGGATCCCGTCGTCCTCCGCGCGACTACACCGCGCTGGCCCTCCTGGGGTCGCGTGCGCCGGGCGGATGTCGCTCCACACCCCGCGGGGACTCCCGGACCGCCGACGGCGATCCTCCCGCATCTCCCCACAGCGCGATGCAGATGGCCCTGACGCGCGCCGCGCTTTCCCGGCGTAACGTGCACCAGGGCACGGCCGTGCGGAGCCACGGCGGCCGGGCCGAGCCGCGCCACCGAGGAGGTATCATGTCGGTGCACAACGCCAGGCTGTGCCGGCGCTCGCAGCACGCCCTCGAGGAGGCCATGCGCCACCGGGACGAGGTCCTGGGGGTGGTCGCGCACGACCTCAAGAACCCCCTCGGCGCGGTCCAAATGTACGCGTTCCTGCTCGCCGAGAGCCCGCTCTCCGAGCGCGACCGCAAGATCGTGGAGGGGATCACCCGCGCGGTGGGGCAGATGGACCGCCTCATCCGGGACCTGCTCGAGGTCAGCCGCATCGAGGCGGGGAGCCTGGTCCTGGAGCGGGAGGCAGTACCGGCCGGAGCGCTGGTGTGGGAGGCGCTCCAGGCGGCGGAGGCCGACGCGGAGTGGCGAGGAATCGCGCTCACGGCGAAGGTGCCGGAGGACGAGGCGCGGGTGGATGCCGACCGCCACCGCCTCGGGCAGGTGTTCGACAACCTGATCGGCAACGCGCTGAAGTTCACGCCCGCAGGCGGGGCGATCACGGTCCGGGCGGAGACCGGCGACGACGAAGTGTCCTTCTCGGTGGCCGATACCGGGCCGGGGATCGCACCCGAAGACCTTCCCCACCTCTTCGACCGTTTCTACCAGGCGCGGCACACCCGGAAGGGGGGCGCGGGACTGGGCCTGTCCATCGTGAAAGGGATCGTGGAGGCGCACGGCGGGCGCGTGGCCGTGGAGAGCACGCCGGGCCGCGGGGCCACCTTCCGGTTCACGCTCCCGTTACTCCCACATGTCCATGACACGGGGCGGGAACCTGCGCCGGGCCTCGTCGCGGCTGGTGTGAGTACGTGAGGTGAGGGCCCTGACGCTGACCCACGCGCGGGGCGGGGAGTCACTCGAAGGAGGGGGCGCCATGAACACGATCGAAGTGCCGCAGGTCCGGAGCCGCACGGCGGTGGATCCCGTCCCGGGCGGAACGAGGCTGCCGGCGGTCCTGCTCGTCTGCGGGATCGGCTCCTCGATCCTCTACGCCGCGATGGTCGCCTTCGTGGCGATGCGGTGGGAGGGCTACAGCTCCGCGTCGCAGACGGTCAGCGAGCTGTCCGCGATCGGCGCGCCCACGCGGCCGCTGTGGGTCGCGCTGGCGGGCATCTACACCCTGCTGGTGATCGCCTTCGGCTGCGGCGTGTGGCTGGCGGCGGGACGGAACCGCCGCCTGCGCGTGGTGGGCGGACTGCAGGTCGCCACCGGCCTCATCGGTCCGTTCTGGCCGCCGATGCACCTGCGCGGGGCCACGCCGACGCCGACGGACACCCCGCACATCGTGTTCGCGATGGCGTGGCTCGTCCTCACGCTCCTCACCGTGGGCTTCGGGGCGGCCGCGCTCGGGAGGCGGTTCCGCGCCTATTCCATGGCGACGCTGGCGGTCTTCGTGGTGTTCGGGGTGCTGACCGGAGTGCAGGGTCCCCGGATCGCGGCGGACCTGCCCACGCCGTGGATCGGG
This sequence comes from Longimicrobiaceae bacterium, assembly GCA_040509335.1. Classification (GTDB taxonomy): domain Bacteria; phylum Gemmatimonadota; class Gemmatimonadetes; order Longimicrobiales; family Longimicrobiaceae; genus JAFAYN01. The sequence goes on along the minus strand of JBEVLE010000182.1, from coordinate 5,062 downwards.
GTGTGGGAGCGCGTCAACATCGGCGCGTTCCTGCTGTGGGTCGTCGTCCTGGCCGTCGCCCTCCTGCGCGGCCGGACGGCACCAGCGCGGCAGGCCGGCACCGGCTGATGGGCCCTTTCGCCTCCGACGTGGGCTTCACTCCTCCGCACCGCGGGTGACGATGCAGAGCCCGAAGTCCTCGATGGACTCGACGATGTGGAAGACCTGCACCAGGTCCACCGGCCGGGTCGCGTAGCACCGGACGCCGGGTTCCCAGGTCTCGGGAGCCCCTTCGCTTCCGGGATCGTCCGTCACCACGGCGACGGGAACCCGGCGCAGCTCGGGATCGGACTGCATCTCGCCCAGCAGGCGGTGAAGGTCCGCGTCGGGAAGGGAGGGGTCGAGCAGGAGGAGCTGGGGGAGGACGGGTTCAGCTTCTACGGGGGGGGCGCGCAGGAGCGCCAGCGCCTCGGCGCCGTCGTGGGCCACGCGGACTCGCGCGTCCACTTTTTCCTGTCTGAGAGCCTCCTGGACGAGCCGCGCTTCTTCCGGATCGCTCTCCACCAGGAGGACCTCCACGCGGTCGATCTGCACGGAGGCATCCATGGGCCGGCACCACGACGTAGGAATGGGTCCGATAGAAATTTCCCTGTACTTCCACTCTATGTGCCTCGTCCCAGTCGCGGAAGGGGAAAGTGCGTTTTCCGTTCACCAACGGGTGTCCCATGGCGGTGCGATACAGAACAGCGGATCCCGTCGACGTGCCATCACTTGCCCGGCTCCGGCGCGAAGGCGAGGCGGGAGGCGCATCCGAGGACCGCATGTCGCGGTACCTGGCGGGTGAGCACCACCCTCAGCAGGCGCTGCCGCCCCGCGTGATGTGGATCGCCACCGAGGCCGGCGAGCCGGTCGGTTACGTCGCGGGACACCTCACCCGCCGGTTCGGGTGCGACGGGGAGCTGCAGTGGATCTACGTGGTCCCGGAGCATCGCGGAGCCGAGGTCGCGCCGGAGCTGCTTCGCCTGCTCGCGGCCTGGTTCGTCGAGCGGCGTGCGCTCCGCGTCTGCGTGAACGTGGGCGACGAGCGCGCGCGAAATTTCTACCGGCGACACGGCGCGGAGGATCTGGGCGAGCACTGGCTGGTGTGGAATGACATCGGTGCACTGCTTCCGGATCCGGGCGGCGGATAGCACTTCCGTGCATCCTCTCCCCGAATCCACCTCTCTCCCACACACGTACCGGCCTTTTCCCTACGCCCCGCGGATCCCCGCGGGGCTAGGATGCGTGCCGGCGGCCGGGAGCCGCCCCGCACTCCGGAGGTGGTCGGCATGAGCACGAGTCAGCCCGGGTTCAGCGTGGTCCCGTTTGCGAGGCCCCGGCGGGTGATCGTCGGCTATCTCGACGCCGCGTCCCGCAAGCACCTCGTGCACGGGCTGGTGGAGATGGATGTCACGGTGCCCAGGGAGATGATCCGCGAGCACCGGAGCCGGACGGGGGAATCGCTCTCGTTCACCGCGTTCGTGGTTGCCTGCGTCGCGAGGGCCGTCGACGCGGACAGGTCCGTCCACGCGTACCGCCTGGGACGCGGCCGGCTGGTCGTGTTCGACGAGGTGGACGTCTGCGCCCTGGTGGAGCGCGGGGCCGGCGCGGAGCGCATCGCGGCGCCGTACGTCTTCCGGGCGGCGAACACCCGGACGTACCACGAGATCCACGAGGAGCTGCGGACGGTGCAGGCCGGCGAGGTCCCCTCGTTCCGCCAGATGGAGGCCGGTGGCCGGCTCCCCCGGCTCATGGGGCGGTGGTTCTGGCGCGCGGTCGGGAGGCGCCCGCACCTGTGGAAGCGCCTGAGCGGCACCGTGGGCGTGACGGCGGTGGGGATGTTCGGGGAAGGAGGAGGATGGGGGATCCCCATCTCGGCGTACACGCTGAACGTCACCGTCGGCGGGATCGCCCGGAAGCCGGGGTTCGGCCCCGACGGCCGCGTCGAGGCGCGCGAGTACCTGTGCCTCACCGTCAGCGTGGACCACGACGTGGTGGACGGCGCGCCGGCCGCCCGCTTCACCCAGCGGCTCAGGGAGCTGATCGAGGGCGGATACGGCCTTGCGGAGGCGAGCTCCGGGTGGGCGTGGCAGGGGGCGCCAGGCGGCCAGGCACGCTCCCTCGCGCAGGCCCCCGCACGTGCGGGCGCATGAGCGCCGTCACGGCGCCCGCAGGCGCATGGACCACGGCCCCAGCCACACCCGGGGAAACTCCGGCACGTGCCACATCGGACAACGGAGGGCACCATGGCCAGGCTGCTGATCGTCTACGGGACCACCGAGGGACACACGCGCAAGGTCGCGGAGCGGATCGCAGCCGCCGTCCGCGCGCGCGGCCACGTGGCCGACGTGCTGGACGCCTCGGCACACCCGGCCGCCGCCGGGCTCGACGAGTACGACGGCGTGGTGGTCGCCGCCTCGCTGCACTACCGGCGCCACCAACCGTCCGTGGTCCGTTTCGTCCGCGAGAACCTGTACGCCCTCCAGCGGCTGCCGACGGCGCTCTTCTCCGTCAGCCTGTCCGCGGCGCGGCAGGACCCGCGGCACTGCGCCGCCGCCCGCAAGTGCGTCAACAAGTTCCTCGACCTGACCGGGTGGCGCGCGGACCGGACGTACCTGGTGGCGGGCGCGCTGGCATACAGCAGGTACGGGTTCCTGAAGCGTCGGGTGATGCGGTGGATTTCCTGGCGCGAAGGCGGGGACACGGATACCTCGCGCGACTACGAGTACACCGACTGGGAGAAGCTGCGCGGCGACACCAGGGACTACCTGCTGGAGGTTGCCCGTTTCGCGGCCAACATCGATGCGTCGTCACCGAGCCCGGCCTGAGTCGCCCGCCGGGGCGGGGAACCGCCCGCACCGGCTCCGATCCACACGACACCGACAAGGAGGGCACCATGTCCACCCAGGCGTATCTCATCTCCTCCCGCCGCGCCATGCACGACGCCGAGCTGGACCGGCGCCTGGAGGACATCGGCTGGGGGCTGTTCTTCGTCCTGATCGGCGGCGTCTGGCTTCTGCCGCAGGAGTGGGTCCCGGACGGCGCTCCGCTGGTGGCGGTCGGCGTGCTCCTGCTGGCGCTCAACGCGGTCCGCTGGGTCAGGCACATCCCCGTTCACCTGCTGAGCACCGGGCTGGGCGTCCTGGCGCTGGCCGGCGGGGTGGGGGAGATCACCGACGCGGAGCTGAAGGTCTTCCCCGTCTTCCTCGTCGTCGTGGGCGCCGGTATCGTCTTCAAGCCGTTCCTGTCGCACCGGGGCTGACGTTCGGGCGGGGAGCGCCGCGACCGGCCGGGCGGCCACCCGGAGCGGCGCGCGCGGCTTCCCGGGGGTCAGGGGGCTTCGAGCGTGAGCAGCACCTTCACCTCGGCGGCCTCGGGCGCGGCGAGGGCGGCGGCCGGGACGTAGCCCACGGCGCCGGGCGTGCGGGCCACGTACAGGAGGACGGCGCGCTCGCTTGCCAGCACCGGGGGCGGGCGGGTGCCGTGGAAGTACAGGTCGTTGAAGTAGTCGGCCAGGTCGCGGGGAGTGCGGCCCAGCACCGCTCGGGAGAAGGCGAGCCGCGTGGGCGAGCCGGCGGGGAGGTTGACCGGGAGGATGCGCGTCCCGCCGCGCCAGAAGCGGCGGCGCAGCAAAAAGATGCGGCGCACCTCGCCCGCGTCCAGCCGCGACTCGGGGACGCGCGCGTGGGCGATCACCGCCAGCGGAGCCGCGGCGACCTCCCCCCGGACGTCGCCCCGCGCCGCCGGGGGAGCCAGCGCCGCCGCGAGCGCTAGAAGAGCCCCGAGAGCGAGACGAGCCATCCGTCGGCGACGCGGCGGGAGGGGCGGCTGGTGGCCTGGCGCTCCACCTTGAGCGCCAGGCGCGAGGTGGGGCGCCAGTTCAGCCCCGCGGTGTAGATGCGCAGCGGGCCGCTGACCACGGGGTCGTACGCCTCGGCGCGCCCCACCAGGTGGAGCCCGCGCGCCAGCGGGACGGCCGCCTCGACGAAGCCTCCCCGCTCGGCCGGGGCGTCCCCGGACGCGCTCAGCCAGGTCGCCTCGGAAAGGAGGTGGAAGCCGCCGATCGTCCACGACAGGTCCGCCCCCATGAGCGCGCGCGTTTCCCGGTCCTCCAGGCGGTCGTCGTCGTCCTCCGGGTCCCGCGCGCGGTCCGCCGGGAGCCGGGTGGCGTCCGGGCTCTCGCCGTCCTCCTCCGGCTCCGGTCCGCCGGTGCGGCGCGAGGCGCGGATGCCGGCGCTGCTGAAGCCCACGTGCAGGCCAGGTACGAGCTCGAAGGCCGCCCGGGTCCCGGCCGCGCGGAGGAAGGTGCTCTCCTCGCCATCGCCCTCCAGGCCGATCCCGGGGGCGACCCACACGGCGTACCCCGCGTCGCGCGTCCCCAGGGCGAACTGCCCGGCCACCATGGCGCCCGTGGAGCTCTTGGCGAAGGCGCGGTAGGTGGTCAGCGGCCGTCCGGCCGTCCAGGTGAGCGGCGCGGCGTGCAGCTCGTTCCACTGTCCCACCGGGGTCAGGAAGCGCCCCACCCGCAGCCGCAGCGCGTCCGACGCGGCCAGCTCCAGGTAGGCGCGCTCCACCTCCAGCCAGCGCTCGTCCTCGCGCCCGGTGAAGGTCTCTCGGCTCACACTGGCCGCCTCGATCTCGGCGAAATAGCTTAGTCTCCGCCAGGGCGTCCCCGAAAGGAGGAGGGCCGCCGCCGCCTCGTTCAGCTCCGGGTCGGAATCCGCCGAGTCGCCGGGCGAGACGCGCAGGGTCACCGCCGCGTAGCCCCCGGCCGAGACGGGGCCGGGGGCGCTGGCGGGCGGCGCCGGGAGCTGCGCGGCCACGGGCGCGGCCAGGAGCGCGGCCGCGAGGGCGAGGGCCGCCGGAAGGCGGCGGAAGTCGGGGTTCATCGTCGGTGGTCTGCCCCCAGGGGGTCCGTCCTGAAAGCTACGTCTTCCCTCCCGCTCCGCGCGAGGTGGCGGCCGGCGACGCTCGCGGCGCGCCTGGCCGCCGTGCTCGCGCTCTTCGTGCTCCTGGCGACCGCCGCGGCCACCGGCTGGGCCTA
>JBEVLE010000181.1:0-3309 GCA_040509335.1 Longimicrobiaceae bacterium | reverse complement strand
CGTCGAGGAGCGCGACCAGCTCCGGCACCTCGCCGGCCGGCGACCACGCCGCCATCCCCTGCTTCCAGCCCAGCGTCTCGCGCGTCAGCGTCCCGTCCGCCACGCGGCCGCGCAGCGCGTCCAGCGGGTGCGGCCCGCTCTGCGCTCCGTCCAGCGCGATGAAGAACTGCGCCCCGCCCGGGAGCGGCGGCGGGCCGGAGGGCGAGCCGGAGGCCGCGTGCGCGCCGCCCATGCTCTGCGCCATCTGCTGCGCCATGGCGAAGCCCATCCCCATCCCCATCCCCTCGCCGGCCGCGCCCCCCGGGTTCTTGGCCGCGTTTCCGATGGCCTCCGCCGTCTGGAAGCGGGTGTACGCGCTCAGGTCGCCGATCACGCCCATGCTGGTGCGCTTGTCCAGCGCCTTTTCCACCTCCTCCGGGAGCGAGATGTTTTCCACCAGCACCTTGGTGATCTCGATCCCGTAGTCCAGGAACTCCGGGCGGATGCGGTCGGCGATGAAGCCGCCCAGCTCGTCCTGGTTCCCGGCCAGGTCCAGCACCGGGATCTTGCTTTCGCCCAGCACGTCGGCGAAGCGCGAGGTGATCAGGTTGCGGAGCTGCCCCTCGATGTCGTCCGTCTGGAAGTGGCCGTTGGTGCCCACGATCTCCGCGACGAACCTGGCCGGCTCCGACACGCGCACCGCGAAGCTGCCGAAGGCGCGCAGCCGCACCGGGCCGAACTCCGGGTCGCGGAGCATGATGGGGTTCTTGGTGCCCCACTTCCGGTCGGTGAACTGGCGCGTGGCCACGAAGTACACCTCGGCCTTGAACGGGCTCTCGAAGCCGTACTTCCACCCCTTCAGCGTGGAAAGGATGGGGATGTTCTCCGTGGTCAGCGTGTAGGTGCCCGGGGCGAACACGTCGGCCACGCGCCCTTCGTCTACGAACACGGCGGCCTGGCCGGGGCGGACGATGAGCTGGGCGCCGCTCTTGATCTCGTTGTTGTACCGCTCGAAGCGGTGGACCATCGTGTCGCTCGACGGGTCGAGCCACTCGATGATGTCGATCAGCTCCCGCTTGACGAAGTCGAAGATTCCCACGGGGGTGCTCCTTTTCGAGGTCGTGTTCGGCGCGGGGTCTCGCGCGGCACTCCTAACTAAATGCGGCGGGAGGGGGTTCGCAACGGTGCTTTCGTCCCGCGGAGGTGGAATACGGGGTTCGGGCGGGAATCGTTTCGATTGCGGGGCAAGGGGTTGCGTGGGGTGGGGCGTCGGGGCCGCTCCGGAACCAGGCCAAACTGCCGGCCTGTTTCCTACGCGGGCTCCGGGAGCCACCGGAAACAGCCCCGGTGTCTCCCTGCGCCGGAGGAAGCCAGCCGAAACAGCCCGGCTGTCTCCCTCCGCAACGGATCATGGGGGCACTGCGGAACGGCGACGGCGACGGCGACGGCAACGACAACAGCAGCAACACGCTGTTTCCTCACCCTCCCCCTGGTCGTCGTCCTCGTAGCGCGCCATGGTGTCCGGCGCGTTGCGGACCGGCCCGCGGAGCGCCTAACTTGCCGCGTCCGCCGGCCCCTCCCGGTCCGGCGCTCCTCCCCACGCGCACAGAGCCATGGGACAGCCCATCGTCCAGGTGGACGCCTTCACCGACCGCCCCTTCGCCGGCAACCCGGCCGCGGTGTGCATCCTCCCCGCCGCGCGCGACGAGGGATGGATGCAGGACGTCGCCCGCGAGATGAACCTTTCCGAGACCGCCTTCCTCCACCCGCGCGGCGGCGACTGGGACCTGCGCTGGTTCACCCCCGCCTGCGAGGTGGACCTGTGCGGGCACGCCACGCTGGCCGCCGCGCACCTGCTGTGGGAGGACGGGCGCCTGGCCCCGGACGCTGAAGCGCGCTTCCACACGCGCAGCGGGCTGCTCACGGCGCGCCGCGACGGGGCCTGGATCACCATGAACTTCCCGGCCAAGCCCGAGGAGGAGACGGCGGCCTCGCCCGAGCTGGCGCGCGCACTGGGCGCCGCCCCGCTGTACGTGGGGCGCAGCCACTTCGACTGCCTGGTGGAGGTGGAGTCGGAGGCGGAGGTGCGCGGGCTGCGCCCGGACTTCGGGCTGATGCGCGGCGTGGCGGCGCGCGGCATCATCGTCACCAGCCGCTCGGAAACCCCGGGGGTGGACTTCGTGTCGCGCTTCTTCGCGCCGCGCGTGGGCGTGGACGAGGACCCGGTCACCGGCTCCGCGCACTGCTGCCTCGCCCCGTACTGGGCGAGGCGGCTGGGGCGCGCGGAGCTGGTGGGCTTCCAGGCCTCGGCGCGCGGCGGCACCGTGCGCGTTCGCGCCGACGGCGACCGGGTGCACCTGGGCGGGCAGGCGGTGACGGTGATGCGGGGCGAGCTGGTGGGGTGAGGACGGGCGGCGCACCGGGCGGCGGGGAGCCGGGGAGCCGCCGGGACTTTCCCGGGACGGGCTTCCGCTCTCCGGCCCCCTGTTGCACATGACCCATTTTGCGCACCGTTCGCGCCTGCGAGTGCAAGAAGCCTTGCATGCGAAATGTTTTTCGCCGGCCATGTGGGGAATGTTCCCTGCCGGCGTGGCCGGACGCGGGCCGGAGCCGCGCGGCCGGGGCGGAAGCCCGTGCGGAGCAACGTGTTGACGGAGCCCCGAGGGGGAGATCGGGCGCGCGGCGGCCCCGGCCGGGGCCCTCGCAGGAAGGTCGGACTTGCCCTCGCGGGCATTCCGCTGTAGCGTGTGGGGAACAGACCCAGATCCGGACCGTTCTCCAGACCGGGGCCGCACGGCCGGCCCGGCCGCGGACGGAATGGCCGCGGCCGCGTTTTCCGCCGTGGAACGTCAAGATAGATCGAAGGCCATGAGCACAGCTTTGAGCGAGAAGCAGTCGGATCTCCTCCGCGACCTTTCGCGGCGGACGGACCCGGTGCCGGAGGACGTGCTGGACGGGCGGGTGGTGCGGGCGCTGGAGTCGCGCAACTTCGTGGAGCGCCGCGACGGGGTGGTCCTGGTGACGGACGAGGGGCGCGACCACTTCCAGTCCCACGTGCGGCGCCGGCGGCGGGCGCGCCCCCACGGCGCGGAGTCCGACCCGCGGAGCGCCCGCGCCGACGCGGTCCACCGGGCCGTGGAGATCCTGGAGCTCGCGGTGCCGCGCGACACCACCCTCCACGTGGGCGACATCGCCACCTCGGCGGAGGAGCTGATCGAGGGACTGCGCGGGTTCGCGCGGATGATCGAGGGAGGGCGGGCCGGCGCCGTGGCCTGACTCCCGGGGCGGGGCGACGCGCACGGACGCCGAACAGGCCCGGACCGCCAAGGT
>JBEVLE010000180.1:0-13855 GCA_040509335.1 Longimicrobiaceae bacterium | reverse complement strand
CGCTGTCCGCGGGCGATGATGCTGTCGTCCGGGCTCTGGAGGCTTTCCACGTGGATGGTGCTGTCCACGATCCCCAGCGCCTCCGCCTGCTCCGGCGTCATGGAGCTGGCCTCGGCCCGCACCTGGTCCGCGGACATCCCGTCCAGCGCCTGCCGGTTGGTGGTGTCGATCTCCGCCGCGGGGTCCGCGGCCGCCGCGGCGCTCCCGCCCTCGTCGCGGGCGCACCCGGCGGCGAGCAGCGCGCACGAGAGCGCGAGGACGAGCGGGCGGCGGACGGCGCGTGACTTCATCGCAGTGGCTCCGGATGTCGGGAACACGGCACGGACGCGGCGCACCGGGCGCGCGCCGCGTGCGCGGGGAGCGGCGGGCGGGCCCGCCCGGGCGTCAGGCGGGCGAGGACGCCGCCTCGTCCGCCCGGGCCAGGAACTCGCGGACGCGCTCGTACACGTCGCCCGGGCGCTCCCAGTGCGGGAGCGCGCCGGTGGGGAGCGCGGCCACCTCCACGCCGGGCCGCCCCTCCAGCTCGGGAAGGTCGGTGAACGATTCCATGCGGCGGTCGGCCACGGTGCCGTACACCACCAGCAGCGGCTGCCGCAGGCGGCGGAACGACTCGCGCGCGTCCTCCGGGAAGAGCCGGCCGCTGAGGAAGTCGTCCAGCGGGCGCGCGGCGCCCTCCACCCGGGCGGTCTCGGCGCCGTACTCCACGTACTCCTCCGGGACGCCGAACTCCGGGGTGAACAGCTCGTCGCGCGCGAAGCGGTAGAGCGCCTCCGGGGTGGTCAGCCGGTCGTAGAAGGCGCGCTGCACCCCCGGCAGGGTGAACAGCAGGCGCGACCAGATGCGGGGGATCTCCGTGGGCTCCTCGCCCAGCCCCACCGGCTCGATCGCCACCAGCGAGTGGATCAGGTCCGGGCGCCGGCGCGCCACCTCGGCGGCGTAGGTGGCCCCCAGCGAGAGCGCCACCACGTCCACCCCGCCGCGCGGCTGGATCACCTGTTCCAGCCAGTGCTCCAGCTGGTCCTCCAGCAGCCGCGGCGTGTACTCCACCTCGGGGCGGTCGCTGTGGCCGAAGCCCAGCCACTCCAGCGCCAGCACGGGGCGCTCGCTTTCCCGCTGGAAGCGCTGCACCAGCGGGCGCATCTCGTGCGCCGACGCCACCGCGTTGATGGAGTGCAGGAACACCACCGGGCGCCCCCGCCCCCGCCGCGAGTAGTACGCGTAGTGGAACTCCTGCCAGGGGACGTAGTCCAAGCGCAGGTTGAGCGCGTTGGGGAGCTCCGTCACGGGGCGGCGCCGGGTGCGCGAGCTCCCCATCAGGTACACCCCGTACGCCGCCACGGCCGCGGCCGTGAGCCCCGCGGCCGCCTTGCCGGCCTTGCTCCCCAGGATCCCCTTGCCGTTCTCGGCATCCCGGGCCTTCTCCAGCGCCGTACGGCGCTCCTTGTCGCGATCGCGCTTCATGGCTGCCCCTGTCTCCGCTCCGGTCGCCGGAATCCCCGTCCCCCTACGCAAGCCTCATGCAACAGGAGGGCCCGGCTCCCCGCGCCGGGCCCTCCCTGGCCGCTCCCGCCGTCCCCCGCGCTAGCGGGCGACGCCGTACAACCCCGGCTGGGGCGACGGCGCGAGCGACGCCGCGCTCTCCCGCGCCCAGCTGATGGGCCCGCCCACGTCCCGGCCGAAGCCGTCCGGGAAGAAGAACAGCCCCACCACCAGCACCGCCGCCGCCGCGATCGCGAAGCGGGCCGCCGCGGGCACGCCCAGCGGCACCGCCTCGCCCTTTTCCTTGGACGGCTGCATGTACATCACCACGATGACGCGCAGGTAGTAGAAGTACGACACCAGCGACGCCAGCACCAGGATCACCGCCAGCGGCTGCAGCCCGCCCTGGATGGCCGACTGCAGGATGTACATCTTGCCGATGAAGCCGCCCGTGAGCGGGAAGCCGGCCAGCGACAGCAGGAACACCGACAGCGCCACCCCCAGCAGCGGGTGCCGCCAGCCGAAGCCGGCGTAGTCGTCCAGCGTCACCAGCTCGCGGTCGCCGCGCGAGTTGGCGATGAGCACCCCGAAGGCGCCCGCCGTCATCAGCGTGTACACCAGCAGGTAGAAGAGGAAGGCCGCCGACCCGCCCGTGCTCGCCGAGAGCAGCGCCACCACCAGGTAGCCCGCGTGCGCGATGGACGAGTACGCCAGCATGCGCTTCAGGCTCCCTTCCGTCAGCGCGACCAGGTTGGCCCCAACCATGGTGAGCGCCGCCAGCCAGAAGCCGATCTGCGCCCACACCTCGTACATCCCCGCGAACGCCACTCCGAAGACGCGGATGAACGCCGCGAACGCCGCCGCCTTGACCCCGGTGGACATCAGCGCCGTCACCGGCGTGGGGGCGCCCTCGTAGGCGTCCGGCGTCCACACGTGGAAGGGGACGGCCGCCACCTTGAAGCCCAGCCCCACCATCAGCATCGCCGCGCCGGCCAGGAGCATGTAGTCGCGGGTCGCGAGCCCCCCCGCCACCTGCGGCCCGATCACCGCCAGGTTGGTGGAGCCGGTGGCCCCGAAGGTCAGCGCGATCCCGTACAGGAAGAAGGCGCTGGAGAACGCCCCCAGCAGGAAGTACTTGAGCGACGCTTCCGACGAGCGCGGGTCCAGCCGGTCGAAGCCCACCAGCACGTAGATGGACAGCGACATCACCTCCAGCGCGACGAACATCATCATCAGGTCGCGCGACGCCGCCATGAGCATCATCCCCACCACCGCGAAGAGCACCAGGACGTGGAACTCGCCCCGGTTGATCCCCCTGCGGTCCAGGTACCCGATGGACACGAACAGCGACATCGCCCCGGACAGCAGGAAGATGAAGTTGGCGAACACCCGGAAGCGGTCCACCACCACCAGCCCCGCGGGCGCCGACTCGCCGATGCGCAGCAGGTACGCGTTGGCGAGGGCCGCCAGCACCAGCCCCGCCAGCGACAGCCAGGGGATGATGGGGCGCGAGGGCTCGGAGCGGTTCCCCTTCTGGAAGACGTCCACCATGAGCACGAGCATCGCCCAGAGGGAGAGCACGATCTCCGGGAGGAGCGCCCAGAAGTAGTCGGACTGCCGCGAGTAGTCGAGTAGCATTTCCATGTTGGTCACGAGCCCCCTGCCGGGGTCAGCGCGGCGACGCCGCCACCTCCCCCACCGACGGGGGGAGGGCGACGTAGGCCGCGCGGGCGGACTCCATCCCGTTCGCCAGGCGCTCGGCTGCGGGCCTCATCTTGTCCAGCACCGGCTTGGGGTACACGCCCAGCCAGAGGATCAGCAGCACCAGCGGCGCCAGCACCAGGATCTCCCGCGCGTTGAGGTCGGGGACGTGGCGGTTGGCCGGCCTGTCCAGCGCGTTGAACACCGTGCGCTGCACCATGGGGAGCATGTAGTACGCGGCGAAGATCACCCCCGTGGCGGCGATCAGCGCGGCGATGGGGTGCGAGCGGAAGGCGCCCAGCAGCACCAGGAACTCCGACAGGAACCCGGCCGTCCCCGGCAGCCCCACCGAGGCCATGGCCGCGAACACCAGCATGGCCGCGAACACCGGGATGGAGGCCGCCAGCCCGCCGAAGTCCGAGATCTCGTACGTGTGCCGGCGCTCGTACAGCATCCCCAGCAGGAAGAAGAGCATGGGCGTGGAGAGGCCATGCCCGATCATCACCAGGAGCGCGCCCTGGATCCCCTGCTCGTTGAAGGCGTAGATCCCCAGGATCACGAAGCCCAGGTGCGCCACCGAGGTGTACGCCACCAGCTTCTTGGCGTTGGGCTGCACCGCGGCCACCATGGCCCCGTAGATGATCCCCGCCACCGCCAGCACCAGCGCCGCCCGGATCGCCGTGTCGCTCGCCGCGGCCAGCGGGAAGAGCGGGAGCGCGAAGCGCATGAACCCGTAGGTCCCCATCTTCAGCAGCACGCCCGCCAGGATCACCGACCCCGCCGTGGGCGCCTGCACGTGCGCGTGCGGCAGCCAGGTGTGGAAGGGGAAGATGGGCACCTTGATGGCGAACGCCAGCGCGAAGGCCAGGAAGAGCAGCCCCTGCTCCCGCGGCCCCAGGATGGTGGACAGCTGCAGGAAGTCGAAGTACGAGAAGGTGGGCGTCCCGAAGATCGCCTGCCCCTTGAAGAACAGGTACAGGATCGCCACCAGCATCAGCAGCGACCCGGCGGTGGTGTACAGAAAGAACTTGACCGCCGCGTACACGCGATCCTTGCCGCCCCAGATCCCGATGAGGAAGTACATGGGGATGAGGACGATCTCCCAGAACACGTAGAACAGGAACATGTCCAGGGCGACGAACACCCCCACCACCCCGCCGGTGAGCGCGATGAGCATGGCGTAGAACCAGCGCTGCCGCTCGCGGACGTACGTCCACGAGCCCAGCACCATCAGCGGCAGGAGCAGCGTGGTGAGCAGGACCATGAACAGCGAGATCCCGTCCAGCCCCAGCCGGTAGTGGATCCCCCACTCGGGGATCCACTGCGCGGCCACGCAGTTCTGCATCTGCACCGGGACCATGTCCGCGGCCCCGCCGCGGAAGGTGGGCTGCATGCAGCTCCCGGTGTGGTCGAACGTCCAGAAGAGCGGGAGCGAGACCAGGAACTCCACGATCCCCACCCCCAGCGCCGCCCGCCTGGCGCCGCGGTCGCCGGCCAGGTACACCGCGACCGCGCCCAGCAGGGGGAAGAAGATCAGGAAGGTCAGGATCCCTGAGCCGGAGTAGAACGATTCCATTGCCGTCCCGTTGCCGTCAGAGTGCCACGAAGGAGCCGAGGACCACCAGCACCCCGACGATGATGACGAAGGCGTACGTGTTGAGCAGGCCCGTCTGGGTGCGGCCCGCGAGGAGGCCCAGCCCCTGCGACAGCCGCCCGAAGAAGTCCACCAGCCCGTCGATCACGTAGCGGTCGAAGGCCGCGTACACCCGCGACAGCGCGCCCACCGGGCGCACCACGACCGCGTCGTACAGCTCGTCGATGTAGTACTTGTTGTACAGCACCCGCTCCGGCGTGCTGGTGTACGCCGGCTCCTCGTCCGCCGTGCGCAGCTTCCGCCTCGACAGCAGCACCCAGGCGAGCGCCAGCCCGCCGAGCCCGATGACGATGGCCAGGACGATCGGCCAGGCGTGGTGCGCGGCTTTGGGCGCCTCCCCGAACTGGCTGCGGACCACGTCCTCCGAGCCGGCGATCACCGGGTGCAGCCAGCGGTGGAGCGCCGCGCCCTGGCCGAAGTCGAACCACCTCACGATCGGCGCGTCCTCCACGTTGAGGAAGCCGCCGACCAGGGAGAGCGCCGCCAGCACCACCAGCGGCAGCTTGAGCGTCCAGTCCGTCTCGTGCAGGTGCTTCCGCTCGGCGTCGCCGGTGCGGTTGTCGCCCAGGAAGGTGTAGATCATCATGCGGCCCATGTAGAAGGCCGTCATGAACGCGGCGATGGAAAGCGTCCCGCCGATGAAGCCCATCCAGGTGCTCCCCGCGATCCCGAACAGCTCCGCCCGCGAGAACGCCGAGTGCCCCTCGGCGCCCAGCCACGCCGCGCCGATGATCTCGTCCTTGGAAAAGAACCCCGCGAAGGGCGGCACCCCGGCGATGGCCAGCGTCGCGATCGCCATGGTCCAGAAGGTGACCGGGAGGAACTTCCACAGCCCGCCCATGTTGCGCATGTCCTGCGCGTCCGCGGGGTTGTGCGTGGAGTGAAGGGCGTGGTGCATGGAGTGGATCACCGCGCCCGAGCCCAGGAAGAGGCAGGCCTTGAAGAAGGCGTGCGTCATCAGGTGGAAGACGCCGGCCACGTACGCCCCCATCCCCACCGCCGCGAACATGAAGCCCAGCTGCGACACGGTGGAGTACGCCAGCACCTTCTTGATGTCCCACTGCTTCAGGCCGATGGTGGCCGCGAAGAACGCCGTCAGCGCACCCACCAGCGCCACCACCAGCGACGCCGTCGGCGCCATGGTGAAGAGCACCGAGGACCTCACCACTAGGTACACGCCCGCCGTGACCATGGTGGCCGCGTGGATCAGCGCCGAGACCGGCGTGGGGCCCGCCATGGCGTCCGGGAGCCACACGTACAGCGGGATCTGCGCGCTCTTGCCGGCCGCGCCCAGGAAGAAGAAGAGCGCGATCGCCGTCACCACAGCCCCGCCGTACGCCAGCGTCAGGGGCGCGCGCTGCATCACCTCGGTGAAGTCCAGCGTCCCCAGGTTGGCGAACAGCAGGAACATGGCGATCAGGAAGCCGAAGTCGCCGATGCGGTTGACGATGAACGCCTTCTTGCCCGCGTCCGCGTTGGCCTTTTCCCTGAACCAGAAGCCGATCAGCAGGTACGAGCAGAGCCCCACCCCCTCCCACCCCACGAACATCAGCGGGTACGAGGCGCCCAGCACCAGCACCAGCATGAAGAACACGAAAAGGTTCAGGTACGCCATGTAGCGCGGGTACCCGGGGTCCTCCTTCATGTAGCCGATGGAAAAGAGGTGGATCAGCGACCCCACCCCGGTGATCACCAGCGTCATCAGCATGGACAGCGGGTCCAGCAGCAGCGCCGCGTCCACCTGCAGCTCGCCCACCGGCATCCAGCTGAAGTAGCGGACCGCCTCGAACGCCGGGTGCTCGCCGGCGGAGTGCATGAAGCCGCGCATGGCGAGCCAGTTCGCCACCGCCACCCCGAACGCCGCCAGCAGCACCCCCGGCGCCACGAACGTCGGCAGCCGGTGCGTCCACGGCTTGGGCCCCGCCGGGTGGTCGTGGGCGTCGTGCGCGTCGTGGTGGTCGTGCGCGTGGTCCGCGGCCGCGGCGTCCACCGGGCTGGGCCGGGTGCCGTGGTCGTGCCCCTCCTGCTCGCTGGGCTCGTGGTGCGAGTCCCAGTGCGGGTCGCCCACGGGGGGGAGCACGGGGAGCGCGCGGCGCGCCGCGTACACCGAGGCGAGCCCGTTGACCAGGAACCCGACGAGCGGGAGGACGACGATCAGCCAGGGCGAGACGGGGTGGAAGGCGCCGTGGCCGGCCGCCTCCGCCGCCGCGTGCGCGGCCTCTTGGAACAGGAGCGTCACGTGGCCTCTACCAGCGCAGGAGTCGGAAGTTCTTGACGTCCACCGACTCCGAGTGCCGGAAGACGGAGATGATGATGGCCAGCCCCACCGCGGCCTCGGCCGCCGCGACGGCGATCACGAAGAACACGTACACCTGTCCCTGCACCCCCGCGTACGGGGCGAGCCCCACGAAGGCCAGGTTCACGGCGTTGAGCATCAGCTCCACGCACATGAAGAGGATGATGGCGTTGCGGCGGATCACCACGCCCAGGGTGCCCACGGAGAACAGGATCGCGCTCAGCGCCAGGACCCAGCTCAGCGGAATGTCGGTCACGGGATCTCCTTACACGTTGCGCTTGGCCAGCACCACCGCGCCCACGCACGCGATCAGCAGCAGGATCGCGGTGGCCTGCAGCATGATCATGTACTCGCCGTACATGGGAATCGCGATCACCCCCACCGAGCCGTGCTCCGCCACCTGCGCGGCCAGCACGTCCACCCCGGCGGTGCGCCCCAGCGGCGCGCTCCCGGTACCGCCGGCGAACATGCGCGCCAGCATGGCGAGCATCACCAGCGCGCTCCCTCCGGCCAGCGCCTTCCAGGTGTGGCTGCGGATGTCCGCCTCGTAGTCGTTCCCCAGGTTGAGGAGCATGATCACGAAGAGGAAGAGCACCATGATGGCGCCCGCGTACACCAGGATCTGGATGATCCCGATGAAGAAGGCCCCCAGCAGGGTGTAGATGGCCGCCAGCGAGAAGAAGGTCCCGATCAGCCAGAGCGCGCTGGCGACCGGGCTCCTGCGCGTGACCGTCATCAGCGCCGAGGCGCCGGCCAGGACGGCGAACAACCAGAACAGTGCTTGGATCATGCTCAACGACGTGGTTTGGGCGAATCCCCGGCCGATACTGCCCGGCCGGGGACCGGGCTCTATTCTGCCGGACACGAAACGACCGTGTCCAGCAGAACGGAGCCGCCGGAAACAGCCCCGGCGTCTCCGCCCTTCGGGTTACGATCCCTTTCGCACGGGCGCCTTCCGGCGCCCCGCACCGCCGGCGCGAGCCGGCAGGAAACTACAGCCGTCCGCAGGACGGCACAGCCCGGTCCTTCCCGTCTTTCCCGCCCCATCACGGGCCCCCGCGAAAGCGATCGTGACCCGAAGGGCGGAGACCCGCGCAGTTTGCGGGGCTCCGTTCTCCTGGACACGGTTGTTTCGTGTCCAGGAGAATAGAGCGCGGTCCCCGGCCGGCAGTATCGGCCGGGGATTCGCCCGAATCCCCGGCTTATTCAGACGCCGGATCCGAGGGATCCCAGAGCGCCGTAACCGGATGCGGTTGCTTCATGAGCCGGTCCAGGTCATACACGAACCGCTCCCGCGTGTACTCCGCGTTCTCGTAGTGCTGGCCCACGTGGATCGCCTCCACCGGACACACCTCCTGGCACATCCCGCAGAAGATGCAGCGGAACTCGTCGATCTCGTAGACGATGGGGTAGCGGTTCCCCTGGTCGTCCTCGCCGGGCACCAGCTTGATGCAGTTGGCCGGGCAGATGGTGGGGCACAGGCCGCACGCCACGCACTTGGGGCGCCCGTCCTCGTGCGTCTCCATCACGTGCGTGCCCCGCCAGCGCGGCGAGATGTCCTTCTTCTGCTCGGGGTACTGGATGACCAGCTCGCTCCGGTCGCCGGCCGCCTTGGCCATGTGCCGGAAGGTGAGCGCCATCCCCTTGAGCGTGGCCCGGATGTACGAGGACTTCTTCGCCTCCGGGCGCTTCATCACGCGGACTTTGACTGCCATGTGCTTGTCTGTCCTTATACCCGTTGAACGGGAGCGGCCGGCCGCTGCGGCGGCACGGGAACGGCGCGCTGCCGCGCCACCTCGCGGGGTAGCCGGTGCCGCTCGCGCGGGCCGGTGCCGGCCAGGGTGTGGCCGCGGTCCATGAGCCAGAGGATGGCGGCGAGCATCACCCCGTTCACCGCCGCGAGCACCAGCCCGTACACCGGGAGGAAGCCGTACATCAGGTCGGTCGGCTCCACGCCGGCGCTGTCCAGCCCCAGCACGGTCGCGGCGGTCACCACCAGCGCGGCGAGCGCGGTGGGAAGCATGATCTTCCACCCCAGGTCCATCACCTGGTCGTAGCGGAAGCGCGGCACCGTCCAGCGCACCAGCATGAAGACCATGATGAAGAAGAAGGTCTTCGCGCCGAACATGAGCAGCGTGACGATCGTCTTCCACACCGCCGGCTCCGCGCCGATCACCGTCCCGGCGGGCCCCACCACCATGTCGTCGAACGAGCCGGGGATGTCCCAGCCGCCCAGGAAGAGCGTCGCCATCAGCGCCGAGATGGTGAGCACGTGCGCGTACTCGGCGATGAAGAACATGGAGAACTTCATGGCCGAGTACTCGGTGTGGTACCCGGTCACCAGCTCCGACTCGGCCTCGGGGAGGTCGAAGGGGAGGCGGTTGGTCTCGGCGAAGGCGGAGATCCAGAAGAAGAAGAAGGACACGGCCAGCGGGAGCGCGAACCACAGGTGCATGCGCTGCTGCGCCCACACCACCTCCGGCAGCCCCACGTTGCCCACCAGGAAGAACACGCTCATCAGCGACAGCCCCAGCGCGATCTCGTAGGAGATCATCTGCGCGCCGGCGCGGAGGCCGCCCAGCAGCGCGTACTTGTTGGAGCTGGCCCAGCCGGCGAGCACGATGCCGTACACCCCCAGCGACGAGAACGCCAGCAGGAACAGGATCCCGATGGGCACGTCGGCCACCACCATGGGGACGATCCCCCAGCGGGTGGGGAGCGGCGCGGCGAAGGGGATCACCGCGAAGGTGACCATCGCCGGGGTGATGGAAAGCATGGGCGCCAGGTTGAAGAACACCCGGTTGGCCTCCGCCGGGTCGCTCTCCTCCTTGAGGATGTTCTTGACGCCGTCGGCGGCGGGCTGCAGCAGACCGCCGGGGCCCACGCGGTTGGGGCCCATGCGGTCCTGCATCCACGCGCTGACCTTGCGCTCCAGCAGCGTGAGCATCGCCACGGTCACCAGCAGCACCACGAACACCACGAGCACCCTGATCGCCATGAAGATCAGGAACGCGATGTCGCCCAGCTCCCCGATCCGGTGGATCGGCAGTCCGTCCATCATCGTTGGCCTTGCGGGTGATGTTTGGTCAAACTCGGTCGCCGGCCTCGGCGAGCGCCCGCGGCTCCGGGAGCGGCCGCCCCTCGGTGCCCAGGTCGGCCCACTCCAGCCCGGCGAACTCCGCCCGCAGCCCGCCCAGCGCCGCGAAGGCGTCGGCCGGGGTGCCGGGGACCTCGCCGCCGGTCATGCCGGCGTGCAGCACGCCGAGGATCTGCCACGCGGGACGCGCCATGCCGGGGGCCTGCAGCGCCGGCCAGAAGCGCTGCACGCGCCGCTGCACGTTGGTGAAGCTCCCCTCCATCTCGGCGAACGTGGTCGCCGGGAGCACCACGTGGGCGTTGCGCGCCGCGGGCGACAGGAAGTGCCCCACGTACACGAACAGCCCCGCCGCCGCCCCGAAGTCCGCCGGGGCGTCCGCCAGCTCGTCGCCCAGCACGAACAGCACGCCGGTGTGGCCGGCGGCGCTCTCCAGGCCGCCGTGGGCCGCGGCGTCGCCGGCGCGCGTGAAGCCCAGGAGCTCCGCGCCGGCGGTGTTGGGCGAGCGGTCCTCGCGCAGCGCCAGCGTGGGGAAGCCGGGAAGGACGACCTCCTCGCCGCGCTCGGCGCGGAACACGCCGCCGCCGGAGCCGCGGGCGTCCAGCACCCGGCGCAGCGCGCCAAGGTCCTCGTTGGCCGCGAAGGGCGAGACCACGGCGCGCGCCTCGCCGGGCGTCGCGCCGATCCGCTCCACCAGCCGCGTCAGCGCCTCGGACCACGACACGGGGACGAAGCGGTCGCCGTCGCGCACCAGCGGCGCCTCGATGCGGCCGCCGCGGTTGATCCACGAGTAGTTGAGCCGGCCGTAGTCGCACATCCAGTGCGAGTTGACGGCCTCGTTGGTGCGCGGCTTGAGGCGCATGACCTCGTTGTCGCGCGTTTCCAGGCGGACGTTGCACCCCTGCGAGCAGTTGGGGCACACGGAGGGGACGCGGTCCAGGTCCCAGGCGCGCGCCTTGTGCAGGAAGTCCTTGGACACCAGTGCGCCCACCGGGCACAGGTCGACGATGTTGTCGGCCCAGATGTTCCCGTCCAGCCCCTCGTCGAAGAAGGTGTCGATGACGTTGCGGTGCCCGCGCTGCACCACCGCCAGCCTCTCGTCCTGCGCGACCTCGCGCATGAAGCGCACGCAGCGGGTGCACATGACGCAGCGGTCCGCGTAGAAGAGCACGTCGCCGCCGAAGTCGTCGCGCCCCAGCACGCGCTTGGCCTCCTGCGAGCGGCCCATGGGGCGCCCCTCGGCGGAGGTGTAGTCCTGGAGCTTGCACTCGCCCGCCTGGTCGCAGACCGGGCAGTCCAGCGGGTGGTTCACCAGGTAGAACTCCAGCACCCCGTTCCGCGCCTGGAGCGACTTCTCGCTCTGGGTGTGGATGACGTTCCCCTCGGCCACCGTGGCGGTGCACGACGGCACCAGCTTGGGGGCCTTTTCCACCTCCACCAGGCACATGCGGCACTGGGCCGGGGAGGAGAGCCCCGGGTGGTAGCAGTAGTGGGGGACGTCCACGCCCACGCGCGCGGCGGCGTCGATGATCCGCGTCCCCTTGGGGACGGTGATCTCGATGCCGTCGATGGTGCAGTTCACGGTGTCGACCGTGGGATTTGGGTCGGCCAACTCGGCCTCCGTGTCGGTTTGGATTCTCGCCGCTACCGGGCCGCCGCCACGGCCGGCTCGGGCCGCCGCATGCGCGCCAGGTAGTCTCCCCGGAACTTCTGGATCGAGGAGGTGATCGGCGCCGCGCAGGCGTCCGAGAGCACGCAGATGGTCTTGCCGGACATGTTGTCCGAGATCTCCATCAGCGTCTGCAGGTCCGCCTCGCTGCCGTGCCCGTTCTCGATGCGGCGCAGGATCTTGCCCGCCCACGCCGTGCCCTCGCGGCAGGGGGTGCACTGCCCGCACGACTCGTGGGCGTAGAAGTCCACCATGCGGCGCACCTGCTTGACGATGTCCGTGGTGTCGTCCATCACGATCACCGAGCCGCACCCCAGCATGGTCCCCGCCGCGGCCATGGCCTCGTAGTCCATCCCGATGTCCAGCTCGTCCGCCGTGAGCATGGGCACCGAGGAGCCGCCGGGGATCACCGCCTTGACGGGGCGCCCGTCCGGGGTGCCGCCGCACACGTCGTAGATGAACTCCTTGAAGTTGAAGCCCAGCGGCACCTCGTAGTTGCCGGGGCGCTTCACGTGCCCGGACACGCAGAACAGCTTGGTGCCGGTGCTCTTCTCGGTGCCCCACTGCTTGTACCAGTCGGCGCCGTTCTGCACGATGTGCGCGGCGGCGATCAGGCTTTCCACGTTGTTGACGGCGGTGGGGAGCCGGAACGCGCCCGCGATCGCCGGGAAGGGCGGCTTGATGCGCGGCTCGCCGCGACGCCCCTCCAGCGAGTTGAGCAGCCCCGTTTCCTCGCCGCAGATGTACGCGCCGGCGCCCAGGTGCAGGGTGACGTCGATGTCGATCCCGCTCCCCATGACGTTGCGCCCGGCGTAGCCGGCCTCGTACGCCTCCTCGATGGCGCGCGCCAGCACCTGCGCCGGCTCGAAGAACTCGCCGCGGATGTAGATGAAGGCGTGCTCCGCGCGGATGGCGTAGGCGCCCAGGAGGCAGCCCTCCACCAGCGCGTGCGGCGTCCAGCGAATCAGCTCGCGGTCCTTGAAGGTGCCGGGCTCGGACTCGTCGGCGTTGCACACCAGGAAGTGCGGCTTGTCGCCCTTGGGGGGCATGAAGCTCCACTTCATCCCGGTGGGGAAGCCGGCGCCGCCGCGCCCGCGCAGCCCCGAGGCCTTGACCTCGTTCACGATGTCGGCGGGCGACATCCCCAGCGCCTTGCGCAGCGCCTGGTAGCCGCCGCGGGCCTCCCACCCCTTGAGGGTGCGGGCCTCGGGGTCGCCGAAGTACTTGCTGAGGACCTGCACCTCGCTCGGGTGCCTGTACGGATACGCCATGGCGCCTCTACTTCAGCCTTTCGAGCAGCGCGGGCACGTTCTCGGGCCTCACGTTCTCGAAGTAACGGTCGTTGATCTGCACCGCGGTGGGGAAGCCGCAGGCGCCCAGGCACTCCACCTCCATGACCGTGTACAGCCCGTCCGGCGTGGTCTCGCCCACGTCGGCGCCGGTCGCCTGGAGGAACGCTTCCAGCACGGCGTCGCCGCCGCACAGGTTGCACGAGATGTTGGTGCACACCTGGATGAGGTACTTACCGACGGGGGCCAGGTTGTACATGGTGTAGAACGTGGCCACGCCCCGCACGTACGCCGGGGGCAGCTGCAGCCGCTCGGCCACCTCGTCCATGGTCTCCGGGGCCAGGTAGCCGCGGATCTCGTGGGCCAGGTGCAGCGCCGGCAGCAGCGCCGCCTGCCGGTCGGGGTAGCGGCCGATGACCTTCTCCAGCCGGTCCTCGTGCTCGCCCGTGAAGAGCGGCGCGTCGGGGCGGCTGGTGGCCACCTGGTACGGCATGGTGCCCGCGACGGACGCGTGGCCGCCGTGCGCGGGGCGCTGCCCCACGTACGCCGTGCCGCGGATCTCGTCTTCCGTCAGGTGCGCGAACTCGCCGCTGTCGCCGGCGAAGCCCGGGTTCTGCCTGGCCTCCGGCCAGCTGGACGGATCGTGCTCGCTGCCGGCCTTGATGGGTGCGGC
>JBEVLE010000179.1:0-4459 GCA_040509335.1 Longimicrobiaceae bacterium | reverse complement strand
CCGGCCGCGTCCGCCAGCGCCGCGGCCGCGCCCGCTTCCGCGGCGCCGGCGTAGGCGCACGCCAGCCCGGCGCCGCTCCACAGGTCGCCGCGCCGCCCCGGGGCGAAGCCGGCGACCGCCGCCGAGATCCGGCCGGGGTCCGCGCCGTGGACGAACCACAGGCTGCGGCCCAGCCCCTGGTCGAACACCCGCCGCGCGTACCCGGACACGCGTCCGGGCGCCGCGCCCCCCCGCGCGTACCTCGCCGGGTGGAAGTATCCCTCGTGGAAGCCGTACCCGTCCGCGGCCAGCCACCCCAGCAGCGGGTCCATGTCCCGCGGCGGCCCGGCGAACCCCCGCCGCAGCCGCGCCAGCGCCCAGCCGGCGCCCACGTGCACCATGTAGACGTGCGGCGCCCCGGGGCCGCGCAGGAAGGTCCGCAGGCGGTCGCGCCGCCAGGGGGCGAGCCGGTCCAGCAGCGCCAGCCCCATCGCCGCCCCCTCGAAGGCGAAGCCGCGCAGCGCGGGCTCCGCCCCCTCCAGCCGGGCGCCCAGCTCCGCCGCGCCGTCCTCCTCCAGCGCGGCGTGGTAGCCGCCCAGGAAGGCGAGGCCGACGCCCTCCAGCCGGCGCCGGGTGGCGGGGCACCCGCACGCGAAGCCGCGGCGTGCGAAGGTCGCCTCCGCCGCGTCGATCCCGACGAGGCGGGGGCGGCGGCGGCCCGCGGCCCGGGCCGGCCGTGGGGACGCGGCGGCCGGGACCCGCGCGAGCGGGAGGGGGACCAGGAGGGGCGGGAGCATGGATCTCCGTGTCCGACGCGAAGGTGGGCGGGCCACCGGGAGGGGCGGTGCGTCGGCGTCGCCAGAGACAAGGAGCGTACCCATGGGAGCGCCGGGAAGGCCCCGGCCGTCCCGGCAGCGGATACGCGGGTTTTTGGAAAAGGAGGGGAATGGGGGAGGACGGCGGGTGTGCAGCGCGCTTCACACCGCGGACCGGGCACGTGTGCACGATCCCGGCACTCAGCCGGGGGGCGGGGCGTCGCCCCCGGCCTCCTCGATCAGGTCGTACAGGCCGCGGCGGCTGATCCCCAGGAGGCGGGCGGCTTCCACCTTGTTGCCGCTGGCCAGGTGGAGCGCTTCCGCCAGGTAGCGTCTGCGCAGGCGGCGTATGGCGCTGAACATGTCCAGCCTGGCCTCTCCCGCGCTGCGCTCGTCGGGCGGGGCGGCGAAGTGCCCGCGGATCTCCTCGGGAAGGTGGTGCGGCAGCAGCGTGTCAGTCTCCTCGGCGCGGGCGAACACCATCGCGCGCTCCACCGCGTTCTCCAGCTCCCGGACGTTCCCCGGCCAGTGGTAGGCCTCCATGGCCTCCAGCGCGGCGGTGCCCGTCCTGCGCAGCGGCGAGCACACGGAAGCGTGCGACCTGAGGAAGTGGTCGCACAGGAGGGGGATGTCCTCCCGGTGTCCACGGAGGGGGGGAAGGTGCAGCTCGATGACGCGCAGCCGGTAGTACAGGTCGGAGCGGAGCCTTCCGTCGCGGAGCGCCTCGGCCAGGTCCACGTTGGAAGCGGCGACCACGCGCACGTCCACGGAGATGCTGCGCGTGCCGCCCAGGCGGCGGATCTCGCGCTCCTGGAGCGCGCGGAGGAGCTTGGCCTGCAGCCCGGGGGGGAGCTCGGTGACCTCGTCCAGGAACAGCGTCCCGCCGCTGGCTTCCTCGAAGTAGCCGGGCTTGGAGTAGGCGGCCCCGGTGAAGGCGCCGCGCTCGAACCCGAACAGCTCGGATTCCACCAGGTGTTCGGGGAGCGCCGCGCAGTTCACGGCCACGAACGGCCGGTGGGCGCGGTCCGAGCGCGCGTGGAGCCGGCGGGCCACCACTTCCTTGCCCGTGCCCGTTTCCCCGTTGATCAGGACGGTGCTGGGCGTGGGCGCCACCACGTCGATCATGCGCTTCAGCTGCACGATCTCCGTGGAGCACCCCACTAGCTCGGGGCCGCGCGCCGGTGAGCAGCTCGCAGGCGCGCGGGCGCGGTCACCCGACGCCGGGCGAAGCCCGGAGCCGTGGAAGCGTCCGGGAATGCTCGCGGGTGGGTCCGTACTGCAAGGCGGATCCATGCATCGCCTTCCCGCGGAGGGGGAGCTACCGGATCCGGCAGCGAAGCCTTCGTGGCGACTGGTGTACCGGCCGGAGATCGGCCGGGCGGGAGGCCTGCATGCCCCGGCGGAGATGGCGTTGGGAGAGCTGGCGCACCGCAGGACAGGGCGTCCCGTTCTGCCCCGCGGAACGCTCCCCAGGGCAATACATATACCATGCGGGTTTTTGGAGCCAGTGTCCAGACAAACGCAAACGAGCGGCGAGCCCCCCATTCTCCGGGTCGCCGCCGGAGGCCCGCGCGGACTGGCAACAGGATTGCAGACACGGACGCGTCGGACCCCCCGGAAGCCCCCCGGGGAACGACGAAAATAGCGCCTCCGTCCTCCCCGGCGGGCGCCACCCCGCAGGGTCCGGATGGGCCTCGTCCCCTCCGGCCGCGCCGGCACCTCGGTCCTGTTCATCGCCCACTCCGGCCGTCCAGGCGGCCGTGCGATCGATCCCATCCTCCGGATCGGGAGGGAAGCCGGGACCCGGCGGAGCGGTCCCGCGCCCTCGCAGGTTCACTCCTCGCCAGCACGAGGGCTGAAGCCATGTCCATTCACTCGTCGGGAGCGGCGAAGCCGGCACACCCACGGCGCGGGGGAGCGGTCCTCCCGGCCCTCCTCCTGCTCGCGCTGTCCGCCGGGCCCGCTCCGGCGCAGGACCTCCACGACGGCCTGCTGATGCCCGCGGGCTCGCCGGCCATCGGGCTCGTCCACGGGTACGACCGCTGGGACCGGTACTGGGAGGGCGGCCTCAAGCGCGGCAACGAGAACATCGGCGCGCTCACCACCCGCAGCGTCACCCTCGCGGGCGGCTACGGGGTCACCGGGCGGCTCAGCGTCCTCGCCATGCTCCCGTACGTGTGGACGCACGCCTCCGGGGGCACGCTCCACGGCATGCGGGGCCTGCAGGACCTCACGCTGGCCGCCAAGTACAGGCTGCTCACCGCGCCGCTCGCGGGGCGCGGCACCGTGGACGCGGTCGCCGTGGGCGCCGCCAGCCTCCCCGTGGGCGACTACTCGCCCGACTTCCTCCCGCTCTCCATCGGGCTGGGGAGCCGGCAGATCTCGGGGCGGCTGACGCTGAGCCTGCAGGCCGACGAGGGATGGTTCCTGGACGCGTCCACCGCCTACACCCTGCGCTCCCGGGTGAAGCTGGACCGGCCGGCCTACTACACCGACGGCCGGCTGCACCTGAGCGACGAGGTGGCCATGCCGGAGGTGCTCGACCACGCGCTGGGCGCGGGATACCGGAAAGGGCGCCTGCGCGTGCCGGTTTCCGTGTCGCTCCGGCGCACGCTCGGCGGCGGCGACATCCGGCGCCAGGACATGCCGTTCATCTCCAACCGCATGGACTTCGTCCGGGTGGGCGCGGGGGTGGGCTACACCCTCGCGGAACCGGGGCTGGCCGTCCAGGTCGGCGCCAGCCGCGTGGTGAGCGGCCGCAACGTGGGACAGGCCACCACGCTCACCAGCGGCATCCACTACACGCCGCGCTTCGGGCGGGGAGGGCCGCGATGAGCGCCGCCGCCGGCCGCCGGGCGGCGGCCATCGTCCTCGCGGGCGCGGCCGCGCTCGCCGGCCCCGCCTGCGACGACGCCGTGGTGGACTCGGAGCGGCTGCGGCCGCTGGAGGCGGCCAGCCTGGACGAGGGCGCCGGAGGCTGGCGGATGATCGTGCTGGCGGGTCCCGACCAGATCGCGGTCCCGGCTCCCGCGGCGGTCACCTCCGACGCGTACCGGGCGGAGCTCGGCGCCGTCCGGGCCGCCCAGGAAAAGCTGACCTCCGCCCAGCGCCGCTCCGTGGAGTACTGGAGCGGCGGCGGAGTCCTGCGCTGGAACCAGGTCCTGCGGGAGCTGGTGGCCCGCTTCAACCTCCCGCCGACGCCCCGGGCCGATGGCAGCTACCCGGTGCCGGACGCCGAGAACCCCTTCGGCGACCCCCAGTTCCCGTTCGCCAACCCGCCCTACGCCGCGCGCGCGTACAGCTACGTCAGCGTGGCCCAGTTCGAGGCCCTGAAGTCGGCGTGGTACTGGAAGTTCCGGTACGGACGGCCCTCGCCCGCCCGGGTGGACCCCGGCGTCCGGGCGCTTGCGCCGGTCGGCGCGCTGCCGTCGTACCCGTCCGAGGACGCGGTGCTGTCCGGCGTCACGGCCGAGATGCTGAAGCTGCTCTTCCCCGCCGCGGTGGAGGAGATCACGCGGAAGGCCGCCGAGCCGCGCGAGGCGGCGGTGCTGTCGGGCAGGGCGTCCCCCAGCGACGTCGCCGCCGGCCTGGCGCTCGGCATGGCCGTGGCGGCGGCGACCGTCGCGCGCGCCGGCGCGGACGGCATGAGGAGCGCCGTCGGCGAC
>JBEVLE010000178.1:0-3560 GCA_040509335.1 Longimicrobiaceae bacterium | reverse complement strand
GGCTTCGGCTCCGTAACGCAGCAAACAACGCTGCGTAACGGAGTCGAGCCCGCGCAAACAGCCGCGCGGTCTCGCCCCTTCGGGCCGAAATCCCTCACGCAACGGCGAGGCGGCCGGGTCCCTCGGGGATCCCGGCCGCTTCGCTCGTCGTGCTCCCCCCCGCGAGGGCGCGCCCTACCAGTCCCTGTGCTCGCCTTCCTCCTCTTCTTCCTCGTCGCCCGGCGGCGTGGCCGCGGCGGGCTGCGATGGCACGTCGCGCGTGGTGTCCACGGCCGGGAAGCGCCGGGCGCGCAGCAGCTCGTTGAAGGCCGCCACGTCCGTTTCCAGCACCGCGGCCAGGCGCGCGAGCTGAGCGTCCAGCCGCTTGGACAGCTCGTCGAACACCGTGTACGTCTGGTCCGTGGGGCGCGCCTCGGCGCTCTCCACCACGCCCAGCAGCGCCGCGAGCTTGTTGTTCAGGCGGATGGGGTAGTTGAGCGGGTCCTGGTTGCTCTGCAGGCGCACCTGGTACACGGCCTCCTCCACCGCGCCCAGCCGGGCCCGGAGCGAGTCCGCCGCGGCCGTGACCGCGGGGTCGGCGGCGCGCGTCGCGCGGTCGTCCACCTGCGAGCGGACGTCGCGGATGCGGATCACCGCCTCGTTGGCGCGGCTGGTCGCCGCGCGGATGCGGGTGGCCAGCTCGAACTGCCGCTCCAGGTCCTGCTGCGTCACCCCCGTGAGCCGCGGGTCCTTGCGCACCACGAACTCCTGCTCCTGCCGCGCGCCGTCCACCACGAGCCGCACCCGGTAGGTGCCCGGCACCACGCGCGGGCCGTTGCTCCCCGCCGCCCACAGCACCATCCCGGGGAAGGTGGCGGGCCCCGGGGTGCGCAGGTTCCAGGTGAAGCGGTTCATCCCCGCCTTCGTCGGCACCCGGGGCTCGGCGGGGGTCGCCGGGCCGTCGTCGTCGTCATCGTCGCCCCCGCCCTGCCCCGCCCCGCCCGACCGGGCCGTGTCCGCCGCGCTCCCGGCGAAGGAGCGCACCACCTGCCCGCGGGCGTCCAGGAACTCCAGCGTCACGCGCCGCGCCGGGCGCTCCAGCCGGTAGTACACGGCCACCCCCGCGTCCACCGCCCGCACCGGGTCCACCGGGTCGAACAGGTGCACCCGTCCCCCGGCGGCCCGGGGGGACAGCTGCCGCAGCGGGGCGATGTCGTCCAGCACGTAGAAGCCGCGGCCGTGCGTGGCGATCACCAGGTCGTTGTCCTCCACCACGATGTCCGACACCTGCGTGACCGGCAGGTTCTGGCGCAGCGACTGCCAGTGCGCCCCGTCGTCCCACGACACCCAGATCCCGTTCTCCGTCCCCGCGTACAGCAGCCCGGCGCGCTTCGGGTCCTCGCGCACCGCGCGGAGAAAGTCGCCGTCCGGGATCCCCGTGGTGATGCGCGTCCACGTGCGCCCGAAGTCCTCCGTGCGGAACAGGTACGGCGCGCGGTCCTCCTGCTGGTAGCGGTTGGCCGCCACGTACGCCTTCCCGGCCGCGTGCGGCGACGCCTCCACCAGCGAGATCCGCGCGAGCTCCGGCAGCTCCGGCGGCGTCACCCGCGCCCACGTCGCCCCGCCGTCGCGCGTCAGGCTCACCACCCCGTCGTCCGAGCCCGTCCAGATCGTCCCCGCCTCGTGCCGCGAGGGCGCGATGGTGAACAGCGTGCCGAACGTTTCCACCCCCGTCTGGTCCAGGGTGATGGGGCCGCCCGAGGGGCCCAGCGTGCGCGGGTCCGCGCGGGTCAGGTCCGGCGAGATCCGCTCCCAGCTCTGCCCCTCGCTCGTGGTGCGGAAAAGGTGCTGCGAGCCGGTGTAGATGACGCGCGGGTCGTGCGGCGAAAAGACGATGGGGTACGTCCACTGGAAGCGCTCCGCGATGTCCTCGGACGAGTGCCCCATGGGGTTCTCCGGCCACACCTGGATGTTGCGGCGCTGGTTCGTTTCCCGGTCGAAGCGGCTCAGGAAGCCGCCGTAGCTCCCCGCGTAGAACACGTCCGTGTCGCGCGGGTCCGGGGCGATGTAGCCGCTTTCCCCGCCGCCCACCGCGTACCACTGGCTCCCGTTGCCGTCGCTGGCCACGCACAGCGTGCTGTTGTCCTGCTGCGCGCCGCACACCTGGTAGGGAAAGTGCTTCGTGGTCACCACGTGGTACATCTGCGCCGTGGGGAAGTCCTGGTCCGTCCAGCTTTCCCCCGTGTTCACCGACACGTTGGCGCCGCCGTCGTTCCCCTCGATCATCCGCCGGGGGTCCGCCGGGTCGATCCACAGGTCGTGGTTGTCGCCGTGCGGCGTGCGGATGGCGGTGAACGTCTTCCCCCCGTCGCTGCTGCGCCAGAAGCCCACGTTGAGGACGTAGACCACGTCCTTGTCCTTGGGATCCGCGTAGATGCGCGTGTAGTAGAAGGCCCGCTGCCGCAGCTTGCGCTCCTGGTTGACCCGCGTCCACGTGGCCCCCGCGTCGTCCGAGCGGAACACCCCGCCCGAGTCCGCCTCCACGATGGCGTACACCCGCTTGGGGTCCGCGCCGGACACGGATACGCCGATCTTGCCCACCAGCCCCTGCTGGGGGAGTCCCGGGCTGCGCGTCAGCTCCGTCCACGTGTCGCCGCCGTCCGCCGAGCGGAAGATCCCGCCCCCCGGGCCGCCGCTGGACAGCGACCACGGCGTCCGGTTGACCTCCCACAGCCCCGCGTACAGCGTCCGGGGATCCGCCGGGTCCATCACCAGGTCCACCGCGCCGGTGCGCTCGTCGCGGAAGAGCGTCCTGGCCCACGTCTTTCCGCCGTCCGTGCTGCGGAACACGCCGCGCTCGGCGCTGGGCCCGTAGGTGCGCCCCAGCGCCGCCACGTACACCCGGTCGCAGTCCGCCGGGTCCACGCGCACCCGCGCGATCACGTGCGTCTCGCGCAGCCCCACGTGGCTCCAGGTCTTGCCGGCGTCCGCGCTGCGGTACAGGCCGTCGCCCTGCATGACGTTGCCGCGCAGCTGCGCCTCGCCCATCCCGGCGTACACCACGTCCGGGTTCGCCTCGCACACCGCCAGCGCGCCCACCGAGCTGCTGGTGAAGTGCCGGTCCGACACGGGCCTCCAGGTCGCGCCGCCGTCGCCCGTCTTCCACACGCCGCCGCCCGTGGCGCCGAAGAAGTACTCCATGGGCCGCTTGCTGCTCCCCGCCACGGCGATGGAGCGCCCGCCCCGGTTGGGCCCGATGCTCCGCCACCGGAAGGGCGACAGGAGGGTGGTGTCGTACCCGGCCGGCCCGGCGGCGGTGCGCTGGGCATGGAGGGCGTCGGGCGCGCTCGCGAGCAGTGCCAGCACGGCCGCGGCAACGTATCGCATCTCGGGTGTCGTTGAAGGTTGGACTGCTACGGACTGCAACTGCTTTTTGGACAGCGGGTTCGGGCGTGCCCCCGGCTGGCGCCGGGGTCGGGCTTCGGCTCCGTAAGCGAGCAAACAACGCTCGCTAACGGAGTCGAGCCCCGGCGGAAACAGCCCCGCCGGGTCTCGCCCCTCCGGGCCGAAATCCCTCACGC
>JBEVLE010000177.1:0-19290 GCA_040509335.1 Longimicrobiaceae bacterium | reverse complement strand
GGGCGTGCCCCCGGCTGGCGCCGGGGTCGGGCTTCGGCTCCGTAACGCAGCAAACAACGCTGCGTAACGGAGTCGAGCCCGCGCAAACAGCCGCGCGGTCTCGCCCCTTCGGGCCGAAATCCCTCACGCGGGGCTCGCGCTGGCGTCCGCTGAGGGCCCCCTCCCCTTTCGGGGCGCCGGCATTTGCGGGGCTCGCGTCCCCGCCGTATTCTCCTCCACCGTCGGCCCTCCCGCCGCGGGTCCGTTCCGTACGCCGACACCTCGCCGAACTCCATGCCCCGATTCCGCGCGGCCGCGCTCCGCGGCCTGCTCCCCGGCGCCCTGCTCCTCCTGGCCGGGGCCGCTCCGGCGCGCGCCCAGGCGCCGCGCTCCGACGAGGAGCGCACCCACCTGCGCTTCGACGCCATCCGCGGGCAGCCGCCGCAGCTGGTGGCCTTTCTGCGCCGCATGCCCAAGGGCGCCGACCTGCACAGCCACCTGTCCGGCGCGGTGTACGCCGAAAGCTACGTGGCCTGGGCGGCGGAGGCGGGATTGTGCGTGAACCGGCGCACGCTGGGGCTCGCGCCGGCGCCGTGCGACTCGGCGGCGGGGGGCGTCCCCGCGGCGCAGGCGCTGCGCGACGGCGGGCTGCGCGGCGAGATGATCGACGCGTGGTCCATGCGCAACTGGCACCCGGCGCGCGACAACGGCCACGACCAGTTCTTCGACTCCTTCGGCAAGTTCGGCGCGGGGGGGCAGGGGCGCACTGGCGACATGCTCGCCGAGGTGACCTCGCGCGCGGCGCACGGGCGGGTGAGCTACCTGGAGCTCATGCTCACCCCGGACGGCGGCGGGGTGGCCGCCCTGGGGGCGCAGGCCGGCTGGCGCGAGGACGAGAGCGAGGAGGCACAGTTCCGCCGGCTGCGCGAGCGCCTGCTCGCCGCCGGGCTGCGCGACACCCTCGCCGCGGCGTCGCGCGCGCTCGCGGCCGCGGAGGCGCGCCGCCGTGAGCTGCTCCGCTGCGGCGCGCCGGGGACGGACCCCGGGTGCGCGGTGGAGGTGCGCTACCTGTACCAGGTGAGCCGCGGCCGCCCGCCCGCGAACGTCTTCGCCCAGATCCTGGCCGGGTTCGAGATGGCCTCCACCGATCCGCGGGTGGTGGGCTTCAACCTGGTGCAGCCGGAGGACGGCCTGGTGTCCATGCGCGACTACTCGCTGCAGATGCGCATGATCGGCCACCTGCGGCGGCTGTACCCGCGCGTCCGCTTCAGCCTCCACGCCGGGGAGCTGGCGCCGGGGCTGGTGCCGCCGGAGGGGCTTCGCTCGCACGTGCGCGAGGCGGTGGAGGTTGCGGGGGCGTCGCGCATCGGCCACGGCGTGGACGTGATGCACGAGGACGACGCGCCGGGGCTGCTGCGGGAGATGGCCCGCCGGGGCGTGCTGGTGGAGATCGCGCTCACCAGCAACGACGTGATCCTGGGAGTGAAGGGTGCGGACCACCCGCTGTCGGCGTACATGGCCGCGGGCGTCCCCGTGGCGCTGGCCACCGACGACGAGGGCGTGTCCCGCTCGGAGATGACCATGGAGTACCTGCGGGCGGCGCGCGAGCAGGGGCTGGGCTACCTGGAGCTCAAGACCATGGCGCGCAACTCCCTGGTGCACGCCTTCGTGGAGGGCGAGAGCCTGTGGCGCGCGGCCGGCGGCTTCGAGCCGGTGCCGGACTGCGCCGCTGCCGCGGGCGGCCTGGAGGGGCGCCGCTGCCGCGAGCGGGTGGCGCGCAGCGCGAAGGCGCGGCTCCAGTGGGAGCTGGAGCGCGCCTTCGCCGCTTTCGAGCGCGAGCAGGCGGCGGCGGAGCCCGCCGGCGTGCCGGCACCCGCGCCGCGGTAGCGCGGACGAGGGAAGCCACCCCCGCGGCCGGAAAGGCCCTCACCCGGCGGCCTTAGAGCCGCCACCCTCTCCCAATTCCGGGAGAGGGGGCAACTGCTGGATCTTGTGGCTACGTCGGCGTTTGCGTGAGGGATTACGGCCCGAAGGGGCGAGACCGCGCGGCTGTTTGCGCGGGCTCGACTCCGTTGCAGACGGTTGTTTCGTCTGCTACGGAGCCGAAGCCCGACCCCGGCGCCAGCCGGGGGCACGCCCAACCCCGCAGTTCAAAGCCGTTGCGATTCAGGCGGTCGCGGCGATCGCAGGCTCACGCTCCAGCTCCGCGTCCAGCCGCTCCAGCCCCACCCGGGTCCCCAGCTCCCGCCCGGCCGGCGTGTCGTGGCCGTCCAGAAAGGCGCCCTGCTCGGTGAACACCAGGCGCGTGCCGGCGCCGTCGGGCCGCAGCTCCACCGTCGCCAGCGACACGGACATGCGCGCGTCGTCGCGGAGCACGTCGTAGCTGTACACGATGCGCTCGCCGGGCACGATGTCCTGGAAGCGGATCTCCGTGGTGTAGACCGGCCCGCCCGGCTCGCCCCCGCGGGAGTACTCGCGCCCGCCCACCCGGAAGTCCATCTCGTGCTCGGCGTGGCACGAGAACCAGCGGGCCTTCGCCGCGGGATCGGCCCAGGCGGCGAACACGCGCTCCGGCGGCGCGGCGTAGCTGCGCTCGATGACGAAGGTGGCGTGCGTCACGGAGTGTGTGGTCATGGCTCCCTCCTCGGATCGGGGTTGTCGTCTTGCTCGGCGAGGTAGTCGCCCAGCCGGTCCAGCCGGCGCTCCCAGCCCTCGCGCCGCTCGCTGATCCACCGCTCGGCCGTCCGCAGCGCCTCCGGCTCCAGGCGGCAGGTGCGCACCCGCCCCACCTTCTCGGAGCGGACCAGGCCGCTCGCCTCCAGCACCTGCAGGTGCTGCATCACGCCGGGGAGCGACATGGGAAGGCGGCGGGCGAGCTCGCTCACCGGGGCCGGCGCGCGGCTCAGCTGCTCGACCAGCGCCCGCCGGGTAGGATCCGCGAGGGCGTGGAAGAGCTGGTCGAGCGGAGGAGATTGGTTAAGCATGTGCTTAAGTATAAGGGATCGGGGGGCCGGGGCAAGGATCCTCGCTCCCTTCCCGGAACGGCCGTTGGAGGGCTCGGCTCGCGGGAAAAAGGGGCATGGATTGCCTGCGTCGCCGTGTGGCGGCTAATATCCTTGGAAGGCGGACGCCCTCCGGCCCCCAGCCTCGCGACCGCCGTGCCCGCGGCTCCCCCGCACGCCGGCCACGGGTGGACAACTACCTTTATCCAAATTCTGGTGACGCGATGACGCGCTACGACAACACCTCCGCCCTGGTCGGGCGGACTCCCCACGTGCGGGTGCACTCGTCCCGCGCTCCCGACGCGCGCCTGCACGTGAAGCTGGAGGGGTGGAACCCCACCGGGAGCGTCAAGGACCGGGCGGGGCTGCACATGATCCGGGACGCGCTCGCCTCCGGCGCGCTCCAGCCGGGGATGACGCTGCTGGACGCTTCCAGCGGCAACATGGCCTGCGCCCTGGCCTACTTCGGGCGGCTGATGGGGCATTCCACCACGCTGGTCGTCAGCTCCAAGCTCACGCAGGACAAGCGCAACTTCCTCCTGTACTACGGGGCCGAGCTGTACCAGGTGGGCGACTTCACCATCGAGGGGAACCACTTCTGCCGCGATCTGGTGGAGCGCGAGGAGCCGGGGCGCTACTGCTTCTTCGACCAGCTCCACAACTGGGCGAACCCGCAGGCCCACTACGAGGGGACCGGGCCCGAGATCCTGCAGGCGTTCCCCGACGTGGAGGTGGTGGTGGCCTCGCTGGGCTCCGGGGGCACCCTGTACGGCACGGCCCTGTACCTCAAGGAGCACCGGCCGGAGATCAAGGTGGTCGCCGTGCAGTCGGCGCAGGGGACGAAGATCCCGGGGACGGGGAGCTTCGACGACGGCGACTACAGGACTCCCTTCATCCTCAAGGGCTTCGAGGACGGGATCTTCGACCGCGTGGTCAAGGTGTCCGAGCCGGAGGTGGTCCGCGCCACCCTGGAGCTCCGCGACCAGGGGATCTTCGGGGGCCTGCAGACCGGCGGGGTGTTCCACGCGGCGGAGGAAACGGCCCGCGAGCTGGGGGTGACGGGCGACGTGGTGTTCATCTCGGGCGACTCCGGCTGGAAGAACATCGACAAGCTCCTCCCGCACACCACCTCCCTGGAGGGATCTCCCCGCACCGCGCCCGCCGGCCCGCGCTACACGACCCCGGCGTAGCCGCCCGCGGAGCCCGGCGGCCCCGGCTCCGCGGCTCCGCTCCCGCCCGCGCCGACCGGCCCTCCCGCGGC
This sequence comes from Longimicrobiaceae bacterium, assembly GCA_040509335.1. Lineage (GTDB taxonomy): Bacteria > Gemmatimonadota > Gemmatimonadetes > Longimicrobiales > Longimicrobiaceae > JAFAYN01. The sequence goes on along the minus strand of JBEVLE010000177.1, from coordinate 15,048 downwards.
CGGGCCGCCACCCACGAGGAGAGGACTTCCCCATGCTGATCGCCCTGCTGCTCGCCGCCGCGCCCCTCGCCGCGGACCCGCCGCGCGCCGACCGGGCGGCGGCGCCGGCCGTGCACCGGGCCGCCGCGGACACCCTCGCCGGAGTGGTGACCGACGGCGCCGGCGCCCCGCTGGCCGGGGTCGAGGCAACCATCGTGGAGCTGGAGCGCAGGACCCGCAGCGACGCGGACGGCCGCTTCGCCTTCGCGGCCCTCCCGCCCGGGCGCTACCTCCTCCAGCTCCGCCTGCCGGGGCACGCCCCCGCGGTGGTCGCGTTCGGCCCCGGGAGCGCGGGGCCCGTCCGCGTCGCGCTGCGGGAGTCGCCGGTGGAGCTGGAAAGCCTGGTGGTGACGGCGGCGCGCACCCCGCTGGCGGCCGCGGCGTCGCCGCTCTCGGTGGCGACGCTGGGGCCCGAGCGGCTGCGCGCCTCGTCGTCGGTGTCGCTGGCGCACGCGCTGGAGGGCGTTCCCGGCGTCGCCACGCTCTCCACCGGGCAGCAGGTGGGGAAGCCGGTCATCCGCGGCTTTTCCGGCTCGCGGGTGCTGGTGCTCGCCGATGGGCTGCGGCTGGAGGACTACTCGTGGAGCGACGAGGACGCGCCCTCCATCGACGCCCGCCTGGCGCAGCGGGTGGAGGTGGTCCGCGGCCCGGCCAGCCTGCTGTACGGCTCGGACGCGGAGGGCGGGGTGGTCAACGTGGTCCCCGAGCCGCTCCCGGACGCGGTGGGCCGCCGCGGCTTCGTCCGCACCGGCGCGGAAAGCTGGTTCGCCACCAACAACCGCGAGAGCGGCCTGGTGCTGCGCGGCGAGGGCGCGCGGGGCGCCGCGGGGTGGCGGGCGACCGTCGTGGGCCGGCTGGGGGAGGACTACCGCACGCCCCGCGGCAAGGTGGAGAACACCGGGTTCGGGGCGCTCGACGGGGAGCTGGCCGGCGGCGTCCGCGGCGACTGGGGGAGCCTGGTGGTCCGCTACGACCGCTACGGGGGCGAGTTCAAGCTGCTGGAGGCGGACTCCGGGCGCGCCGGCGTGGGACCCGCGGACCCCGCGGAGGAGGAGGGGCCGGAGCGCAAGCTGTCCGACGACCGCGTTCAGGCCGCCGCCGTCCTCCCCTGGCGCGGGATCCGCGTGGAGCCGCGGGCGCAGTGGCAGCGCCACTCGCTGGTGGAGGTGGCCGACGAGCTGAACGGCGAGCGGGTGCCCGGCAAGGAGTCGGTGCAGTTCGACCTGCTGCTGGACACCTACAGCTTCGACCTGCTGGCCCACCACGGCGGCGGGGGCGGGGCGGAGGGAACCGTGGGCGTGTCGGCGCTGCTCCAGCACAACGACACGCGCGGGCCCGTCCCCCTGGTGCCGGACGCCCGCATGCGCACCGCGGCGCTCTTCGCCGTGGAGCAGGTGGAGCTGGGCCCGGTGCGGCTGCTGGCCGGGGCCCGCGCGGACGGGCGCGCCCTGGAGTGGGACCCCAACGCCGAGCTGGGGCTCGCCGCCGGCTCGCGCACGTGGCGGGCGGCGACCTTCAACCTGGCGGGCACGGTGGAGCTGGGCGGCGGCCTCGCCGCGCGCGCCGGGGTGGGGCGCGGCTGGCGCGCCCCCAACCTGTTCGAGCTGTTCGCCAACGGCCCCCGGCTGGGCGAGGCGCGCTTCGACGTGGGCTCGGCGGAGCTGGACACCGAGAGCACGCTGGCGCTGGATGGCGGATTCCGCTGGCGGGGCCGCGGCGTGGAGGCCGAGGTGGAGGGATACCGCCACCGCGTGGACGACTACCTGTACGCCGCGCCCACGGCCGAGCTGCGGCAGGGGCTGCGGGTGTTCCGCTACGACCAGACCCGCGCGCGGCTGTGGGGGGGCGAGGCCGCCGTGCAGGTGGAGCCGGCGCGCGGGCTCCTGCTCCGCGGCGCGGTGGACGTGGCGCGGGGGACCGACGCGGCGACCGGCCGGCCCCTGCCGCTGATGCCGCCGCCGCGGGCGCTCCTGCGCGCCGAGCTGCGCCCCGAGGGAGGCGCCTCCGGCCGCGGGACGCACCTGTGGACGCAGCTCCGGGGCGTGGCGCGTCAGTCGCACCCCGCGCCCGGGGAGTACGCCCCCGGCGGCTACGCGCTGCTGGACCTGGGCGGCGGGTGGGAGCCCCGGCTCGTGGGGCGGCGCGTGCGCCTGGAGGCGCAGCTGGAAAACGCGCTGGACACCGCGTACCGGAGCTTCCTCAGCCGCTACAAGGAGTTCGCGCTGGACCCCGGCCGCAGCCTGACGGTGCGCGCCGCCTGGGGGCTATGACGGATTTGCCCCGCCGGTGCGGATGGCCTATCGTTCGGGGATGACCAGCGAACGCTCCGCCGCATCCGCCGCGCGCCGCGCCACCGGCGACCCCCGCACCTTCCTGATCCCGGAGGAGCACCTCCCTCCGGGCTTCGCCGAAAAGGTGGAGTCCGGCGACTTCCAGCCCGTGGAGCCGCGCCCCGCGGCCACCGTGGTCCTCCTGAGGGAGGGCGCGGCCGGCCCCGAGGCGCTGCTCCTGCGCCGCCACCGGCGCAGCGGCTTCGCCGCCGACGCCTGGGTGTTCCCGGGCGGCGTGGTGGACCCCGCCGACCGCGACCCGGCGCTGGGCGAGCGCATCGACGGGCCGTCGCCTGCGGAGTGGGCCGCGCGGCTGGGGCTCGCCGACGCCGCGGAGGCGCAGGGGTACGTGGCGGCCGCGCTGCGCGAGGCCTTCGAGGAAACGGGGATCCTGCTGGCGCGCTGGGACGGCGTGGGCGGCGTGCACGCCCGGGCCGGGGAAAGCCTGGAGGTGGCGCGCCGCGCCCTGCTCGGCGGGGTGGTGGGGATGCGGGAGGTGGCGGTGGGGAACGGGATGCGCCTGTCCGGCGACGCGCTGGTGTACGTCGCCCACTGGATCACCCCGGAGCCGGAGCCGCGCCGCTACGACACCCGCTTCTTCGCCGCGCGCGTTCCCGAGTGCGCCGAGTGCGTGGTGCACGAGGCGGAGCTGACCGACGCCCGCTGGCTGGCCCCGGCCGAGGCGGTGGCCCGCTTCCACGCGGGCGAGCTGAAGATGCTCCCGCCCACCGTCCGCACCCTGGCGCGCCTGGCCGAGTTCCACGCGCTCCCCGAGCTGTGGGACGCGCTCCGCGACGCTCCCGTCCCCGCGCTCCTCCCGCGGATGCGGAGGCTCCCGGAGGGCGTCGCCATCGAAGTGCCGGACGAACAGGGCGGAAGTGCGTGAGTGCGAAAGTGCTGGAGTGCGGAAAATGCAGGAGCGCGCCGGGCGCCGGCGCCCCGAAGCACTTTCGCATTTTCGCACCTCGCACTTTCGCACTTCTTTTACTTCACCGAAGGTGAACGCATGACCCAGCGCCCCACCACCCTCGGCGCCCTCCGGGCGTCCGGATACCGGCCACGCTCCGTCAAGGAGGAGCTGCGCGAGAACCTGCTCGCCAAGCTCCGGTCGGGCGGGCCGCTCTTCCCCGGCATCGTCGGCTACGAGGACACGGTGGTCCCGTCGCTGGCCAACGCCGTGCTGGCCCGCCACAACTTCATCCTGCTGGGGCTTCGCGGGCAGGCCAAGAGCCGCATCCTCCGCCAGCTGGTGGAGCTGCTGGACCCGGAGATCCCGGCGCTCGCCGGCTCCGAGGTCAACGACGACCCGCTGGCCCCCATCTCCCGCTACGGCCGGCTGCTGGTGGAGGAGCACGGCGACGACGCGCCCGTGGAGTGGGTGCCGCGCGACCGGCGCTACGTGGAAAAGCTGGCCACCCCGGACGTGACCGTGGCCGACCTGATCGGCGACGTGGACCCCATCCGCGCCGCCCGCGGCGGGCACCTGCTTTCCGACGAGCTGACCATCCACTTCGGGCTGCTGCCGCGCGCCAACCGGGGGATCTTCGCGCTCAACGAGCTCCCCGACCTGTCCGGCAAGGTGCAGGTGGGTCTCTTCAACATCCTCCAGGAAGGGGACATCCAGATCAAGGGATACCCCGTGCGCCTGCCCCTGGACGTGATGCTGGTGTTCAGCGCCAACCCCGAGGACTACACGGCGCGCGGCAAGATCATCACCCCGCTCAAGGACCGCATCGGGGCCGAGGTGCTGACGCACTACCCCAGGAGCGCCGAGGAGGGGATGGAGATCACCCGGCAGGAGGCGTGGACGCGCCGCGACGGCGGCGCCGTGGAGATCCCGCCCTTCATCGCCGAGGTGGTGGAGCGCATCGCCTTCCTGGCGCGCGACGACAAGCGCATCGACCGGCGCAGCGGGGTGTCGCAGCGCATGCCCATCTCCGTGCTGGAAACGGTGGTTTCCAACGCCGAGCGGCGCGCGCTCACGGCGACCGAGCCGCGCGTGGTCCCCCGCGTCGCCGACGTGTACGCCGCCGTCCCGGCGATCACGGGCAAGATGGAGCTGGAGTACGAGGGCGAGCTGCAGGGCTCGCAGGCCATCGCCCGCGACCTGATCGCCGCGGCCTCGCGCGAGGTGTTCGACCGCTACTGGGACGCGGACTCGCTGGACGAGGTGGTGGAGTACTTCGACCACGGCGGCGTCCTGCAGATCTCCGACGGCGCCTCGGCCGACGCCTGCTGGCAGGGGCTCGCCGCCGTCCCCGGGCTGGAAGCGTCGCTCCGGGACGCCGGGATGCTCCAGGGCGACCGCGCGCTGGACGTGGCCACCGCCGAGCTGGTGCTGGAGGGGCTGGCCGCGCACCGCCGCATCTCGCGCGCGGACACCGGCACCTACAGCCGCGCCCGGCCCGAGCGCCCCAAGGGCAAGGGCCACGGCGGCGGCGGCTTCGGCGGCCTGGGCAGCGACATCTTCGGGTGAGCGCAACCCCGCGGGCCGCGTCCCCGGCGCCGCCGGCCTCCCCGCCGGAGGCCGCCTGCCCGCTCTGCGGCGGGGACAACGCGTGCGCCATGGCGGCGCCCGCGGGCGCGGCGGGGGAGTGCTGGTGCTCCGCGGCCGGCATCGCGCCGGAGGCGCTCGCGGCCATCCCGGAGGTGGAGCGCGGCCGCCGCTGCATCTGCGCCCGCTGCGCCGGCGCGGCGTCCCCGGACGCGCCCGCCCGCTGACCCGGCCGCCCCCGTCCGTCCACACTCCCCCTCACCGTCCGTCCGCCCCCATGCCGCTCCGCCCTGTGCGCCCGGTCCGTCTCGCCCTGCTGCTCGCCGTGGCGGCCTGCACGCCCCGCGTCGCCCCGCCTGCGGCGCCCATCGTCGATCCCGGCGTCCGCACGGACACGCTGGTGCTCGCCGCGCGCGACACGGCCGTGCTCGCGGACGAGGACGGCGACACCATCCCGCCGCAGCCCGACTGGGCCCGGCAGCCGGTGCCGCGCTTCGAGGACTACCCCGCCACCGAGAGCTTCGCCGGCACGCCCGCCCCGGTGGAGCTGCGCAGCCAGCCCTGGGCGCGTATGTACCGCTCGGCGCTGCGCTCCGACGCCGCGGCGGGGCCCAACTTCGCCGGCGCGTACACCATCGCCCGGTGGGGGTGCGGCACCCAGTGCCTGGACTGGGCCGTCGTGGACGCGCGCACCGGTCGGGTGCACGGCAACCCCTTCGATTCGGAGGGGAGCCTGGAGTTCCGCCGCGACAGCCGCCTGGTGGTGCTGAACGCCCTGCAGCCCGGCGAGCTCCCCTGGCCGGGCCGCACCCGCCCCGCCTACTTCGTGTGGGACGGGCGGGAGATGGTCCGCGTGCAGCTGCCGCCGCCACCGCCGCCGTCGCCCGCTCCCTGAGCCGCACCTTTTCGCAGCCCCGCGGGTAGCACCGGGAAAGGCCCTTCCGCCACGCCCGGCCCGTCGTCCGCCGTCCCGTTCGCGCTTTCGCATCACCCCGTACCACCGAAGTCCCATGACGTACCACCGCCCCGGCGGGCGGGCACGGCGCGCGCTCGCCGCCCTGCTCGTCCTCACCCTCCCCGCCTGCGTTCCCGCCACGCCGCGCACCCCCGACGCCCCGCGGCGCGAGCGGCCCGTGCTGTACATCCCCGCCGACCCCCCGGAGCCGGCCCCCGTCCCCGCGGCGGCCCCGGAGCCCGTTCCCGCGGCGCCGCGCGTGGTCACCCCCGGCGCCGAGGTGCTGCTGCGCGACTCGCTGCACCTGCTGCGGGGGAAGCGCGCCGGCCTGATCACCAACCACACCGCCGTCACCCGCGACGGGCGCAGCGTCATCGACCTGCTGTACGCCGCCCCGGGGGTGAAGCTGGTGGCGCTCTTCGGCCCCGAGCACGGGCTGCGCGGCAACGTGGACGGCGGCGAGCACATCGCCAACAGCCGCGACGTGAAGACCGGCCTCCCCGTGTTCTCGCTCTACGGCCGCAACGAGAAGCCCACCGCGGCCATGCTGCGGGGGATCGACGTGCTTCTCTTCGACATCCAGGACATCGGCGCGCGGCCCTACACCTACGTGTGGACCATGGCGATGGCGATGGAGGCCGCCGCCGCGCAGGGGATCCCCTTCGTGGTCCTGGACCGCCCCAACCCCATCACCGCCCGGGTGGAGGGGCCGCTGATGGCGCTGGAGATGCGCGACAAGGGCCCGGCGATCACCGGCTACTACCCGGTGCCGCTGCGCCACGGGCTCACCGTGGGCGAGGTCGCGCGCTACGTGAACCAGGAATACCGCGTGGGCGCCGAGCTGCACGTGGTGCCGGTGGACGGCTGGCGGCGCGACGAGTGGTTCGACGAGACGGGGCTCCCCTGGATCAACCCCTCGCCCAACATCCGCAGCCTCACCGCCGCGCTCTCCTTTTCCGGGCTGGTGATGCTGGAGACCGCCAACCTCAGCGTGGGCCGCGGCACCGACGCGCCCTTCACCTACGTGGGCGCCCCCTACCTGGACGCGCCCGAGCTGCTGCGCCGCGTGCGCGGGTACCGGCTGCCGGGGGTGGAGTTCGAGCTGGCCGAGTTCACGCCGCGCGGCACGGACTGGATGCAGTTCCGCAACCAGCGGTGCCGCGCGCTGCGGCTTCGGGTGACGGACCGGGACGCGTACCAGCCGGTGCTCACCTCGCTGGTGTTCCTGTCCGAGATCTACCGCATGCACCCGCAGCAGCTGGGGATGGGGAGCATGCTCCAGATGCTGGGGAGCCGCTGGGCGCCGGCCGCGGTCAAGGCCGGCACCGACCCGCGCGAGATCTTCCGCCGCTGGGAAACGGAGAACGCCGCGTGGGAGAGGGTGGCGGCCCGCTACACGCTGTACCCGGTGACGCCGGTCCTCGGGCGTCCGGCTTCCGGGGGCGGCGCGTCGCACTGAGTTTTTCGTGACGGGACGGGCCGCTACGGAGCCGGACGATACTGCCGTCCGTCTCCTGCGCGGGCTCCGGGAGCCACGGGAAACTGCCCCCGTGTCTCCCTTCGCCGGGGGGAGCCAGCCGAAACTGCCCGGCTGTCTCCCCCCGAATTGATTTTGGGGGATACTGCGGGAACGGCGAACTGCTAACGGCGGGGCGGCGCCGATCGTGCGTGGCTCCGCCGCTCTGCCATCTGGCTTCCCGATCACCATCAGCCGGTGACTGTCATGGATCCCGTGCCGCAGCTGGTCAGCACGCGCAGCGTCCTTGCGGTGCGCGACCTGGGCGTATCCACGCGCTTCTACATGGACGTCCTTGGGTTCACGCGCGACTTCGGGGACGGGTCGGACGGGTGGAGCTTCCTGTCCCGGGGCGCGTTCCGGGTGATGCTCGGCGAGTGCGTCGATGCCATGCCCGCGGGCGAGCTCGGCGACCACTCGTGGTACGTGTACGTGACCGTGGAGGGCGTGGACCCGCTGCACCGGGAGGTCGCGGGGCGGGGGGCGGAGATCCTGTCCGCGCCGGCCACCAAGCCGTGGGGGCTCCGCGAGTTCAGCCTGCGGACGCCCGACGGGCACCGCATCGTCTTCGGCCAGCCCGTGTCCGCCGGCTGACCCGCCGCCGCCGCGGCCGGCGGCGGAGCGGGAGCACGCGGCGAGCCCGCGCCGGGACCTCCGGTGCGGGCGTCTCCTTTTTCCGCGCTTGCAGGCCGCTCCCCGCTTCGGTAGGCTGTCCCCCGCCGCCCGGTCCCGCACTTTCGCACTCCCGCACTTTCGCACCATGCCCCTGAAGCTCGGCGTCGTCGACCAGTCGCCCGTTCCCAACGGCGGCACAGCGGCGGACGCGCTCCGCGCCACGCTGGAGCTGGCCCGCGCCGCGGAACGCCTGGGATACTCGCGCTACTGGCTGGCGGAGCACCACAGCACCAACTCGTTCGCGGGCTCGGCGCCGGAGGTGCTCATCCCCATGGTCGCCGCGGCGACGCGCTCCATGCGCGTGGGGTCGGGCGGGGTGCTGCTGCCGCACTACTCCCCGCTCAAGGTGGCCGAGCAGTTCCGCGTGCTGGAGGCGCTCTTTCCCGGGCGCATCGACCTGGGGCTGGGGCGGGCGCCGGGCGGGGACCCGCGCACGGCGCAGGCGCTCGCCTACGGGCGCGCGCCCGCCGGCGACGTGTTCCCGCGGCAGGTGGAGGAGCTGGGGCGCTGGCTGGCGAACGAGAGCTTCGCGGCGGACCACCCCTGGCGGCGCGTGCGGGCCATGCCGCGCGGGGCGGGCGTGCCGGAGCTGTGGATCCTGGGCTCCGGCGGGCAGGGCGCGCTGTACGCGGCGGAGGCGGGGTGCGCCTACTCGTTCGCGCAGTTCATCAGCGGCGAGGACGGAGCGGCCGTGGCGCGGGCGTACCGGGAGCGCTTCCGGCCCTCGGCGCGGCTGGCGGAGCCGCGGGCGAGCGCGGCGGTGAGCGTGGTCTGCGCGGACACGCGCGAGGAGGCGGGGCGGCTGGCGAGCAGCATGGAGGCGTGGCGGCGGCGGATCATGCGCGGCTTCGACCGCGGCATTCCCCGGCCGGAGGACGCGCTCGCCGAGCTTGGGGCGGGGTGGGCGCCGCCGCCGCCGGACGCGCCCGGGGCGCGGGTCGTGGCCGGCGACCCGGCGGCGGTGCGCGACGCGCTGCTGGGGCTGGCGGAGCGCTACGGCGTGGAGGAGCTGATGGTGGTGACGGTCACGCACGACCCAGGCGCGCGGCTGCGCTCGTACGAGCTCCTGGCGGAGGCGATGGGGCTGGAGCCTGGACTCCTGGATCCCCGCCGGTGAGCGGTTGAGCGTCTCCCCGGACGTGCAGGAAGCGGCGCGCATGGGCTTCGTCAGCGGCCGCGTCCGGCATGCCGAACGCACCTCGTCGCGGATGCACCCGATGCGGCTTCAGGCAACCTCACGAGAAGCGAAGGGTGGGAAACGAGACGGCCCCGTCCGACCCATGAATCGGCGAGAGCTACCTCGCCGGGCAGGAGTCGTTTCGTCGTCGACCATCATCAAGTGAGGTGTACCGTGGCCGGGTATTACTACGTCAACAGGCTGGCTCAGTCGAACGGTGACCACGAAGTGCACGTGAGCGGCTGCAGCCACATGCCGGCGGAGGTCAACCGGATCAACCTGGGATACTTCAGCAGCTGTCGAGAAGCCGTAGCGGAAGCGGGGAAGCACTTCAAGCAGGTAAACGGGTGTTACTACTGTTCGCGGGAGTGTCACACCGGGTGACGCGAATGCCACCTGCAAAGCGTCCGTGATGGCTATCGTCGTGTGAGGGCTTTCGCTTGATGGGGGTGCATTCATCACGCTCCCCCGAAGCACAGCCGGAAAGGCGCTCGATGTGTACGGCACACATCGGGCGCTTTCGGTTATGCATATGCTATGCATCGCCCGGATCAGCGCCCCCGGGGAATGTGTCGCGCGCCGCGGCCGGGCCGCCCTCCTCGGCGGCGGGGACGATCAGCGTGCGCAGGATGCGGCGGATCTCCTCCAGGTGGCCGCCCTCGCGCGGGAGGTCCGGCTCCGAGGTGGTGACCACGGTGAGCCGCAGCTCCGGCACCACGAAGATGAACTGCCCGCCGTACCCCCAGGCGTAGAACATGGGGTGGCCGCCGGCGGTGGAAATCCACCAGCCGTAGCCGTACTCGTCGCCGCTCCAGGGCGAGCGGGTGCGCGGGACGAGCGAGGCGCGCACCCACGCCTCCGGCACCACCTGCCGCCCCCCGTGCCGCCCCCCGTTGCGGTACAGTTCCCCGAAGCGCACCATGGCCCGCGGCGTGAGCCGCATCTCGTTGCCGCCGAAGTAGATCCCCTGCGGGTCCGTGGGCCACCGCGGCAGCCGGATCCCCAGCGGCTCCGCCAGCGCGCCCTGCGCGTACGCCCAGGTGCTGCGCCCCGTCGCCCGGGTGAGGATGGCGGACAGGAGGTGGGTGTTGCCGGTGCTGTAGATCATGCGGCCCCCGGGCTCGTCCGCCATGGGCCGCGCCAGGGCGGAGCGCACCCAGTCGCGGCTCCCCACCCAGGCGCCGTAGCCGCCGAACGAGGTGCCCTCCAGCCCCGCCTGCATGGAAAGCAGGTTGCCCAGGGTGATGGCGCGCTTGCGCGGGTCGGGGTCGCGCCCCAGCTGCTCCGGGAAGAACGGGGCGATGGGCTGCTCCGGCCCGCGCAGGTGCCCCTCCGCCACCGCGATCCCCACCAGCGCCGACACGATGCTCTTGGACACCGACTTGACGTTTGCCGGCCGCTCCGCCGTGGCGCCGCGGAAGTAGCGCTCCGCCAGGATCTCCCCGTCGCGCGCGACGAGCAGGCTGCGCAGCCGCGGCAGCCGGGCGGCCTGCGCGTAGGCGCTGTCCAGCAGCGCCCGGTCCAGCCCGCGCGTGGGAGCGAGCGGCGCGGCCGATTGCGCCGGCGCTCCGGCGGAGGAGTCGTCGTTCCGGGAGAGCAGCGACGGGGCGGCGAGGGCGGCGCCTCCCAGGGCCGCGGCGGCGAGGACGGCGGCGAGCACGGGCTTCGGGTTCACGATGGGACCGGGCGGTTGGGGTGGGTCTCCGGTCTTGTACCCGGTGGGGTTCCGGTCCGCCGCCGAGCACCGCGACGACGAGGGGGCGCCCCGGCCGGGACGCCCCCTCGCTCCGTCGGGCGGACGGCGGCGGCGCCTACGCGCCCAGCCGCTCCCGAACCAGCTGGCTCACCAGCGACGGGTTCGCGTTCCCGCCGCTCTGGCGGATCACCTGGCCGACGAAGAAGCCGAGCAGGCCGGTCTTGCCGGCGCGGTACTCGTCCGCCTTGCTGGCATTGGACGCGATTACCTGATCCACGATCGGGGTCAGCGTGCCGCGATCGCTCACCTGACGCAGGCCGAGCGTATCGACCAGCACGCGCGGCTCGCCGCCATTCCGCACCATCTCCGCGAGGACCTGCCGCGCAGCGGGAGTCGTGATCGTGGCATCATCCACGAGTGCGATCAGCTCTCCCAGCTCGCGGCCTCCGAAAGGCAGGCTGTCGACGGGCTTGTCGGCAAGTTCCCGTGGGAGTTCGTTGATCACCCAGTTCGCCGTGGTCATGATGCTGCCTCCGCCGTGAACCGCGACTTCGAACAGGTCCGCAAGGGCGGGATCTCGCACCAGCCGGTCAGCTTCGTCTTCCTTGAGCACGTACGAATTCATCAGCGCCTGATAGCGCGCCTCCAGCTCCGGAGAACGCGCCTTGCTGCGCGGCTTCGCCTCGCCGGACGAAGCGCGCTTCGTCCCGGGCGCCCGTTCCGGCTTGGGCGCGGGTGCAGGGCTCTTCCCGGCCGTCTTCGCCCAGGTGTCGCGGAGCGTGACGGTGCGGTTGAAGACCAGCGCGTCCGGCCGCGAATCCACCGCGTCCGAGCAGAAGTAGCCCACCCGCTCGAACTGGTAGCGGCTCCCGGCGGGATCGTCCCTGACGCCGGGCTCCACCAGGGCGCCGCGGACCACGACCAGCGAATCGGGGTTCAGGTAGTCCTTGAAGTCGCCCTCGCGCGACTCGGGATCGGGCACGGTGAACAGGCGGTCGTACAGCCGCACCTCGCAGGGCACGGCGTGCTCCGCGCTCACCCACTGGATCGTCCCCTTGACCTGCCGCCCGTCCGGCGTCGCCCCGCCGCGCGTGGCCGGATCGTACGAGCAGCGCAGCTCCGCCACCTCGCCGGACGCGTCCTTCACCACCTCGTCGCAGCGGATGACGTACGCGTACCGCAGCCGCACCTCGGCGCCCGGCGACAGGCGGTGGAAGCCCCTGGGCGGGCTTTCCTCGAAGTCGCTCCGGTCGATGTAGACGGTCCGCGAGAAGGGGAGGAGGCGCGAGCCCTCGTTGGCGATGTCGTGCGGCCAGTACGGCGCGTCCAGCTCCTCCGTCCGCCCCTCCGGGTAGTTGGTGATCGTCACCCTGAGCGGCCGCAGCACGCTGAGCACGCGCGGCGCCCGCGTGTTCAGGTCGTCGCGGATGGCGTACTCCAGCTTGGCGACGTCGATGCGGCTGTTGAACTTGGCCACCCCCATCCGCTCCCAGAACGCGCGGATCGCCTCGGGCGTCACCCCGCGGCGGCGGAAGCCGGCCAGGGTGGCCATGCGCGGGTCGTCCCAGCCGCTCACGTAGCCGCCCTTGACCAGCTCCAGCGACTTGCGCTTGCTGGTGATGGTGTACTCCAGCTCGCCGCGCGCGAACTCGTACTGGTGCGGCCGCGCCGGGGTGCCGCCCTCCGAGCGGACGAAGTCCTGCCAGTGGTCCACCGTCCAGTCGTAGACGGCGCGGTTGTTGTCGAACTCCAGCGTGCACAGCGAGTGCGTGATCCCCTCGATGGCGTCCTCGATGGGGTGCGCGTAGTCGTACAGCGGGTAGATGCACCACGCGTCGCCCGTGCGGTAGTGGTGCGCGTGGCGGATGCGGTACAGGATGGGGTCGCGCAGCAGCATGTTGCTGCTGGCCAGGTCGATCCTGGCGCGCAGCACGTGCGCGCCGTCCGGGAACTCGCCCGCGCGCATGCGGCGGAAAAGGTCCAGGCTCTCCTCCGCCGGCCGGTCCCGGTACCGGGTGGGCCGCCCGGGCTCCGTCACCGTGCCGCGCGCCTCGCGGATCTCCTCGTCGGTGGAACTGTCCACGTACGCCAGCCCGCGCTGCACCAGGAACTCGGCGAAGCGGTACATCTGCTCGAAGTAGTCCGCCGCGTAGAGCGGCCCGTCGCCGAAATCCGCGCCCAGCCAACGCACCGTGTCCACGATGGACTCGACGTAGCGCACGTCCTCCGTCTCGGGATTGGTGTCGTCGAAGCGCAGGTTGAAGCGTCCGCCCGTTTCCTGCGCGATCCCGGAGTTCAGCAGGATGCTCTTGGCGTGGCCGATGTGCAGGAACCCATTGGGCTCGGGCGGAAAGCGGGTGACGATGGTGTCGTACTTCCCCGCCCGCAGGTCGTCCGCGACGATGGCGCGGATGAAGTCCAGCCCCTCGCGCCCGGCGGAGGGGGAAGCGTCGGCGCGTGGCCCGAGGCCGTCTTCGCTGCTCATGTCGGTCACGGTAGCTCGGTCGTCTGGAGGTCCCCGGCCCGTCGCCGCGGAGCCGTCGCGGCCCGGCGGAGCCCGGCCGCAAACCGTGCATTTTAGTGCCCCGGCGGCGGATCTACAACGGCCGGGGCCCCGTACGCACCGGGAGAAAGGGTGGAGATCGGTGTCGACAAAGAATATTTAGCGTTTTAATCGTTATAGATGTATAGTGTATTTGCGGACTATACTGGTCCGAGGCGCAAACCCGTACGCGGAGGAGAGCCATGACCTGCGTCGAAAAGCCGTACCCCTGTCCCGTGCCGGAATACGCGCTGACGGGGCCGCAGGTGGAGCCGGACGCGAGCTACTGGAACCACTGCCCGCAGCTGCGCCTGGTTTCCATCGACGAGCTGCTCGCCGTCACCAAGGACCCGGCCAGCGCAGGGTACTTTCCCCCGTACCCGGACCCCTGCACGCCCGAGGGGGAGGCGGAGATCAAGAAGGAGTTCGACGAGCTGCTGGAGCTTTCCAAGCTGCGCGACGAGCCGTGCAGCCTGGTGAACCTCGGGGACTGTCCCAACCTGACGGAGTGGCCCTGCGAGCCGCGGCGCGAGCGGCCCCGGGCGTTCGGGTGCCGCGCGCCGATCAGCCGGCTGTTCAACCTGATACCGCCCGCGCTGGGCGCCGTGCAGGTGAACCGCCTCCCCGGCCAGCAGGTCATCCGCACGGGGCGGGGGCTGGCGCGCGCGCTGGAAAACGAGACGCCGGGGATCTTCCACCGCCACGCGCTCAACTACCTCATCACCACGCGCAACTGGTCGCCCCCGCGGCAGGCGCTGGTGTGGGCGGCGCTGGACGTGGCCATCGCGAGCGCGCTGCAGGCGGCGTGGTACTACAAGTGGCTGAGCCCGCAGCCGCTCACCTCGCGGCGGCCGCGGCCCATCGAGTACGGGGCCATCGACGTGCTGTTCGACCGGCCGGACGAGCTGAACCCCATGTACATCACCTGCCCCGACGCCCGTCCGTGCGCGCCGGTGCCGGGCTTCAGCCCGGGAACGCCGCGGCACCCGGCGTATCCCTCGGGGCACAGCACCTACGCGGGCGCGGCCAGCACCATCCTGGCCTACTTCTTCGGCAACGATCCCACGCCCAACGCGCTCACGCTGGGGCTGGGCTTCAGCACCATCGGCCAGGAGCTGCGCTACATGGCCGACAACATCGGCATGGCGCGGCTGTGGGCCGGCATCCACTGGCGCAGCGACCACGAGGCGGGCCTCAAGCTGGGGCAGGTGGTGGCGTGCCTGGTGCTGCGCCAGCTTTCCAGCATCTGCGGCTGCAGCTTCGACCTGTGCCCGCCCATGATGCCCATGCCGCGCCAGTGCGACTGCTTCCAGGACCTGCCGTGCCCGGACGACAAGCCGACGCCGTGCGACGAGCTCAAGGAGCTGGCGAGGAAGTGCCAGGACAACTGTCCGCCCTGCGGCCACAGCTTGGACTACTGCCTGCGCCCGCCGTGCGGCAGCCCGGACTTCGCGGACGCCGCCGCCTCCGCGGGGACCGAGGGCGCGGGGGTCTCGCCGGAGCAGCTGGACCAGCGCAGCGTGCAGCAGGGCGGCGCCCCCGACGCGGACCGCAAGGGCGGGCAGCCGTAGCCGCACGCCCACGCTCGATCCTTCCCCTGTAACCCGGGCACCCGGACGGCCCC
>JBEVLE010000176.1:0-24077 GCA_040509335.1 Longimicrobiaceae bacterium | reverse complement strand
TCGCGCGGCCCTTCGAGTGGAAGTTCACGCGCGAGAACTTGACCCGGCTCCTGGAGAAGCTCGAAGCTCCCAGCCCTGTACCCCAGGCGTTCTGCGCATGAGTACGTCACCGAACTTGCGTGCAGGAGCACTTAGGCTCGCACCCCCACCCAATTCTGGGGGAGGGCTTCCTGACCCTCGAATGCGTCGTGCCGTGCTCCCCCTCCCCCCTTGCGGGGGAGGGGGCCGGGGGGAGGGGGGTCAGGGGTGAGAGAGGACGCCGGCGCCCCTGGCCCGTATCAGATCCCGGTGCGGCGCAGCTCGTCCGCGAGCACATCGGCCACGGCGCGCGACAGCGGCTCGCGCAGCATGCTGAAGTGCGTTCCGGGGAGCGTGTGCGCCCGCACCCCGCCCGCGGCGACCCCCTCCCACGCGGCGCGCACGGACGGGTCGGACGCGGAGCCTTCGGCGGCCTGGAGCAGGACCACCTCGCCGTCGTACGTCCCGCGGACGTAGCGCCGCAGCGCGAGCGCGTTGGCGCGGAACACCGCGAACAGGCTCGCCACGCGCTCCGCGCCCACGTCGGGCGGGAACAGGCCGGCGGCGAGCGCCGCGCGGCGGACGTGGTCCAGGCGCTCGGCGTGCCCCATCGCCCGGGCGTCCGCCCCGGACACGCCGACCGCGCCGGAATCGAGCCCCAGGTGGAGCGCGAAGTCCACGTACGGCCGGAGGTCGTCGCCGGGCTCCGCGTCGGGCGGGGCGAGCACGGAGTCGAGCAGCGCCAGCAGCGCCACCTGTTCGCCCGCCGCGCGGAGGCGGCGGGCCATCTCCAGGGCCACGACGCCGCCCATCGACCAGCCGCCCAGCAGGTAGGGCCCGCGCGGCTGCACGCCGCGCACGCGGGCGAGGTAGTCCTCCGCCATCGCCGCGATGCCGTCCCGCGGGGCGGCCTCGCCGTCCAGGCCCCGGGCCTGCAGCCCGTAGACGGGACGGTCCGCGCCCACCCGCCGGCCCAGCCCTTCGTAGGGGAGCGCGCTCCCCCCGGCGGCGTGGACGAGGAAGAGGGGAGTGCCCGTCCCCCCCGCGTGGAGGAGCACGAGCGGCGACGCGGGGGCCGCGTCCGGCTCCGCCCGGAGGAGGCGGGCCAGCCGCTCGACCGTGGGAGCGGCGAACAGCGCGGCGAGCGGCAGGCGCCGCCCGGTCGCCGCTTCGACGCGGGCCAGCAGCCGGATCGCCAGCATGCTGTGGCCGCCGAGCGCGAAGAAGTCGTCCGTGGCGCCGACGCGCTCCGTCCCCAGCACCTCCGCCCAGATCCCGGCCAGGGTCGCTTCCTCCGGGGTGCGCGGCGCCACGTACGCCGCCGCCCCGGCCGGCGATTCCGGCGCGGGGAGCGCCCGCCGGTCGGTCTTTCCGCTCCCGGTCAGCGGCAGCTCCGCCAGTCCCACGATCGCGGAGGGCACCATGTGCTCCGGCAGGTGCGCCCGGAGGTGCGCCCGCAGCTCCGCCGCGTCCGCCTCGCCCACCACGTAGGCGACCAGCCGCCGCCCGCCGTGGGCGTCGTCGTCGCGCACCACGGCCACGGCGTCGCGCACGGCGGGGTGCGTGCGCAGCACGGCCTCGATCTCCCCCGGCTCGATGCGGAAGCCGCGCAGCTTGACCTGCTGGTCCGCCCGCCCCAGGTATTCCAGCTCCCCCGTGGCGAGCCACCGCACCCGGTCCCCCGTGCGGTACATCCGCCCACCGCTGCGCGCCGCGCCGAAGGGGTCCGGGAGGAACCGCTCCGCCGTCGGCCCGGGGCGGCCCGCGTAGCCGCGCGCCGTGCCGTCGCCGGCCAGGTGCAGCTCGCCGGGCACCCCCGCCGGCACCGGCTCCAGGCGCGCGTCCAGCACGTACGCCCGCGTGTTCGCCACCGGGCGCCCCACCGTCACGCGCGCGGCGTCCGGGGCCACCCGCGCGTACGTGGAGTAGGTGGTGTCCTCGGTGGGGCCGTACAGGTTCCCGATTTTCTCGATGGTGCCCGTGGCGAGGAGCGCCCGGGCCAGGTCGGCCGGCAGCGGCTCGCCGCCCAGGTTCAGCGTCCGCACGCTCGCGGGGATGGCGCCCGCGCGCAGCAGCTCGGCCGCCGCCGTGGGGACCATGCTCGCGTACACGATCCCCTGCCCCGCCGCCTCCGGGAGCGACAGCGCGTTCTCCACCAGCACCAGCCGCCCGCCCCAGCACAGCGTGCCGAAGACCTCGGCCACCGACACGTCGAAGCTGACGGAGGTGGACCAGAGCACGCCGGAGCGCTCCCGCTCCGATACGATGCCGCGCATCCAGTGCATCAGCACCGCCGTGGAGGCGTGGCGGATCATCACCCCCTTGGGCCTCCCCGTGGAGCCGGAGGTGAAGATGACGTGCGACAGGTTCTCCGGGCCCACGCCCGTCCGCGGCGCGTCCGCGGGCTGGCGGGCCATCTCCGCGGCCACCGCGTCCAGCGCCAGCACCTCCGCGCCGGCCACGCGGTCCGCCAGCTCCCCGGTCGTGAGCACCAGCGCGACCCCGGCGTCCTCGACCATCCGGCCCAGGCGCTCGCGCGGGTACGCCGGGTCCAGCGGCACGTAGGCGCCGCCGGCGCGCAGCACCCCCAGCAGGGCGACGAGCAGCCCCGGCGCGCGCCCGAGCATCACCCCCACCCGGCTTTCCGGCCCCACGCCGCGGTGGCGCAGCAGGTGGGCGAGCCGGTTCGCGGCGGAGTCCAGCTCCGCGTAGCGGACCTCCCGCGCGCCGGACACCAGCGCGACGGCGTCCGGCGTCCGCGCCGCCTGCGCCGCGACGAGGTCGTGCACCAGGCCGCCGGCGGGATACCCGGCCCCGGTGTCGTTCCACCCCGCCAGGAGCTGCTCGCGCTCCTCCGGGCCCAGCATGGCGGCGTCGGCGGCGGGGCGGCCGGCGTCCGCCACGACCGCCGCCACCAGGCGGGCGAAGTGCCCGGCCATGCGCTCCATCGTCGCCCGGTCCCACAGGCCGGCGCGGTACGCGAGGGACCCGGCGAACCCCCGCTCGTCCTCCCCCAGCTCCAGCGTCAGGTCGTACTTCGCCATCTCCGCGCCGCCCGCCGCCAGGGGCTCCACCTCCACCGGGCCCATGCGCAGCTCGCCGCGCTCGTTGTTCTGCAGCGCGAACATCGCCTGGAACAGCGGGGGGTGGGCGAGGGTGCGCTCCGGCGCCAGCTCCTCCACCAGCCGCTCGAAGGGGATCTCCTGGTGCTGGTAGGCGCCCAGCGTCGCTTCCCGCACCCGCCCCAGCAATGCGCGGAACGAGGGCTCGCCCGACAGGTCGGTCCTCAGGACGAGCGTGTTGACGAAGAAGCCGATCAGCCCCTCCGTCTCGAGCCGCGTGCGCCCGGCGATGGGCGTGCCCACGCTGACGTCCTCCACCCCCGCGTAGCGCGCCAGCAGCAGCTGACACGCCGCCAGCAGCGCCATGAACGCCGTCGCCCCCTCGCGCCGGGCGAGGGCACGCAGCTCGCGCGAGACTTCCGCGGGGAGGTGGACGCCGACGCTTCCGCCGCGGGCGTCCTGGACCTGCGGACGAGGCCGGTCCGTCGGCAGCTCCAGCAGCGGAGGAGCGTCTGCCAGCTTCTCGCGCCAGAAGGCGAGCCGCGCCTCCAGCGCCTCGCCCGTGAGCCAGGCGCGCTGCCAGGCGGCGAAGTCGGCGTACTGCACCGGCAGCGCCGGGAGCCCCGCCGCGCGCCCATCGGACAGCGCGTCGTAGAGCGCGGAAAGCTCGCGCACCAGCACCCCCATGCTCCACCCGTCGGCGACGACGTGGTGCATGACGAGAAGCAGCACCCACCCGTCCGTCTCCAGGCGGACGGCGAGTGCGCGCAGCAGCGGCCCCGCGGCCAGGTCGAACGGGCGCGCCGCTTCCGCCGCCACGAGCCGGAGCGCCCGGGCCTCGCGCGCCTCCATCGGCAGACCCCGCAGGTCGGCGACGGGAAGGGCGAACGGGGCGGCGGCGCGGACCACCTGCACGGGCTCGCCGTCCACGACCGCGAAGACGGTGCGCAGCGTCTCGTGGCGCCGCACGATCTCCGCGACCGCCCGCTCCAGCAGCGCCGGGTCGAAGCGGCCCCGCAGCCGCAGCGCGAACGGCATGTTGTACAGGGCGCCGCCGGGCTCCAGCCGGTCGATGAACCACAGCCGCTGCTGCGCGAACGACGTCGGCAGCGGTGAGCCGTCACGCGCCACTGGCGCCAGCGGCGGCGCCTGCGGGCCCGCGTCCTCGCCCCGCAGCGCATCGATGCGCGCGGCGAGGGCGCCCACCGTGGGCGCCTCGAAGAGCGCGCGCAGCGGCAGCTCCACCCCGAACGCCGCCCGCACCCGCGAGACCACCCGCGTCGCCAGCAGGGAGTGCCCCCCCAGCTCGAAGAAGTCCTCGTCCACCCCCACCCGCTCCGCCCCCAGCACGTCGCCCCAGATCTCCGCCAGCACCCCCTCGGCCGGAGTCCTCGGCGACACGTGCTCCGCCGCCGCCGGGCCCGCCGGCGCCGGCAGCGCCCGCCGGTCCACCTTGCCGGTGGGCGTGAGCGGCAGCGCCTCCAGCAGGACGAACGCCCCCGGCACCATGTGCTCGGGGAGGCGCCCCTGCAGGCGCGCCCGCAGCTCGCCGGCGGTGGGCCTGGCCCCCTCGGCGGGGACCACGTAGGCCACCAGGCGCTTCTCCCCCACCGAATCCTCGCGG
The DNA here is from genome assembly GCA_040509335.1 of Longimicrobiaceae bacterium. Classification (GTDB taxonomy): domain Bacteria; phylum Gemmatimonadota; class Gemmatimonadetes; order Longimicrobiales; family Longimicrobiaceae; genus JAFAYN01. The sequence continues at coordinate 19,373 of JBEVLE010000176.1, read as the reverse complement.
GCCGCCACCGCCGCCTCGCGCACGCCCGGCAGCTCGCGCAGCGCCGCCTCGACCTCGCCCGGCTCCACGCGGAAGCCGCGGACCTTGACCTGCTGGTCGATCCGCCCCAGGAACTCCAGCTCCCCGTCCGCGCGGCGCCGCACCCGGTCTCCGGTGCGGTACAGCCGCGCGCCCGGCTCGCCGCCGAAGGCGTCGGGGACGAACCTTTCCGCCGTCAATCCCGGCCGCCCCAGGTAGCCGCGCGCCACGCCCGCGCCGCCGATCCACAGTTCCCCCGGCACGCCCGCGGGGAGCAGGCTCCCCGCCGCGTCGCACACGTACAGCCCCACCCCGGGGAGCGCCCGGCCCACCACCCGCCACCCGGGGCTCCCCGTCTCCGGCCGAGAGGCCGCCGCGAGGATGCTCGCCTCCGTGGGTCCGTACAGCACCCGGATCCCGGCGGCGGGGAAGGCCTCCCGCATCTCCGCGAGCAGGTCGGGCGGCACCGCGTCGCCGCCCACGAACACCCGCCGCATCCGCGGCAGCGTCCCCGGCCCGGCCCGCACCCGTGCGGCCAGCTCGCGCATCAGCGCGGGCACCGCGTGCACCGCGTCCGCCTCCGCCAGCTCCCCGGCCAGGCGCTCCACGTCGAGCACCGCCTCCCGCGGCGGCAGGCGCACCTCCCCGCCCGAGAGCAGCGGGCCGAAGACCTCGAAGCCCCAGATGTCGAACGCGAAGCTCGCCAGCGCCGGCATCACCTCGCCGGCGGCGGGGGCGAAGCCCGCGCGCGTGCCCAGCAGCGTGTTCGCCAGCCCCGCGTGCTCCACCACCACGCCCTTGGGCAGCCCCGTGGAGCCGGAGGTGTAGACGACGTACGCCGCATTGCGGAGGTCGGCCCCGCTCCGCGGCGCGCCGTCCGGCTCGCCTGCGATCGCCTCGCGGTCGGCGTCCAGGAGGACGCGCCCGCCGCCGAAGTCCGGGACGCTCGCCAGCAGCCGGCTCTCCGACACCAGCAGCGCGGCGCCGGAGTCGGCCAGGGTGTACGCCAGGCGCGCGGCCGGGTACGCCGGGTCCAGCGGCACGTAGGCGCCGCCGGCCTTGAGCACGCCCAGCACGGCCACCACCATCTCCACGCCGCGCTCCAGGCAGATGCCCACCCGCACCTCCGGCCCGGCGCCCCGCCCGCGCAGGTGGTGTGCGAGCCGGTTGGAGCGGCGCTCCAGCTCCGCGTAGCGGAGCGTCCCGCCGGGGCCGGCGACCGCCACGAGCCCGGGGGTGCGCGCGGCCTGCGCCGAGAACAGCTCGTGCACGCACGCCGGCGGGTCCGAGGCGGGCTCCGCGCGGGCGCCGGCCAGCAGCTGTGCCCGCTCGGCGTCCCCGAGCAGCGACGCCTCCGACAGGCGCATCCCCGGGTCGGCCGCCAGCGCGTCCAGCACGGCCGCCAGGTGCCCGGCCATGCGCGCGACGGTCGCCGCCTCGAAGAGCGCGGAGCGGTACACGAGCGCCCCGCCCAGCTCCTCCCCGGCGTCGGCGAGCACCAGGTCCAGGTCGAACTTGGCGACGTGCCCGCCGCCGCCGAACGATGCCACGGCCAGGTCGCCCAGCTCCGGCCGCCCGCCGTCCCCGCCGTCCTGGTCCAGGGTGAAGACCGTCTGGAAGACCGGCGCGTGCGCGAGGCTGCGCGCCACGCCCAGCTCGTCCACCAGGCGCTCGAAGGGGAGCGCCTGGTGGTCGTACGCGCCCAGCGTCGCCCGCCGCACCCGCGCCAGCAGCTCCCGCCAGGTGGGATCGCCGGACAGGTCGGCGCGCAGCGGGAGCATGTTGACGAAGAAGCCGATCAGCCCCTCCGTCTCGCGGCGGTCGCGCCCCGCGACGGGGCTCCCCACGACCACGTCGTCCTGCCCGGCCCAGCGGCCCAGCAGCGCCTGCCACCCCGCCAGCAGCGTCATGAACAGCGTGGCCCCCTCGCGCCGCGCCACCTCCCGCAGCCGCGGCGGCAGACCGGGCGCGGCGCGGAAGCCGATGCTGGCCGCGGCCGGGCTCGATCCCGGCGCGCGCGGGCGGTCCGTGGGGATTTCCAGCAGCGGCGGGGCGCCGGCCAGGCGCTCCTTCCACCAGCCGATCTGCTCCTCCAGGGCGCCGCCGGAGAGCCAGGCGCGCTGCCACACGGCGTAGTCCGCGTACTGCACCGGCAGCTCCGGCAGCCGCGGCGCCTCGCCCCGGGCGAGTGCGGCGTAGAGCGCGGACAGCTCGCGCACCAGCACGCCGCGGCTCCACCCGTCGCTGACCACGTGGTGGAGCGTGAGGCAGAGCACGTGGTCGTCGTCCGCCAGGCGCAGCAGCGCGGCGCGCAGCAGCGGCCCGCGCGCCAGGTCGAACGGGCGCAGCGCCTCGGCCGCGGCGAGCCGCAGGGCCTCCGCCTCGCGCTCCGCGGCGGGGAGGCGGCGCAGGTCCGGCTCCGCCAGCGCCACGGGCGCGGGATCGTGGACGGCCTGCACCGGCGCGCCGCCCCGCTCCACGAAGCTGGTGCGCAGGATCTCGTGGCGCAGCACCAGCGCGTCCAGGGCGGCCCGCAGCGCGCCGGCGTCCAGCGCGCCGCGCAGGCGGAGCGCGTACGGCATGTTGTAGGCGGCGCTCCCCGGATCCAGGCGGTCCACCAGCCACAGCCGCTGCTGCGCGAACGACGCGGGGAGCGGTCCTTCGCGGGGGACGGGCACGATCGGCGGAGCGGCCGGGGCGCCGGCGCTCCGCAGCGCCTCGATGCGCCGGGCCAGCCCCGCCACCGTCGGCGCCTCGAAGAGCGCCCGCAGCGGCACCTCCACGCCGAACGCCTGCCGGACGCGCGACATCACGCGTGTCGCCAGCAGCGAGTGGCCCCCCAGCTCGAAGAAGCTCGCCTCCACTCCCACCCGCTCCAGCCCCAGAACCTCCGCCCAGATCCCCGCCAGCAGCTCCTCCGCCGGCGTGCGCGGCGCCATGGGCTCCGCCTCCCCCGGGTCCGCCGGCGCCGGCAGCGCCCGCCGGTCGATCTTGCCGTTGGCCGTCACCGGCAGCTCGTCCAGCACCACGTACGCGGCCGGCACCATGTACTCCGGCAGCGCCTCCGACAGGTGCGCCCGCAGCTCCGCCGCCGCGGGACCCGCCCCCGCCTCCGCCGTGACGTACGCCGCCAGCCGCTGCCGTCCCGGCGCGTCCTCGCGCAGCAGCACCACGGCCTCCTTGACCGTGGGATGGCCGCGCAGCACGGCCTCGATCTCCCCCAGCTCCACCCGGAAGCCGCGCACCTTGACCTGGTGGTCCACGCGCCCGAGGAAGTCGATCTCGCCGTCGGCGCGCCGCCGCCCCACGTCCCCCGTCCGGTACAGGCGCGCGCCCGGCACGCCCCGGTGCGGGTCGGGGACGAAGCGCTCCGCCGTCAGGTCGGGCCGCCCCAGGTAGCCGCGCGCCACCCCCACCCCGCCGATGTACAGCTCGCCCGCCACCCCCACCGGGACCGGCTCCAGCCGCGCGTCCAGCACGTACAGCTGCGTGTTCGCCACCGCGCGCCCGATCGGCGGGTCTCCGCCCTCCCACGAGTACGCGCTGGAGGTCATGCGGATGCTCGCTTCCGTGGCGCCGTAGCCGTTGAAGAAGCGGCGCCCCGCGCCCCAGCGCTTCACCTGCTCGGCCGGCAGCGTCTCGCCTCCGGTGACGATCACCCTGAGATCGGGCAGCGGCTCCACCGGCGTGGCCGCGAGCGCGGAGGGCATGGTCTTGAGGTGGGTGATGCGCTCCTCGCGCAGGGTGCGCAGAAGCTCCTCGCCGGGGAGCATGGCCTCGCGGCGGGCCAGCACCAGCTCGGCGCCGCCGCACAGCGCCACGAAGACGTCGGCCACCGAGGCGTCGAAGTGCAGCGGCGCGTAGGCCAGGCTGCGCACGCCGGGGCCGGCGCCGTAGACCCTGCCCAGCTCCAGGAAGGTGTTGCCGACGCCGCGGTGCTCCACCAGCACGCCCTTGGGGCGGCCCGTGGAGCCGGAGGTGTAGATGACGTACGCCAGGTTGTCCGGATCCACGCCGCTCTCCGGCGCCTCCGGGCTTTCCCGGGCGATGCGCCCGGCCTCCGCGTCCACCGCCAGCAGCGGAACGCCGCAGCCCTCCAGCCGCTCCGCCAACGCCGCCTGCGTCAGCAGGAGCACGGGGGCGGCGTCGCCGAGCACGTAGGCGCGGCGCTCCGCGGGGAGATCGGGGTCCAGCGGCAGGTAGGCGCCGCCGGCCAGGAGCACGCCCAGGACGGCGACGACCATCTCCGGCGCCGGCTCCATGCAGATGCCCACCCGCGCCTCGGGGCCCACGCCCTCGCGGCGCAGCCGGTTGGCGAGCTGGCAGGCACGCGCGTACAGCTCCGCGTAGGTGAGCGAGCACCCCTGGAAGCGCAGGGCGGGCGCGCCGGGGGCGCGCACGACCCGGGCGTGGACGAGCTCGTGGATGCAGATCTCGCCCGTATAGCCGGTGTCGGCGCCGTTCCAGGCGTGCAGCAGCCGCGCGCGCTCGGGGCCGCGCAGCAGCGACACCTCCGAGAGGCGCCGCTCCGGGGCGGCCGCCATCGCCTCCAGCACGGCCTCCAGGTGGCCGGCCATGCGCGCGGCGGTGTCCGCGTCGAACAGGGCGGCGCGGAAGGTGAGCACGCCGGCCAGCGCCTCCGCGCCGTCCACGACGGTGAGGTTGAGGTCGAACTTGGCCAGGCCGTCGTCGCTCGCGAAGGGCTCCGGCCGCGCCTCCCCCAGCGACAACCGCTCGTCCCCGTCGCCCGCGCGCTCCAGCGCGAAGATCACCTGGAAGACGGGGGTGTGCGCGAGGCTGCGCTCCACGCCCAGCTCGTCCACCAGGCGCTCGAAGGGGAGCGCCTGGTGGTCGAATGCGCCCAGCGCCACCGCCCGCGTCCGCGCCAGCAATTCCGTCCAGGCGGGGTCCCCGGACAGGTCGCCGCGCAGCGCGAGCATGTTGACGAAGAAGCCGATCAGCCCCTCCGTTTCCCGGTGGCTCCGCCCCGCGACGGGGCTCCCCACGACCACGTCCTCCTGCCCCGCGTAGCGCCCCAGCAGGCCCTGCCAGGCGGCCAGCACGGTCATGAACGGCGTCGTCCCCGCCCGCCGCGAGAGCTCCCGCAGCCCCAGCGAGGTCGCGGGGGACAGGACGAAGCGGTGGGTCCCCGCCCTGCCGTCCGGCGCCGCGGAGCGGGGGCGGTCGACCGGAAGCCGCAGCAGCGGGGGCGCGCCGGCCAGCGCTTTCTTCCAGTAGCCGATCTGCTCGGACAGCACGCCGCCGCTCAGCCAGCTCCGCTGCCACACGGCGTAGTCGGCGTACTGCACCGGCAGCGCGGGGAGATGCGCTTCCTCGCCGCGGGCGGCGGCGGCGTAGAGCGCGGACACGTCGCGCACCAGCACCTGCATGCTCCACCCGTCGCTGACCACGTGGTGCAGGGTGAAGCACAGCACGTGGTCGCCGTCGTCCAGGCGCAGCAGCGTGCAGCGCAGCAGCGGCCCGCGCGCCAGGTCGAAGGGGAGCCGCGCCTCCGCGGCGGCCAGCCGCTCCGCCAGCGGCTCCCGCGCGCCCGCCGGGACGCCACGCAGGTCCACGACCGGGAGCGGGATGGGCGCGGCGGGGCGGACGACCTGCACCGGCGCGCCGTCGGTCTCGGCGAAGACCGTGCGCAGCGCCTCGTGCCGCCGCGCCAGCGCGTCCATGGCCGCCCGCAGCGCCGCCGGGTCCAGCGGCCCGCGCAGCCGCAGCGCGTACGCCATGTTGTAGGCGGGGCTGTCCGGGTCCAGCCGGTTCACCAGCCAGAGCCGCTGCTGCGCGAACGAGACGGGGAGCGGCCCCTCGCGCGGGACGCGCTCCAGGGGGGGAGCCGCCGCGGCGCCCCCGGCCCGCAGCGCCTCGATGCGCGCGGCCAGCTCGGCCACGGTGGGCGCCTCGAAGAGCGCGCGCAGCGGCAGCTCCACCCCGAACGCCTGCCGCACCCGCGACACCACCTGCGCGGCCAGCAGCGAGTGTCCCCCCAGCTCGAAGAAATTCTCCCCGGTCCCCACCCGCTCGGTCTTCAGCACCTCCGCCCAGATCCCGGCCAGCAGCTCCTCCGCCACCGTGCGGGGCGGGACGTACGCGTGCGCCGTCCCGCCGCCCGGCTCCGGCGCGGGGAGCGCCCGCCGGTCCAGCTTGCCGCCGGGCGTGAGCGGCAGCCGCTCCAGCACCACGAAGGCGGCCGGCACCAGGGCCCGCGGCAGCCGCTCCTGCAGGTGGGCGCGCAGCTCCGCCCCCGTCGGCTCCACGTCGCCCCGCCGCACCAGGTACGCCACCAGCCTCGGCTCCCCCGGCACGCCGGTGGGGGCACCCTCCCGCACCGCCACCGCCGCCTCGCCCACGCCCGGGTGCTCCAGCAGCGCCGCCTCGACCTCCCCCGGCTCCACCCGGATGCCGCGCACCTTGACCTGCGCGTCCATCCGCCCCAGGAACTCCAGCTCCCCCGTGCCCAGCCACCGCGCCCGGTCCCCCGTGCGGTACATCCGCGCTCCCGCGGCCCCCGAGTACGGGTCCGGGACGAACCGCTCCGCCGTCCGGTCCGGCCGCCCCAGGTAGCCCCGCGCCAGCGCCGTTCCCCCCACGCACAGCTCGCCCGGCACGCCCACGGGCTCCGGCTCGCCCCGCCCGTCCAGCACGTACGTCCGCCGTCCCCCCACCGCCCGCCCGATCGGCACGCTCCCCGTCCACGCGCCCGCGTCCGTGGCGTCGAAGACCGTCGCCGTGACCACCGCCTCCGTGGGGCCGTAGGCGTTGAGCAGCCGCGCCGCGCCCGTCTCACCTTCCGCCCACGCCCGCACGGTCGCCGGGGCGAGCGCATCCCCACCCACGATCACCAGCCGCAGCGCCCGCTTCAGCGCGGCGGCGGCGGCGGGCTCGCGCACCAGCTGCCCCCAGTAGGCCGGCGGCACGTTCGCCACCGTCACCCCAAGGGCCTCCACCCGCTCCGCGAATTCGGCCGGCGTCCACACCGCCGGCTCCCGCGGCGCCACCGACGCGCCCGCCAGCAGCGGCGCCAGCACCTGCTCGTAGAACGGGTCGAAGCCCTGCGCCGCGAAGACCAGCACCCGGTCCGCGGGCGACAGCCCGTACGTCCGCGCGATCTCCCGGAAGTGCGCCGCCGCGGCGCCGTGCGGCACCACCACGCCCTTGGGCCGCCCCGTGGAGCCGGAGGTGTAGACCAGGTACGCGGCGCTCGACGGCGCGACCGGCGGGAGGATTTCGTCCTCGCCGTCCGCGCACTCGCCGTCCGGCTCCACCACGCGCAGCTCCGCGCTCCCGGAGGGGAGCCGCCCGCGCAGGTGCGGCTGCGTCACCACCAGCTCCACCCCGGCGTCCTCCAGCAGCGACGCGACGCGAGCCGGGGGATGGTCGGGGTCCAGGAGGAGACAGCACCCTCCGGCCTCCAGCGTGCCCAGCAGGGCGACGACCACGTCGGTGGAGTGCTCCATGAAGATGCCGACGACGCGCTCCGGGCCCGCGCCCTCCCGGCGCAGCAGGCGCGCGAGCCGCCCGGCGCGCCGCCGCAGGGCGGCGTACGTCAGCGCCTCGCCGCGGGCGGCGACGGCCACCGCGTCCGGGGTGAGCGCCGCCTGCTCCGCGAACCGCTCGTGCAGGACCGCCGGCGGCTCGTCGGCCGCCGCCGGGTTCCACGCATCCAGCACCTGCGCGCGCTCGGGTCCCGCGAGCAGCGAGACCTCCGCGGGCCGCCGGCCCGGGTCGGCCGCCATGCTCCGCAGCAGGACCTCCAGCTGCCCTGCCATCCGCGCGATGGTCGCGGCCTCGAAGAGCGCCTCGCGGTAGACCAGCGCGCCGCCCAGCTCCTCGCCGTCGTCCCCCATCGCCAGGTCCAGGTCGAACTTGGCGACGACCGCGCCCTCGCCGAACGATTCCAGCTCCACGTCGCCCAGCCGCGGCCGCCCGTCCCCCGCTCCCGCGCGGTCCAGCCCGAACACCACCTGGAAGAGCGGCGCGTGGGCGAGGCTGCGCTCCACCGACAGCTCCTCCACCAGGCGCTCGAAGGGGAGCTCCTGGTGCTCGTACGCCCCCAGCGCCGCCGCCCGCACGCGGCCCAGCAGCGCGCTCCAGGTGGGAGCGCCCGACAGGTCGGCGCGCAGGGGGAGCATGTTGACGAAGAAGCCGATCAATCCCTCCGTCTCGCGGCGGGTGCGCCCCGCGACGGGGGTTCCCACCACCACGTCGTCCTCCCCCGCGTAGCGGCCCAGCAGCGCCTGCCAGGCGGCCAGCGCGGTCATGAACAGCGTCGCGCCCTCCCGGCGCGAGAGCGCGCGCAGCTCGCGGGACAGCGCGCCGGGGAGGACGAAGGCGTGCGTCCCCGCCCGCGGGCTCCCCCGGGCGGAGCGAGGTTGGTCCGTGGGGATCCCCAGCAGCGCTGGGGCACCCGCCAGCGTTTCCCTCCAGTAATGGACCTGCTCCGCCAGCACCTCGCCGCTCAGCCGATCCCGCTGCCACACGGCGTAGTCGGCGTACTGCACCGGCAGCTCCGGCAGGCGCGGCTCCTCGCCGCGGCCGTGCGCGGCGTACAGCGCGGCGACCTCGCGCACGAGGACGTCCATGCTCCAGCCGTCGCCGACGATGTGGTGCAGCGTGAAGCACAGGACGTGGTCGGCGTCGTCCAGGCGCAGCAGCGCCGCGCGCAGCAGCGGACCGCGCGCCAGGTCGAACGGCCGCAGCGCCTCCCCGGCGGCCTGCCGCCGGGCCTCGCTCTCGCGCTCCGCGGCCGGCAGCGAGCCCAGGTCCCGCAGCTCGACGCGGACCGGCGCCGGGTCGCGGATCACCTGCACGGGCCCGCCGTCGGTCTCGGCGAACACGGTGCGCAGCGTCTCGTGCCTGCGCGCCAGCCCGTCCAGGCTGCGCCGCAGCGCCCCGACGTCCAGCGCGCCTCTCAGCCGCAGCGCGAACGCCATGTTGTACGCGGCGCTCCCCGGCTCCAGCCGGTCCACCAGCCAGAGCCGCTGCTGCGCGAACGAGAGCGGCAGCGCCCCGTCACGCGCCACGCGCCCGATCGGCGGCGCGGCCCCGGCGGCCCCGGTGCCCAGCACGGACTCGATCCGCTCCGCCAGCTCCGCCACCGTGGGCGCCTCGAACAGGTCGCGCAGCGGCACCTCCACGCCGAAGGCCTGCCGCACCCGGGCGACCGCGCGCATCGCGAGGAGGGAGTGCCCGCCCAGGTCGAAGAAGCCGTCCCGCACGCCCGCGCGCTCGATCTCCAGCACCTCCTCCCAGATGCCGCACAGGATCTCCTCGGCGGCCGTCCGGGGCGCGGCGTACGCTTCCGCCGCCGCGCTCCACTGCGGCGCCGGCAGCGCGCGCCGGTCGATCTTGCCGTTGGAGGTGAGCGGGACCGCGTCCAGCACCACGAAGGAGCCGGGCACCATGTACGCCGGGAGCGCCCGCGCCGCGTGCTCCCGCAGGTCGGCGAGCGAGGGCGGCGCACCCCCGTCCGCCACCACGTACCCCACCAGCCGGCGGTCGCCGGGGACGTCCTCGCGCGCCAGCACCACGGCCTCACGCACCGCCGCGTGCTCCGCCAGCACCGCCTCCACCTCCGCCGGCTCGATGCGGAAGCCCCGGATCTTCACCTGCTGGTCGGTACGCCCCAGGAACTCCACGGTCCCGTCGGCCAGCCGCCGGGCCCGGTCCCCGGTGCGGTACAGCCGCGCCCCCGGCTCGCCGCCGAGCGCGTCCGGCACGTAGCGCTCCGCCGTCAAACCCGGGCGTCCCCGGTATCCCCGCGCCACCGCCGCCCCTCCGATGTACAGCTCGCCCGGGACGCCGACCGGCGCCGGCTCCCCCGCCGCGTCCAGCACGTACGCCGCCGCGTTGGCCAGCGGCGTTCCCACCGGGAGGTTGGCCCACCGCGCCCCGGCGTCGCCCGCCTCCAGCCGGAGCGTGGTCGTGGTCACCGTGGTCTCGGTGAGCCCGAAGACGTGCAGCAGCGGCACGCCCATCCCCGCCCACCGGGCCAGGCGCTCCGGGAGCACCCGCTCGCCCCCCACCAGCACCAGGCGCAGGCACCCGGGCGGCCGCGCGCCGGCCTCCGCCATCTGCCGCACCCACTCGTGCCAGAAGGCCGTGGGAAGCTCCACCAGCGTGGCCCGCTCCGCCTCAAGCACCCGGTTCAGCTCCGTTGGGGAGCCGAGCAGATCGCCGCCGGCAAAGACCACGCAGGCGCCGCCGAGCCAGGCGGGGAACAGCTCCTCGATGAACACGTCGAAGGCCGGCGAGGCGAACTGGAGCACCCGGTCGCCGGCGCCCAGCCCCAGCTCCGCACGCATGGCCTCGGCGTAGCACACCAGCGAGCGGTGGCCGACCATGGCCGCCTTGGGCCGCCCGGTGGAGCCCGAGGTGTAGCACAGGTACGCCAGGGCGTCGCTCCCCGTCTCCGCCACGGGCCCGGCCGGCGCGGCGATGTCCCCCATCTCGTCCACGCATAGAATCGCGGCGGCGCCCGGGGGGAGCCGCCCGGCCAGGGAGGCGCGGGTGAGCACCAGGGGCGCCCCGCTGTCGGCCAGGAGGTACGCCAGGCGCTCGGGAGGATGCCCGGCGTCCATGGGGAGGAACGCCCCTCCGGCCTGGAGCGTGGCCAGCACGGCGACGGCCAGCTCGGGCGAGCGGTCCAGGAAGAGCGCCACCGGCTGCTCGGGCGCGACGCCGCGGGCGCGCAGGCGGGCGGCGAGCGCCGCGGCCCGCCGGTGCAGTTCGGCGTAGGAAAGGGTGTGCCCGCCGCCGGCGACGGCGGGAGCGTCGGGCCAGGCGGCGGCGCGCCGGGCGACGAGGTCGTGGACGAGCTCGTCCCCGGGGACGGGGCGGCGCTCGCCCCGGGCGTCTTGGAGGAGCCGGCCGCGCTCGGCGGGGCGAAGCAGGGAGATGTCGGCGAGGCGGCGCCGGGGGTGCGCGGCCATCGACTCCAGCAGCGTTTCCAGCTGCCCCGCCATCCGCTCCGCCGTGTCCGCATCCACACGGGCGCGGTCGTACCGCAGCTCGGCCCGCAGCCGGGCGTCGACCGCGGCCGAAAGCACCAGCGGGTGGTCGAAGTGCTCGATCGCCTGGCCGCTCCGCACCCGCAGCCCACCGATCCCCTCCCCCAGCCGCTCGTCGATCGGGTAGTTCTCGAAGGCGACCAGGCTGTCGAACAGCGCTTCGCCCAGGGGGACGTCGCTCCACCGCTGCACCCGCGCCAGCGGGGCATAATCGAACTCCCGCGCCCGCGCCTGCTCCGCCTGCAGCGCGCCCAGCCACTCGCCAACGGTAGCCGCGCCGTCCAGGCGCACGCGCACGGGAAGGGTGTTGATGAACAGCCCGACCATCTCCTCCACCCCGGCGAGCTCCGGCGGCCGCCCGGACACGGTGGCGCCGAAGACGATGTCGTCCTCGCCGGACCAGCGCCCGAGCAGCAGCGCCCAGGCGCCCTGCACCACGGTGCCCGGCGTCACGCCCCAGCGGCGCGCCTGCTCCTGCAGCGCCCGCGTCGGCTGCTCCCCCATCTCCACCCACGCCGCCCCGGAGCCCCGCTCCGCCCCGTTCGCGGCCGCCGGGCGGACGGGGAGCGGCGTGGGCGCGGCGAATCCCGCCAGCGCCTCCCTCCAGAAGCTCTCCGCCCGGGCGAGGTCCTGCCGCTCCAGCCAGGCCACGTACTCCCGGTACGGCCGCGCCTCGCCGCCCCGCGCCTGCGCGGCGTAGAGCCCCAGCACGTCTTGGAAGAGGACGCCGAGGCTCCACCCGTCCAGGACCAGGTGGTGGTGCGTCCAGACCAGCTCGTGCTCGCGGTCCGCCGTCCGGAACAGCGCCAGCCGCATCAGCGGCGCCCTCGCCAGGTCGAAGCCCCGGCGCCGGTCCTCGTCCAGGTACCGCTCCAGGCGCGCCGCCCGCTCGGCATCGCCCAGCTCCCGCCAGTCGTGGCGCCGGATCTCCAGCTCCACCTCGCGCCCGACGACCTGCAGCGGCCGCTCCGATCCTTCCCAGACGAAGCCGGTCCGCAGCACCGCGTGCCGGGCGATCCCGCCCTCCCACGCCCGCCGCAGCGCATCCACGTCCAGCTCCCCCTCCAGCACGTAGCGGAACTGACCCACGTAGGCGCCGGACTCCGGGGCGAGGAGGGTCTGGAAGAGCATCCCCTCCTGCATGGGCGTCAGCGGGTACACGTCCTCCACGCCGCGGTCCCGCCCGAGCAGCGCGTCGAGCTTCGCCTGCGCGAGCCCGGCCAGCGGGAAGTCGCTCGGCGTCCAGCCGCCCGCCTCCGGGGAGGTGCAGTGCGCGATCAGCGCCCGCAGCTCCGCGGCGTACCCGGCGGCTAGGCGCTCCATCGTCGCCCGGCCGTGCACGGCGGCGCTGAAGCCGATCGACATCTCCAGCCGCCCGCCGGCAACGGCGCCGACGATCTCGAGCCGGTGTCCGCGCGGGGTGCGCTCGTCGCGCGACGCCCCGGCCGATTCGGGAGCGAAGCCGAAGAAGGTGTCCGCGGACACCGCCGAATCGACCTGCCCCAGGTAGTTGAAGGCGACCTCCGCCGCCGGCGCCGCGGCCAGCTCCGCCCCGGCCTCCGTCCCGCCCGGCCAGCGCAGCAGCCCGTGCCCCACTCCCTTCCCCGGGACGCGCCTCAGCTGCTCCTTGACCGCCCGGAGCGCTTCACCGGGCCCGCCGCTCTCGGGCAGCTCCAGCACGACCGGGTACACGACCGTGAACCAGCCCACCGTGCGCGACAGGTCCGCGCCCGCGACGAGCTCCTCCTCGCGCCCGTGCCCCTCCAGGTCCACCCGCGCGCGCGGGCTCCCCGTCCAGCGGGCGAGCGTGCGCGCCAGGGCGGTGAGCAGCACGTCGTCGATGCGCGTCCGGTACGCGCGCGGCACCTCGCGCACCAGCGCCTCCGTTTCCACCTCGTCCAGGCGCACGGACACGCGATCCTCCCGGGCGGCGGCGTCCTCCCCCGCGGGGTCGTCGAGCGGCAGCGGCGCGACGTCCAGCCGCGCCTGCGCCAGCCAGTAATCCGCCTCGTCGGCCGGGGCCCCGGAGCGGGCCCGTTCGGCGAGGTGCCCGGCCCAGCGCTTCCAGGCGGTGGTCTTCGCCGGCAGGCGCACCGCCTCGCCCCGCGCGAGCTGCGTGCAGGCGGTTGCCAGGTCCTCCAGCAGGATGCGCCAGGAAACGCCGTCGGCGGCCAGGTGGTGAGCGACCAGGAGCAGCCGCTGCCCGCCATCCCCGAGGTCGAAGAGCACGGCGCGCAGCAGCGGGCCGCGGGCCAGGTCCAGGGTGCGCTGCACGCGGTCGGCGGCGGCCTCCAGCGCGGCCCCATCGGCCACGCGCAGGACCTCCACGGGGGAGCGCTCCCCGATGCCGGCGTGCGTCTGGGTCCACGTGCCGTCGATGTCCCGGCGGAAGCGCAGGCGGAGCGCGTCGTGGTGCGCCTCCAGCGCGGCCACCGCGCGGTCGAGAAGCACGGGGTCCAGCGGCGCGCGCGGGGTGAGCAGCAGCGCCTGATTGAAGTGGTGCGGCGCCGGGCCCGCCTGGGCAAAGAACTGCCTCTGGACGGGCGTCAGCGGGGCCTCGCCCGAGACCGGGCCCTGGTCCTCGCCGGCGATCCCGGCATCGACCCACTCCGCGACCTCGGCGAGGCGCGCGGCGGTGGGGCGCTCGAAGAGCTGCCGGGGCGTCAGCTTGAGCCCCCGCTGCCGCGCCCGCGCCACCACCTGGATGCTCAGGATGGAGTCGCCGCCGCGCTCGAAGAAGTCGTCGTGGACGCCCACGCGCTCCACCCGCAGCACCTCCGCCCACACGGCGGCCAGCACCTCCTCGGCCGGCGTGCGCGGGGCAACGTACGCATCGGCGCCGCCGCTCCACTCCGGCGCCGGCAGCGCCCGCCGGTCCACCTTGCCGTTCGCGTTCAGCGGCAGCCGTTCCAGCACCACGATCGCCGCCGGCACCATGTACTCCGGCAGCCGCTCCTGCAGCGCGCCCCGCAGCTCCGCCGCCGCGATCTCCGCGCCCTCTTCCGCCACCACGTAGCCCACCAGGCGCTTCTGCCCGGGCACGTCCTCGCGCAGCTGCACGGCCGCCTCGCGCACACCGGCCTGCTCCGCCAGCACGCTCTCGATCTCCCCCGGCTCGATCCGGAACCCCCGCAGCTTCACCTGCGTGTCCATCCGCCCCAGGAACTCCAGCTCGCCCTCCGCCGTCCAGCGCGCCCGGTCCCCCGTCCGGTACAGCCGCCCGCCCGGCTCGCCGGAGAACGGGTCCGGGACGAACCGCTCCGCCGTCGGCGCCGCTCCGCCCAGGTAGTCGCGCGCAACGCTCGCCCCGCCGATGCACAGCTCCCCCGGCACCCCCACCGGCGCCAGCCCGCCCGCGCCGTCCAGCACGTGCAGCGCGGCGTTGCCCAGCGGCCGGCCCACCCACTGCCGGCGCGCCGCGGACGCCCGCGCCGCGTGCGTGGCGCACACGACCGCGCCCTCCGTGGGGCCGTACAGCACGTGCACCGCCGCCGCGGGGAACACCTCCCGCATGGCGTCGAGCAGCTCCGGCGGCACCGCGTCTCCCCCCACGAACGCCCGCCGCAGCCCGGGGAGGGCGCCGCGCGTCGAGGCGACCTGCTCCACCACCTGGCGCATCAGTGCGGGGACGGCGTGCAGCGCCGTGCACCCGGCCAGCCCCTCCACCAGGCGTGCGGTCTCCAGGACTTCCTCGCGCGAGACCACGCGCACGGCGCCCCCGCCCAGCAGCGGCAGCACCGACTCGAAGAGCCAGATGTCGAAGGCGAAGCTGGCAAGGGAGGGCACCACGTCCCCCGGCCCGAAGCCGAAGGCCTCCTGCGCCGCGAGCAGCGTGTGCAGCAGGGCGCGGTGGGAGACGCGCACGCCCTTGGGACGGCCCGTGGAGCCCGAAGTGTAGATGACGTAGGCCAGGTTGTCCGCGTCCGCGGGGGGGCCCCCACCCGGCTCGCTCAGGCTCGCCACCCTCCCCCAATTCTGGGGGAGGGCTTCCCGACCCTCGGCACCGGGCGAGTCGTCGGGGGCCAGGAGCTCGCCGCTCAGGCCGACGACGGTGGCGGCGTGGCGCGGGAGCGCGGTGGCCTCCTCCGCGCGGGCGACGAGCACCGGGACGGCGGCGTCGCCGAGCATGTAGGCGATGCGGTCCCCCGGGTGGTCGGGGTCGAGCGGGACGTAGGCGCCGCCGGCCTTCCACACGCCCAGCACGGCCACCAGCAGCCCGGGCGTCCGCGGCAGGCACACGCCCACCGGCGTCTCCGGCCCCACGCCCAGCGCCCGCAGCGCGTCCGCGAGACGGGTGGAGCGCGCGTCCAGCTCGGCGTACGTCATCGACTCGCCCGCGCCCGAGACCGCGGGCGCGTCCGGGGTGCGCGCCGCCTGCTCCGCGAGGAGCCGCGGCACCAGCTTCTCGTCCGGGTACGTCCGAGGTGCGTTCCATTCCTCCAGCAGCCGGCGCTCCTCCGCCGCGCTCAGCAGGCGCAGCCCGGAGATGCGCCGGTCCGGGTCGGCGACGGCGGCTTCCAGCAGCAGGCGGAAGTGCTCCGCCATGCGCTCGATGGTGGAGGCGTCGAACAGGTCGGCGCGGTAGTCGATCCGCCCCTCGATGCGCTCCCCTTCCTCGAAGAGCGCCACGTCCAGGTCGAACTTGGCCGCGGCATCGGCCCCGCCCAGCGGCTCCATCTCCAGGTCGCCCAGGGCGAGAGTGCCCCGCTCCGCGTTCTGGAGGGCGAACATCACCTGGAAGAGCGGGTTGTGCGCCAGGCTGCGCCCGGGGGCCAGCTCGTCGACCAGGGCCTCGAACGGGAGGTCCTGATGGGCGAAGGCGCCCAGCGTCGTTTCGCGGACGCGGGCGAGGAGCGCGCGGAACGACGGGTCGCCGCCCAGGTCCGCGCGCAGCACGAGGGTGTTGACGAAGAAGCCGATCAGCCCCTCCACCTCCGCGCGGGTGCGGTTGGCGATGGGGGTGCCCACCACCACGTCCTCCGTTCCGGCGTAGCGCCCCAGCAGCATCTGCCACCCGGCCAGCAGCGCCATGAACAGCGTGGCGCTCCCGCGCTGCCCCAGCTCGCGCAGCCCCCGCGTCGTGTCCCCGTCGAGGTCGAAGCGGATTCCGGCCGCCGCGGTGGCCGCGCCCGGGACGCCGCTGCGCGGGCGGTCCGTCGGCAGCTCCAGCAGCGGCGGGGCTCCGTCCAGCGCCTCGCGCCAGAAGCGGAGCTGCGCCTCCAGCACGTCGCCCGTGAGCCACTCCCGCTGCCACGCGGCGAAGTCCGCGTACTGCACCGGCAGATCGGGGAGCGGCGACGGCGCGCCGCGGGAAAAGGCCGCGTACAGGGCGGAAACCTCCCGCACCAGCACGCCGATGCTCCACGCGTCGCCGACGACGTGGTGCAGGGTGAAGCACAGCGCCCACTCGTCGTCCGCCAGGCGCGCCAGCAGCATGCGCAGCAGCGGCCCGCGCTCCAGGTCGAAGGGGCGCGCGCCCTCCGCGGCCACGCGGCGCAGCGCCTCGGCGCGCCGGGGCTCCTCCGGGAGCGCCGACAGGTCCAGCACGGGGAGCCGCGCCGGCCCCGCCGGGAGGACCACCTGCACGGCTTCCCCGCCCTCCGCCGCGACGACGGTGCGGAGCGCCTCGTGGCGGCGCACCAGCTCCGCCAGGGTGCGGCGCAGCGCCGCCACGTCCGGCGCGCCGCGCAGCCCCAGCGCGAACGGCATGTTGTACGCGGGGCTCGCGGGATCGAGCTGGTGGAGGAACCAGAGCCGCTGCTGCGCGAACGACAGCGGCGCGGGCCCGTTCCCCGCACGGCGGGGGATCCGCCCGGAAACGGAGCGCGCCGACGCCAGCGCCGCTTCCACCCGCCCCGCCAGCCCCGCCACGGTGGGCGCCTCGAAGAGCGCCCGCAGGGGCAGCTCCGCGCCCAGCTCGCCGCGCACCGCCGAGACCACGCGCGTCGCGAGCAGCGAGTGCCCTCCCAGCACGAAGAAGCTGTCGTGGATCCCCACCCCTTCGCGGCCCAGCACCTCCGCGAACACCCGGGCGAGCACGGCCTCCACCGGCGTCCGCGGCGGCGTGTGCTCCGCGGCGTCCGGCTCGCCGGGCGCGGGGAGCGCCCGCCGGTCCAGCTTGCCGCTGGGGGTCAGGGGAAGCGCCTCCAGCGCAACCAGGGCGCCCGGCACCATGGCTTCAGGGAGACGCGACCGGAGCCAGGCGCGCAGCTCCGCCGCGTCCACGGGCTCCCCGGCGGCGGGGAGGTGGTAGCCCACCAGGAGCCGCTGTCCCGGGCGGTCCTCGCGCAGCGCCACGGCCGCGTCGGCCACGCCCGGGTGGGCGCGCAGCGCGGCCTCGATCTCGCCGGTCTCGATGCGGATGCCGCGCAGCTTGACCTGGCCGTCCACCCGCCCCAGGTACTCCAGCTCGCCCGACGGCAGCCAGGCCGCCCGGTCCCCGGTGCGGTACATCCGCGCCCCCGATCCCCCGAACGGGTCCGGGACGAACCGCTCCGCCGTCAGCTCCGGCCGGCCCGCGTACCCGCGCGCCAGCCCGTCGCCCGCCAGGTACAGCTCCCCGGGCATCCCCACCGGCGCCGGCTGGAGGCTCGCGTCCAGCACGTACGCCCGCGTGTTCGCGAGCGGCCGGCCGATCGTCACCCGCTCCGCGTCCCGCGAAACCACCGCGCCGGTGGAGTAGACCGTGTCCTCCGTCGGACCGTAGAGGTTGCGGACCGCCGCCACCGTGCCCAGCGCGTACAGCCCCCGCGCCAGCTCCGCGGGGAGCGCCTCGCCCGCGAGGTTGAAGGCGGCCACGCTCGGCGGGACGGCGCCCGTCCGCAGCAGCTCGGCGGCGGCGGTGGGAACCATGACCGCCAGCCGGACCCCCTCGCCGGCGACGGAGGGGAGATCCAGCGCGTTCTCCACCAGCACCAGCCTGCCGCCCCACGCAAGCGTGCCGAAGAGCTCCGCCACCGACACGTCGAAGTTGACGGACGTCGAGAACAGGGTCGCCGACCGCTCCTCGTCCGGCACGTTCTCGCGCAGCCAGTGCAGCAGGACGACGACCGACGAGTGGCGGATCATCACCCCCTTGGGCCGGCCGGTGGAGCCGGAGGTGAAGACGACGTGCGACAGGTTCCCGGGGAGCACGCCCGTGGCCGGCGCCGCGTCGGATTCGGCCGCGATGGCGGCGCGCGCGGCGTCCAGCGCGAGCGCGCGGGCGCCGTCGGGGAGCGCGCCCGCCAGGGCGCCGGAGGTGAGGACGAGGGAAACGCCGGCATCCTCCAGCATCCAGCCCAGGCGCTCGCGCGGGTACGCCGGGTCCAGGGGCACGTAGGCGCCGCCGGCCTTGAGCACACCCAGCAGCGCGACCACCAGCTCCGGGGTGCGCTCCAGGCACACGCCCACGCGGCCCTCGGGCCCCACGCCCAGGCGCCGGAGGTGATTGGCGAGGCGGCTGGCGCGCGCCTCCAGCTCGCCGTAGCTCACCCGCTCCCCCCGGAACACGACGGCGGGGGCGGAGGGTGTCCGCGCCGCCTGCGCCGCGACCAGCTCGTGCACGCAGGCCGGGGGGTACGCGGCCGCGGTGGCGTTCCACTCCTCCAGCACCTGCGCGCGCTCGCCAGCGCGCAGGAGCGGCAGGTCGGCGAGGCGGCCCGCGGGATCGGCC
The DNA here is from genome assembly GCA_040509335.1 of Longimicrobiaceae bacterium. GTDB lineage: Bacteria > Gemmatimonadota > Gemmatimonadetes > Longimicrobiales > Longimicrobiaceae > JAFAYN01. The sequence goes on along the minus strand of JBEVLE010000176.1, from coordinate 680 downwards.
GCCATGGCCTCCAGCAGCGTTTCCATCTGCTCCACCAGCCGCTCCGCGTCCTCCGCCTCCACCCGGCCGAGGTCGTAGTGGAGCTCCACCTTGAGCCGCGACACGGCGTCCGCCACCAGCGTCAGCGGGTAGTTGGTCTGCTCCAGGATGAAGCTGCTCCGCACCCGCACGCCCTCCACGTCGCCCGCCTGCGCGCCGAGCGCCTGGTCCATGGGCAGGTTCTCGAACACCACCAGGCTCCCGAACAGCGCTTCCCCCGGGGGGACGTCGCTCCACCGCTGCACGTCCACCAGCGGCGCGTAGTCGTAGTCGCGCGCCTCCAGCTGCTCCCTCTGCAGCGCGGCCAGCCACTCCCACGTCGGCGCCGCGGCCACGGGGCGGGCGCGCACCGGGAGCGTGTTGATGAACAGCCCCACCGTTTCCTCGATCCCCGCCAGCTCCACGGGCCGCCCCGACACCGTCGCCCCGAAGACCACGTCGTCCTCGCCGGCGTGCCGCGACAGCAGCAGCGCCCACGCGCCCTGCACCACGGCGCTCAGCGTCACGCCCCGGCGCCGCGCCTGCTCCGCGAGCGCGGCCGTCCGCTCGGGCGGCAGCAGCCGCGCGGCGGCGCCGAATCCCTCCTCCGGGCTCCGCGGCGCCCGCGGCGCCGGGAGCGGGGTGGGCGCGTCGAAGCCGGC
>JBEVLE010000175.1:0-2921 GCA_040509335.1 Longimicrobiaceae bacterium | reverse complement strand
GGGGCCCCTTCGTGCTTTGGGGGCCGCGCGTTGCCCGGCCCGGCGCGGGGGCGTAGCTTTCGCCCCGACCGGCCGCTCACCCTCGCCCTGGAGGCCCATGCTCAGGATCGGACTCACCGGCAACATCGCCGCGGGAAAATCCAGCGTCGCGCGGGTGTGGCGCTCGCTGGGCGCGACGGTGGTGGACGCGGACGAGCTGGCCCGGCGGGCGGTGGAGCCGGGGACGCCGGGGCTCGCCCGCATCGTGGAGGCCTGGGGCCCCGCGGTGCTGGACGCGGACGGCGCGCTGGACCGCGCGGCGCTGCGCCGCATCGTCTTCGCGGACCCGGAGGCGCGCGCCCGCCTGGAGGAGATCGTGCACCCGGCGGTGTACGCGCTGCGCGGCGAGGAGTACCGGGTGGCGGGGGAGCGCGGCGAGCGGCGGGTGGTGGCCGACGTCCCCCTGCTCTTCGAGGTGGGGATGGCGGACGAGTTCGACGTGGTGGTGCTGGTGGACGCCCCGGAGGAGGAGCGGCTGCGGCGGCTGGTGGAGGACCGCGGGCTGGACCCCGAGGAGGCGGTGCGGATGATCGACGCGCAGATGCCGGCGGAGCTGAAGCGTGCCCGCGCGGACGTGGTGATCGAGAACGGGGGCACCCCGGCGGAGCTGGAGGCCCGCGCCGCCGAGGTGTGGGCGGAGCTGGGGCGGCGCGCGGAGGCGGCGGTTGGCTGAGCGGCTGCTGCGCCTGGACATGCACTCGCACACGCGGGCCTCGCACGACTGCCTGTGCCCGCCGGAGCGCGTGCTCGCCACCGCGCGCGAGCGGGGGATCGACCGGCTGGTGGTCACCGACCACAACGAGGTGCACGCCGCGCAGGAGCTGCACCGCATGGACCCGGAGCGGATCCTGGTGGGCGAGGAGGTGAAGACGCGCGAGGGCGCGGACATCATCGGCATCCTGCTCACCGAGCGCATCCCGAAGGGCACCCCGGCGCGCGAAACGTGCGAGCGGATCCGCGCGCAGGGCGGGGTGGTGTACGTCCCCCACCCCTTCGACACGCGGCGCGCGGGGGGCGGGGGGCTGCTGGACGAGCTGGCCGACCTGGTGGACGTGGTGGAGGCGCACAACGCGCGCACCTGGAAGCGCGGGGTGAACCTGCGCGGGGAGCGCTGGGCGCTGGACCGCGGCAAGCTCCTGGGCGCCGGCTCGGACTCGCACTCGCTGGGGGAGATGGGGCGCGCCTGGATGGAGGTGCCCCCCTTCGAGCCCACGCGCGAGGGGCTGCTGGGGGCGCTGCGGGCGGGCCGGGTGGCGGGGCGGGGGGTGTCGTCGCCGCTGGTGGCCGTGGCGTCCACCTACGCCAAGGTGCACAAGATGATGGGGCTGGGCCGAGGGTGACCGCCCCGGGGGAGGACGGAGCGCCGATGAAGAAGTGGACGACGAAGCTGATCCACTCGGACGCGCGGCCGCAGGAGGGATTCCGGTCGCTGGTCCCGCCGGTGTATCGCGGGTCCACCACCGTGTTCCCGCGCGCGGCCGAGGTTTCGGACGACTGGCGGCACGAAGCCGGGTACACGTACGGGCTGTACGGCACCCCCACCACGCGGGAGCTGGGCGCGCGGATCGCCGAGCTGGTGGGGGGCGCGCACACCTTCGTCACCCCGGGCGGCCAGGCCGCCATCTCCCTGGTCGCCCTGGCCTTCACCTCCGCGGGGGACCACGTGCTGATCCCCGACAGCGCGTACGGCCCCACCCGCCGGCTCGCCGAGGACGTGCTGCGCCGCTTCGGCGTGGACGCCGAGTACTACCCCCCGCTCGCCGGCGCGGGGATCGAGGCGCTGATGCGCCCCGACACGCGGCTGGTGTGGTGCGAGAGCCCGGGCTCGGTGACGCTGGAGGTGCAGGACGTCCCCGCGATCGCGGAAGCGGCGCACCGCCGCGGCGCCGTGGTCGCGCTGGACAACACCTACTCGGCCGGCGTGTACTTCGACGCCTTCGCCCACGGCGTGGACGTGGCGCTGCAGGCGCTCACCAAGTACGTGGGCGGGCACAGCGACCTGCTCCTGGGCTCGGTGACCGTCCGCACGGCGGAGGCGTACGAGCGCCTGGGCGTGGTGCACGACCGCCTGGGGATGGCGGTGTCCCCCGACGACTGCTACCTGGCGCTGCGGGGGATGCAGACGCTGGGCGTCCGCCTGGCGGCGCTGGAGCGCGGCGCGCTGCACGTGGCCCGCTGGCTCGCGACCCGGAGCGCGGTCGCCACGGTGCTTCACCCGGCGCTCCCCTCCTGCCCCGGGCACGAGACCTGGCGCCGCGACTTCACCGGCTCCACCAGCGTGTTCTCCATCGTCTTCGCCGAGGGGACCGCCCGCGAGTCCATCGCCGCCTTCGTGGACGCCCTGGAATTGTTCCGGGTGGGGTTCAGCTGGGGCGGGGTGCACAGCCTGGCGCTCCCCTGGTTCCACCTGGAGCGCACCCACGGCACCCCCTACGGCGACCGCCTGGTGCGCCTCAACGTGGGCCTGGAGGATCCGGACGACCTGGTCGCCGACCTGGACCAGGCGCTCCACCGCGCCGGCCTCGCCCAGTCGTAGTTCCCCCCTCTCCCGCCCGCGGGGGAGGGTGCCGGGGAGGTCTCTTGGGTCGATGTTGGCGACGAAGGCGAGCATGCGGCCGTCGGGTTTGTGGCCTGAGAGGATGTCGCACTGGAAGCGGTCGAGCTCCCACTGGACCCATTGTCGGCGGAGGCGGTCGGGGCGGGTGGCGACGGCGACGAGGACGGCGGCCTGGTCGAGGGCCTCGTCGATGCGGCGGAGGAAGTTGGGGTGATGGAGGGATTCCTCGCTGAAGAACGTGCGCTTGCGGCGGGTGACGGAGAGGTACTCGTAGACGCGGTGGGCGTGGGCGCGGTCCTCGCCGCCGAAGCTGATGAAGATCTCG
>JBEVLE010000174.1:0-11247 GCA_040509335.1 Longimicrobiaceae bacterium | reverse complement strand
GGGCGCCCTCGCCGTTTTCCAGCTCCGCCAGGCTGGCCCGGGGGTCAGCTTCCGGCCACCACCACGGGCACGGTGGCGCGGATGTCCGCCCAGGTCAGCGCCAGCACGGCGCCCGTGCCCTGCGGCTCCACGGCGATGGCGAAGGTTTCCGCGGGCTGCGCCGCGCGCTCCACCCTCATGGGGATGCGCACCAGGTCCTGCGCCGCGTCGTACACGGTCCCCCACTGCCCGGTCTGCCGGTTGAGGATCAGCGTCCACTCCGTGGGGCCGGGGACGGTCCACAGGGTGTAGGTGCCGGCGGGCACGCGCGACCCGCCGATCAGCAGGTCGCGGTCGGTGCGGAAGTGGGTGGCCTGGTTGGCGCCGGTGCGCCACACCTGGCCGGGGGGAAGGAGCTGCGACGTGGGCCGGCCGCGCAGCGAGGGGCGCCCGTAGTTCACGGACACGGTGGCGTCGCCCACGCGCGCCAGGACCGAGTCGCGCGGCGACGCCTGCCCGAAGCCGCGCCCCGCCTGGTCGCGCGCGGCGAACGCCGCCGCCAGCGAGTCCAGCGGCACCCGCGCCGCGCGCTCCGTGACGACCTTGAGCGTGCTGGCGGTCCCGTCCCACGCCAGCAGCCGCCCCTGCGCGTCCACCCGCACCTGGTTCATCCCGGCGATGTTGGTGACGGTGTACCGGCCGCTCCCCGTCCGCCGCACCAGCGACGGCACCGCGGCGCTGTTCCCCACCGGGACCAGCGCCACCCGCAGGCTGTCCAGCCGCGCCCCCACCGCCCGCGCCAGCGGCACCTCGTACAACCCCACCGAGTAGGCCACCAGCGGGATGGCGCCCGCCGCCGCCGCCACGCGGAAGCTTTGCGTGCTGTCGCCGCGCGTCACCCGCACCGTGGCGCTGTCCGCGCCGAACTCCACCTCGCCGCGCATCGCCGGCTGCGCGTCGCCGGGGGCCCGGAAGGAGACCTCAAAGCGCGACAGGGTGCCGTCGGGGCGCAGGGTGCCGCTGTACTCGCGAAGCTGCGTGCGCGGGACGCGGACCACCTGGCGGCCCCGGATGGCGCTCGCCGTGCGGGTGAACTCCTCCACCGCGATGGTGTCGCTCCCCAGCCGGACGACGTACGCCCCGGAGGCGGGCGATCCCTGCGCGGATACGGCGGCGGGCTGCAGGGCGAGGAGCAGGGGGAGGCCGGCGGCGGCGAGGCCGCGGAGCCGGAGAATGGACGAGGCGTGCATGGGTGTTGTCCTGTGGAGGCGGGTTCGACGAGCGCTGTACGGTGCAGGATGGGGGTCACCGCACCGCCGCGCAACGATCGTCGATCCGCGGCCGCGCGCGACGCTACGGGTGCGGCGCGACGCAACGGTCGTCAGGCCGCCGCCCGGGGCTGGTACAGGTATTTCTGAAAGCCGGAGAACACCCTCCCGATCTCTTCCGGCCGGCCGAGGTCCGCCACGGCGTCGGCGATGGAGTCGTGGTACTTGAGGCGGAGCAGCGGAGTCAGCTTCTCCTGCTCGAGCTCCCGCACGCCCTCGCTTACGTAGTGGGCAAGCACGAAGTCCAGGAACGCCTGCTGCCGGTTGTTGAAGTGGTTACTGATGTCCGTCCTTGCCTTGTCGGCCCGCTCCTCGCGGCTCAGCGTGGGGAGTGCGAATGCGACGTACGCGAGCACGTCGAACAGGTCGCTCCTCTCCGCGTCGATGATGCGCTGCATCTCGGCCATCTGCTCCCAGCCGAATCCCTTTTCTGCCAGTCCGGACAGCAGCCTCGCACGCGTATCCGGCGCGCTCCACAGGCCGCGCAGCTCCGCTTCGTCTCTGAAGAAATCGGGGAGTCTGCCGAAGAGCATCTCCATGAACTGCTGGGCGGACATGGGCGTGCCGTCGGGATGCCAGAAGGAGGTGACCATCATGTGCTGGATGGTGCGCTCCTTCCCGTCGGCGAGCTTCACCCGCACGCGCTTCCGTGGCGTGTACGCCTCACGCTCCTCGCGCACCGTTTTCGGTCGGGGAACGCGATCCGGGTACCCGTCGATGGGCACCTCTCCCTCGGGCTCGCCATCCCACTCCGGGTCGCTGAAGTGCTGGTGCGCCTTCACGAAGTCGTAGATCGTGAAGTAGTCTTTGCCCTCGTAGAGCCGGGTGCCGCGCCCGATGATCTGCTTGAACTCGATCATGGAGTTCACCGGGCGCATCAGGACGATGTTGCGGATGTTCCGCGCGTCCACGCCCGTGGAGAGCTTCTGCGAGGTGGTGAGGACGGTCGGGATCGTCTTCTCGTTGTCCTGGAAGTCGCGCAGGTGCTGCTCGCCGAGGGCGCCGTCGTCGGCCGTGACGCGGTGGCAGTAGTTGGGGTCGCGGCTCGCCTTCACCTGGTTGATGAGGTCGCGCACGGCGAGCGCGTGGTCCTGGGTGGAGCAGAAGACCAGCGTCTTCTCGCGCTGGTCGATCTGGTCCATGAAGATTCTCACCCGGTGCGCTTCCCGCTCGCGGATCTCGATCACACGGTTGAACTCGCGCTCGGTGTAGCGCCGGCCGCTTTCGATCTCGCCCTCCACCAGGTCGTCGTCGGGCGTGTACACGTACTCGTCCAGGGTGGTGGAGATCTGCTTGACCTTGAACGGCGTCAGGAAGCCGTCGTTGATCCCTTGCCGCAGCGAGTATACGTACACCGGCTCGCCGAAGTACGCGTAGGTGTCGACGTTGTCCCTGCGCTTGGGCGTGGCGGTGAGGCCGAGCTGCACGGCGGGGGCGAAGTGCTCCAGGATGTCGCGCCACGTGCTCTCGTCGTTCGCACCACCGCGGTGGCACTCGTCGATGACGATGAAGTCGAAGAAGTCCGGCGGGTACTCGCCAAAGTACGGCGACGGCTGGCCGTTCCTGGGCGGGCCGCTCAGGAAGGTCTGAAAAATGGTGAAGAACAGGCTGCCGTTCTTGGGTACCTTCCCCTTCTTGCGGATGTCCTCCGGCTTGATGCGGGCCAGAGCATCCTCGGGAAAGGCGGAGAAGGCATTGTAAGCCTGGTCCGCCAGGATGTTGCGGTCGGCGACGAAGAGGATGCGCGGGCGGCGGGTGGGCTCGCGCCCCAGGTTCCAGCGGCTGTGGAACAGCTTCCACGCGATCCGGAAGGCGATGAAGGTCTTGCCCGTTCCCGTCGCCAGGGTCAGTAGGATCCGCTCTCGCCCGGCGGCGACGGCCTCCAGCACGCGCTCGACGGCGATGTCCTGGTAGTAGCGCGCACCGAAATAGCCGCCCCGGTCCTCGAACGGCACGGCGGCGAAGCGGTCGCGCCAGGCGTTCACTCCCACGAAGGTCCGGTCCCACAGCTCGTCCGGCGTGGGGAAGCCAGGGACCTCGCCCTCCACGCCGGTCTGCATGTCGATGCCGTACACGCCCTGCCCGTTGCTGGCATAGGCGAAGCGCACGGCCAGCTTCTCCGCGTAGTCCTTTGCCTGCGCGACGCCCCCGGTCAGCGGCTTGTCCCACGCCTTGGCCTCGATCACCGCCAGCTTGTGGTTGCGATGCACCAGCACGTAGTCGGCGGTAAGCGCACGGCCACGCCGGCCGTAGCCTTCCAGGCGGCCCGCCGTGATCTGGTGCTCGCGCAGGACGCGGCTGCCGTCGACCACGCCCCAACCAGCCGCCCTGAGCGCGGGGTCGATGTGCTCGGCCCTGGTCTCGGCTTCGTTCATGGATGGCTGCGGAGGCGGGAAGCCCTTCGGATGCCCGTTAGAAGAGCTTTTCGAGCAGTTCGTCGCGCTCCATGCCGAAGTGCTGTGCGACGTCGGCCAGGATGGAGGCCAGCGTGCCGACCCGGAGCGGCGTGTGGGCTGGAACGGTGACGTGGTGCTCGCCGCCCTGATTCGTGGTGAGGCGCATGTGGCTTCCAGTCTGCCGAGTGACGGTATAGCCGAGCACCCCGAGCGCGCGGGCAAGCTCGGCACCGTTCAGGTCCCTCGGCAGACGGGGACTCACGCGGCGATCACTTCCTCGCGGACGTAGTGGAGCCGGATGACCGCCGGCCCCTCGCCTTCCTCGAAGTGGCAGCGCACCGCGTCCCGGACCATCTCGCGCAGCTCGGGGAGGGAATCCGCTTCCGTGAAGATGGAGGCACCGAGCGCACGGGCGGTGTAGCCGCCTTCCGGCGCGTCCGTAACCTCGAAGATGATCTCGTTCATCTGCCCACCGCGAATTTGCGTTTAAGTTGTCAGGTGCCCGCGGCGGCCAAAGATGCGCGTGCAGAACGGGCCCAGCTAGGTTTGCAATTAAGCACTCTCCTGGCTCGGAGCGCAATTTCCGAGCAGCCAAAATATCCGCCCGCATCCGGCAGGCGGACGGTTCCGATCACTTGCGCTTCTTGGACGGCTCCACCTTCGCAGCTCTGGCTACAACCCTTGAGCCTGTGCCGACGGGCGACAGTTCCTTCTTACGCATCCAATCAATCGCCTTGAAGAAACGATCCCGCTCGATCTTCAGCTTGTCTGGGTGCCAGTCCTCTCGGGCAGCTCGCACGATGTCCTCGTCTGTAACAGGCAACCCATCCAACAGCATGTTGTTCCACGCGGCGTACACGGTAGCGACGATCTCGGCCTGCTCCGAGTCCCATTTCGCCATCCTGCCGATTAGCCGCACGACGTCTTCGTACCGCTCGCCCAGCTCGTCCCGGGTTCGCTCGATGAGCCTGTCGAGTCCACGGAGAGGAACGACGTTGTAACGCAGACCGTCGCGCTGAAAGTCAAAGAACTGTGCATTGCGCGCGCGATGCTCCACCTTCATAAGGTGCGGATAGTCGTTGGGGCCCGCTGCGTCCTTCACCGGCGTGCGCCCAAGATCGAAGCCAAGATGCGCCTCCACCATGTGCGCGATCTTCTCAGCCTTGACGTGCCCGAAGTACGGTAGCGTCCCGGCACGCTCATGTGCGCGGTACGCGAGCGCAAGGATGCCTGCGTGCCGATCCGTTGTCGTAAGTCCTGGCTCAGCTTTCCGCGTCCGCTTTCCAATCGCAGCAGAGATTGGAATGACGTTAGTCTCCGACGCAGTCAGTTCACCAGCAAACGCGCGGTGCAGTAGCGACTTCTTCAGCTCGTCCAGTGCGGCGAGTTTGCGCAAGTAGATGGATTCGAGACGCTGAGACTCACTTGCAAGGTTGTCGAGTTTGTCCGCAATCTGGCTCTGCTCACCTAGAGTTGGCCGCCTAAACCCAAAATCCTTTATCTGTTGCCCGCTAACATGTGGAACACCAATACCAGTTTGAACGCCTACGATGTGCCGTATGAAAGCCTCTGAACTGATCAGGTACATCAGGAACCTACCATTAAGTCTCTCACCTGCCCGAAGTCTAGCTGTCCGTTGCACAAGGAGACAGGGTAAGTCGACATCAGAGATTTGCGCTCGCTTCAGACCGGCCTTTACAAAGGGTCGATCCATGGCTAGAACCACGTCGCCAGCGTGGAGTTCATAATGTGCATACTCGACTACCTCGCGTCCCGGCCACCTCTTCACGTTCTCCCACCGCAGCTGGCCCTGTATAATGTTATCACCTCTCAGGAGACGAATATCCTCTCGCGACTCGGTGTACTTAGCGCTCTGGAAAGGAAATCCTGTCGATAGATCAACTTCTGCCCCAAGAGTTGTAGGTACCCATCCATCACCCCGCTGGGTAAAAACAGCATGCAAATTACTCTCAAACAGCGCCCGAGCATTCTGAAGATTACTCTCCGTGTTTGCTGTAGCGATGGCGATTGTCCCAAATGCTTCGTCGAGGATGCCGATGATGCGCTGCTGTTCGGTTACAGATGGGATAGGTATCCGCAATCCTTTCACAAACGGCAGCTTGACTCCTTGGACTGTTGCCCCTGTGCCTTCTTGTTGGATGAGGTGTGCAACGCTCTTTAACCACCAGAACAGATACCGCTCTATGAGCACATCGGCGCTTACCGGGATAATACCGCGAAGGTCTTGATTAATTGCGGTGTCTTGTCCAACCATACAGACTTTGCCTAGACCTACCCGAGTCGCGATCACCACATTCCCCGCAGGAACGATGTTGGTTGCACTGCTCCTCACCGCGTCCTTGGTGATCTTAAATTCCGTTTCGGTGATCAGCTCCTCCCGCATGTCACGGACAGTCGCCCAGGGGATGCTTCCAGAATAAAACTCGGCCACATTCTTGGGAGGCGTTCCACCTCCAATCACCCGGCAAACATCACCGAGGTTTCGCGTTTTCCACGAGGGCTTCACAGCAGACCCCGGATCTTTTGCAGCACTTTTGCGCTCTCGTCATCTAAGGCGGAGATCTCGTTCAGGATGTCTTCCGGGCTGCGATGCGCTACCGCCTCGCCACCGTTCGGGTTCTTCACAGAAAGGTCATACGCCACTGGGTCAATGGTCGCACCGTCGACGCTCCACGACTTGGGCGAGTCCGCAAACGTCTTCTGCAACTCCACGAACTCAGCCAGATCGGCGTCGTTCAGCGGATTGGTCTTGCCGAGGTTGCGCCCTGGATCGAGCTGGTAGTACCAGATCTTCCGAGTGGGTGCGCCCTTCTCGAAGAATAGCACCACGGTCTTCACGCCCGCGCCCTGGAACGTGCCGCTCGGGCAGTCCAGCACCGTGTGCAGGTTGCAGCTCTCCAGCAGCATCCTGCGCAGGCTCACCGACGCGTTGTCGGTGTTGGACAGGAAGGTGTTCTTGATGACCACACCCGCTCGGCCGCCTGCCCGCAACATCTTGATGAAGTGCTGGAGGAACAGGAATGCCGTCTCGCCCGTGCGGATGGGGAAGTTCTGCTGCACCTCCTTCCGCTCCTTCCCGCCGAACGGAGGATTCGCCAATACCACCTCGAACCGGTCCTTCTCCTGGATGTCCGCCAGGTTCTCGGTGAGCGTGTTGGTATGAATGATGTTCGGCGCATCGATGCCGTGCAGGATCATGTTCATGATCCCGATCACGTAGGCCAGCGACTTCTTCTCCTTGCCTACGAACGTGCGTTCCTGGAGTGTCTTCGCATCCTGCGTGGTGAGTACCGGCTTCGACTTCTTCAGGTAATCGTACGCCTCGCACAGGAAGCCCGCCGAACCGGCCGCACCGTCGTAGATGCGGTCACCAATCCGGGGATTCACCACCTCCACCATGGCGCGGATCAGCGGGCGCGGCGTGTAATACTCGCCGCCGTTGCGCCCGGCGTTCCCCATGTTGCGGATCTTCGCCTCGTACAGGTGCGACAGCTCGTGCTTCTCCGCCTGCGAGCGGAAGCGCAGCTCGTCCACATGGTCGATGATCTCGCGCAGGTTGTACCCCGAGGTGATTTTGTTCTTTATCTCCCCGAAGATCTCCCCGATCTTGTACTCGATGGTGTCCGGCCCGCTCGCCCTCTGCTTGAACCCGTGCAGGTACGGAAAGAGCTTGAGGTTGACGAAGTCACGCAGATCGTCGCCCGTCAGCGCCCGGTTGTGGTCGATCCGGCCGTCGCTCGCCTTCGGGGCGGCCCAGCTCTCCCAGCGGTACTCCGGGTCAAGGATGAAGGTATACTCCTTCCCTGCAAACCCGGCCTCCATCTCCCGATCCTGCTCAAGCGCGTCCAGGTACTTGAGGAAGAGCAGCCACGACGTCTGCTCGGTGTAGTCCAGCTCGGTCGTGCAGCCGGCCTCCTTGCGGAGAACGTCGTCGATGTTTCTGAAAGCCTGTTCGAACAAGGGGTGCCTATACGTTGTGTGCGGGTGCCGATGCGGTGAGCCCCGGCAGTCCGGCGGATCGCAAGCAGTCGGGTAGCCAGCCATCCGACCGGTGCCCAGCAGATGTTTGTCGTGGCGGCTACCAAGACACCTTCTTCAGCCAATTTGCAGGTCGATACAGGACGTGCCTGTGGCGCGCGGCAATCTGTGGATCCCGCACCCACACCCGCAACCCGCATGATCGAACGGAGACGCTAATCCCTGCTTTCGTCTTCACGCATCAGGCCCCGTACATCCTCACGGCTCCCCGATCTGGATCGCCGGTAGGCCTGGAGGTCGCGCTCGGCGGGGCCGCGGAGGAGCAGCCAGCCGTACACCCCCGCGAGCAGCGCCACGGGAACGGCCACGACCCAGAGCGCCGCGGGCACGTCGCGCCCCACGGCGTGCCGGAGCAGCGCCATCGCCGCGACGAAGTAGAACGCGGTGTTGGCGAGGACCACCGGGCGCCCGTAGATCCCGCCGAGGAGCGACGCGCGGCTGAGCCAGTCCAGGGCCGCCAGGCCGAGCAGCGCGGCTGCGAGGAGCTGCCCCAGCCATTCGCCCCCCGCCGGGAAGCCGGGGACCAGGCGCGGCAGCACCACGTCCGGCGCGAACAGCAGCGCGAGCCCGCCGGCGAGGAGGAGAACGGCGCTCGCGCGCGAGACCAGCGTGGAGATCAACGGGGATCCGGGTGCGGAGGTGGGGGCGGCCGCCCGTCGGGGCGGCCGGGAAAGGCCGGGCGGACTTCACGGGTCGCCGGGCGGCGCGCTCCCCGGCAGCGGGGTGTACACCAGCTCGAAGTCCCGCGCCCGGACGTCGCCCCCGCTCTTCAGCCTCACCACCTTCACGCGGTGCGACGGGACGCTCATCGTGCCGCAGCGCGCCGTGGGAGGACAGGGCCCCGGCTCCGTACCCGTCTGCACGTCCACGGCGTGGCTGGGCGAGCGCAGGTCGCGGAAGCCGTTCCCGGTGCTCACCTCCAGGACCAGGTCCAGCACGCGGATGGGCGCGGCGGAGGCGCCCACCGCGAGCGGATACCGGTAGCCCAGCGCGGCGCCCCGGGCGCGGATGGGCTGCGTGTAGCCCACCTGCACGTGCTGCGTGCCGCCGGGCGGCACCGACGGCAGGTGGACGTGCACCAGCCGCTGCCCCGCGTACGCCTCCAGCCCGGACCCCGGCCGCTCGCGCGCGATGCCGTCCAGGATCCAGCGCGACTCCTCCGGACCGTTCCAGTCGTTGTACGTTTCCAGCTTGCCGCCCTCGAACACGGAAACCGTGGTGAGGGTGGCGTCGTCCGGGAGCGGAAAGAAGAACGCGGCGTCGATGCTGCCCGCCGTCCCGTGGCGGAAGACGTGGCGCACGTAGGTGGTGGCGCCGCCGTTCTTCAGGGTGGCGGAGACCTGCACCGAGTCCAGCGTCAGGCTCCGCGGCATGCGGGCGGGCGGCGGGCACTCGCCGTGGCAGCGGACCGGCACGGCGATGCCCTGTGCCGCCGCCGGCGCGGACGGGGCGAGGGCGACGGCGAGCAGGGCGAGAACGGGGAGCGTGCGCATGGCGGCACCGGGAAGGAGGAGACCGTGGCGGACGGCAGGGTGTACCGCGCTCCCGGCCCGCGAGGTCCAGCCCGCGGGCCGCGGGCCGCAGCGCGTCACCCGCGCGGCTTTCTCGCGACGAACACCTCGTACGCGCCGGGCTCCAGCTCCGAGTGGTCCAGGGGGACGACCTCCGGCCGGAACCCCGCCTCGGCCAGCCAGCGGAGCCAGTCCGCGCGGGCGAACAGGCCTTCCACGTGCCGGTCGTGCACGGCGCGCACCGAGCCGTCCGCCTCCCGCAGCAGGTACGCGTAGTCCACCGTGTACGTGCTGTCCGCCGGGTCGGGGTCCCACGTCCACTCCAGGTAGCGCAGCCCCCGGCCCTCGCCGCCGTCGTTTCCGCCGCAGTCGGTGGACGGCCGGAAGTTCTCGCGGACGTGGTCCGGGGCGAAGAGCGCCGCGCCGCCCGGCTCGCAGTGCACCCAGGCGGTCTCGATCGCCGCGCGCACGTCCGCCTCCGTGGTCATGTACGCCACCGCGTCGTGCACGAACACGCAGCCGAAGCGGCGGCCCAGCCGCGCGGTGCGCATGTCGCCGCGGACGTGCTCGCACTCCGGGTTCAGGCGGCGGCTCACCTCCAGCATCCCCGGCGAGGGCTCCACCAGCGTCATGGCGAAGCGCGCCTTGAGGTGCGACGCGTTGTTGCCCCCGCCGCTCCCCAGCTCCAGGCAGCTGCGCGGCGGCAGCTCGCAGGCGCCGGCGAGCGCCCGTCCGTAGAACGCGGCCTCCTCCACGTACTCGTCCGGGGAGGACATCAGCGGCCACCACGCCGCCAGCTCGCCGTAGAGCCGGGGCCCCGCGGCATCGTCGGCGGGCGCGCCCACGGCGGGCGGCCCGGGGAGGGGAGTGTCCATGGGGATGGGGGTGCGGGTCTACGCGCGGATGCGGGCGGAGAACGCCGGGTCCCCCACCGCCGCCTTGGCGCGCTCGTTGATGCGGAACCTCGCGCGCGCCTCCTCCAGCGGCAGCTCCGTGTCCAGCAGGCCGCGCTCGTGGGCGAGCCCGTCCGAGTAGCCGGGGAGGACCACCTCCCAGCCGAACGGGATCCTGCCGGGGGCGATCTCGTCCACCGGGTCCAGGATGTTGGTGGTGCAGTTGTTCAGAAAGGTGTTGTAGAACTCGGGCCGCAGCTCCAGCGTCTGCGCGCGCCGCATCATGCGGACGAACAGCTCGCGGGCCTGCTCCGGGGTGGCGCGCACCGGGTACAGGTACACGGGGTCGTTCCAGGTCACCGCCCGCAGCCCGATCACGTCGCGCTCCTCGCCGATCACGTAGATCAGCTCGTAGCGCCGCAGCGCGCCCCCCAGCGGCGAGTACACCTCGCCCATCTCGCGGCGCGCCTCCACCGAGATGCTGACGTACTGCGAGTCCGAGAAGCTGAAGGACACGAAGCTGTGCGCGGGTCCGCGCCAGTCCGGGTTGAAGGGCGACAGGACGAACCAGACCCGCTCCAGCCTGCGCAGGTCGTACGTGCGGTCGCGGTACCCCGGCGTGAAGTCCTCGGCGGTGCGGAAGGTGAAGTCGCGCACGTTGCCCACGTGCACCAGGCTGTCCTGGAAGGTGACGTGCGGCAGCACCGCCTGCTCGGGCCGCCAGGCGCGCGCGTGCGAGGGCCGCTCGCGCGCCAGCAGCGCGAACGTCGCGACGCCCACCAGGAGCACGAGGCCGACCGCGCCGAGGATCACCATGCGTGTGCGGGAGCGGGAGCGTGGACCGGTTCCGGCCAAGGGCACCTCGGGAGGGAAGGAGCGCCGCCGCGCCCGGGAAGGCGCGAAGCCGTCGGTGCGGCCCACCGCAATCTGAGCCTCCCCGGCGACGCCGGCAAGCCGCCCGACGGGCGCAGTTGTAGTTGCCGTTGCCGTTGCCGTCGCAGTTCCCGCAGTACCCGTATGAAGCTGTACGGGGGAAGACTCGCCGGCTGTTTGGCGAGGCTTCCCCCGTGCGCAGGGAGAC
>JBEVLE010000173.1:0-5202 GCA_040509335.1 Longimicrobiaceae bacterium | reverse complement strand
TGAAATAGTCGGCCTCGTAGGCGGTGACGAGAGTGGCGTCGATCGATTTAATAATGGTCGTCGGCGTTATCCCGTTCTCAAGATTGTACGCCTCCTGAACTGCCCGCCGTCTTTGGGTTTCGTCGATCGCCCGTTTCATCGAATCGGTGACCCTGTCGGCATAAAGTATGGCCTTGCCGTCCGAATTGCGGGCCGCTCGTCCAATGGTCTGGATAAGCGAGCGTTCCGAACGCAGGAAGCCCTCCTTGTCCGCGTCCAGGATCGCCACCAGCGACACCTCCGGCAGGTCCAATCCCTCGCGGAGCAGGTTGATCCCCACCAGCACGTCGAACTTGCCCAGCCGCAGGTCGCGCAGGATCTCCACCCGCTCGATGGAGTCGATGTCGCTGTGGAGGTAGCGCACCCGCACCCCCGCCTGCATGAAGAAGTCCGTCAGGTCCTCCGACATCCGCTTGGTGAGCGTGGTCACCAGCACCCGCTCGTTCTTCTTTTCGCGCTCGCGGATCTCCGCCAGCAGGTCGTCCACCTGGCCGCGCACCGGGCGCACCTCCACCACCGGGTCCAGCAGCCCCGTGGGGCGGATGATCTGCTCCACCACCACGCCGCCGCTCCTGCCCAGCTCGTACGGGCCGGGCGTCGCCGACACGAACACCGCCTTGGGGACCATCTTCTCCCACTCGTCGAACTTGAGCGGGCGGTTGTCCAGCGCCGAGGGGAGGCGGAAGCCGTGCTCCACCAGCGTCATCTTGCGGGCTCGGTCGCCGTTGTACATCCCGCCGATCTGCGGGACGCTCACGTGCGACTCGTCCACGAACACCAGGTAGTCCTCCGGGAAGTAGTCCAGCAGGCACGCCGGGCGCTCCCCCTCCCCGCGGCCCGCCAGGTGGCGCGAGTAGTTCTCGATCCCCGCGCACGTCCCGATCTCCAGCATCATCTCCACGTCGAAGTTGGTGCGCGACTCCAGCCGCTGCGCCTCCAACAGCTTGTTTTCCCGCAGCAGCTCCTTGAGCCGCACGTCCAGCTCCGAGCGGATGCGCTGCACCGCGCGCTCGATGGTGGGCCGCTGGGAAACGAAGTGCTTGGCCGGGTAGATGGCCGCGCGCGGCAGCGTGGCGATGGTCTCGCCGGTGAGCGGGTCGAAGCGGGAGATGCGCTCGATCTCGTCGCCCCACAGCTCCACCCGCACCCCCTGCTCCTCGTACGCCGGGTAGATCTCCACCGTGTCGCCGCGGACGCGGAAGGTCCCCCGCTCGAAGGCCACGTCGTTGCGCGAGTACTGGATGGCGACCAGCGCCTCCAGGATCTGCTTGCGCCCGATCTTCTGCCCGCGCTCCAGGGTGAGCATCAGCTGCCGGTACGCCTGCGGGTCGCCCAGGCCGTAGATGCACGACACCGAGGTGACGATGATGACGTCCTCGCGCTCCATCAGCGACGAGGTCGAGCGCAGGCGCAGCCGCTCGATGTCCTCGTTGATGCTGGAGTCCTTTTCGATGTAGGTGTCCGTGGAGGGGACGTACGCCTCGGGCTGGTAGTAGTCGTAGTACGAGACGAAGTACTCCACCGCGTTGTGCGGGAAGAACTGCTTGAGCTCGCCGTACAGCTGCGCCGCCAGCGTCTTGTTGTGGCTCATCACCAGCGCCGGCCGCCCGTGGTTGGCGATCACGTGCGCCATGCTGAGCGTCTTGCCGGTGCCGGTGGCCCCCAGCAGCGTCTGGTAGCGGTCGCCGCGGACCAGCCCCTCGGTGAGCTCCTGGATGGCCCGGGGCTGGTCGCCCTTGGGCTCGAACGGGGAAACGAGCTTGTAGGAGGACATCTTCGGCGTCGTCGGCTCAGGCGTTTGGGGAGAGGCGCATCAACACCGTAAATACACCGAAGAAAGTGGACGGTTCACGAGAAAAGCGGGTGCGGGCGTGCCCCCGACTGCGCCGGGGTCGGGCTTCGGCTCCGTAGCAAACGATACTACCGTTTGCAACGGAGTCGAGCCCCGCGAAACTGCCCGCGGGTCTCGCCCCTTCGGGCCGAAATCCCTCACGCGGGGGCCGGCCGCATGCCCCGGCACCGCAACGGCAAAAATCCCTCCCCCAGCTTCGGGAGAGGGTGGCGGGGCTCCGATCACCGCGTGAGGGCCGCGGCGCTCGCCTCACGCCTCCAGGTCGCTGGCGTCCACCTGCTCGCGGCGCTCCACGGAGATCACGCCCTTGACCTTGCGGATCGCGCCGAGAACGCGGTTCAGGTGGGTGAGGTTCTCCACCTCCACCACGAACTGCCCCTTCATCCCCGCGTCGTCCGCCTGGATGTCCGCGCTGCGGATGTTGGTGTTGGTCTGCGAGATGGTGCTGGCGATGTCCGCGAACAGGCCGCGCCGGTCCGTCCCCTCCATGACGATGCGCACGTAGAAGCGCTCGCCGGACTCCGTTTCCCACTCGATGTCCACCCGCCGCTCCGGGTGGTCCGCCAGCTGGAGCAGGTTGGGGCAGTCGGTGCGGTGCACCGAGATCCCCCGGCCGTTGGTGATGTAGCCGGTGACCGTGTCGCCCGGGACCGGCTGGCAGCACTGGGAGTAGCGCACCATCAGGTTGTCCATCCCCTGGATCCGCACCCCCTTGGGCTTGCCGCGCACCCGGTCCACCAGCCGGTCGAACGCCGAGGGAGGCCGGGGCGGCTGGGCGGGCGTGGTCTCGCCCCACAGCTCCCGGAACACCGCCGCCGGCCCCACGTCGCCGCGGCCCAGCGCCGCGAACAGGTGCGACGCGTCCGGCAGGTCGAGCGCCTTGGCCACCGTGTCGAAGCGGTCCTCCGACACCCGGTCCTTGCGCGCCTTCTTGACCTCGCGCTCGATGAACTCGCGCCCCAGCCGCACCGAGCTGTCGAACTCCTCCTGCTTGATCCACTGGCGGATCTTGTTGCGGGCGCGCGCCGTCTTCACGAACGCCAGCCAGTCGCGCGAGGGGCGCTGCTTGGGGTCGGTGATGATCTCCACCGTGTCCCCGTTCTTGAGCTCGCGCGCCAGCGGGGCGATGCGGCCGTTGACCTTGGCCCCGGCGCAGTGCAGCCCCACCTGGGTGTGCACCCCGAAGGCGAAGTCGATGGGGGTGGCGCCCTTGGGGAGCTGCTTCACGTCGCCCTGCGGCGTGAACACGAAGATCTCGTCCTGGAACAGGTCGATGCGCAGGAACTCCAGGAACTCGTCCGGCTCCTTGGTCTCCTGCTGCCACTCCAGCACCTGCCGGAACCAGGTCAGCGTCTCGTCCACCTCGTCGCCGCCGCGCCCCTCCTTGTACTTCCAGTGCGCCGCGATCCCCAGCTCCGCCGTGCGGTGCATCTCGCGCGTGCGGATCTGGATCTCGTACAATCGCCCCCCCGGACCGAAGATGGTCGTGTGGAGCGAGCGGTACATGTTGCTCTTGGGCGTGGCGATGTAGTCGTGGAAGCGCTCCTGCAGCGGCGTCCAGCGGTTGTGGATCACCCCCAGCGCGTGGTAGCAGTCGGTGATGGTGTCCACGATGACGCGGATCGCCATGAGGTCGTAGATCTCGTCGTACGTCTTCTCACGGCGCTGCATCTTGCGGTAGATGGACCACAGGTGCTTGGGGCGCCCCGTCACCTCGCAGTCGATCCCGGCGCCGCGCAAGTCCTCCTCCAGCGGCTGCCGCAGGCTGTCGATCAGTCCCTCGCGCTCGGTGCGCTTGTCGGCGATCTTGCGCGCCAGCTCCTTGTACGCCTCCGGCTCCAGGAACTTGAAGCACAGGTCCTCCAGCTCCCACTTGATGTGCGCCATCCCCAGCCGGTGGGCCAGCGGCGCGTAGATCTCGCGGGTCTCCAGGGCGATGCGGCGGCGCTTCTCCTCCCGCAGGTGCTGGAGGGTGCGCATGTTGTTGAGGCGGTCCGCCAGCTTCACCAGGATGACGCGCGCGTCCTGGGCCATGGAAAGCAGCAGCTTGCGGTAGTTCTCCACCTGCTGCTCGGTGTTGGTGCGGAACTGCACCCGGGAGATCTTGGTGAGCCCATCCACCACCGTGGCCACCTCGTCGCCGAAGGCGTCGCGCACGTCGTCCAGCGTGGCCGTGGTGTCCTCCACCACGTCGTGGATCAGGGCGCTCACCAGCGTCACGGTGTCCAGGTGCAGGTCGGCCAGGATCTCCGTGACCTCCACGCAGTGGACGATGTAGTCCTCCCCCGAGCGGCGCTTCTGCCCCGCGTGGGCGATGCGGCTGAACTCGTACGCGCGGGTGAGCATCTCGATGTCGAGGCGCTCCATGTACGACTCGATCCTGGACAGCAGGCGCGGCGGCAGGACGGCGCGCGCGACGGCGAGCGCCTCCTCGGCCCTTTCGGGCGGTAGCGTGGAAAGTGCGGTGCTAGCCATTCCAGTACCCCGCTTCTACGAATGAGACGTAACGCCCCTCGCCCACGATCACGTGGTCCAGCACCTCGATCCCGATCGTAAGCCCCGCCTTCCTCAGCTCCTCGGTGACCGCCAGGTCCTCGTCCGAGGGGGTGGGGTCGCCGCTGGGGTGGTTGTGCACCAGCACCAGGCTGGCCGCGGATTCCATCACCGCCGCGCGGAACACCTCCCGGGGGTGCACCAGCGACGCGTCCACCGTCCCCCGGGTGATCTGCAGGTCGCGGAGGATCTCGTTCTGTGTGTTGAGAAGGAGGACGTGGAACTCCTCGGCGGGCTCGTCCCGCAGCATCAGCCGCATGCGCTCGTACACGTCGCGCGGGGTGCGGATGCGGTCCCGGTCCGGGCGCGCCTCCTCCGCCGCGCGCCGGCCCAGGTCGAGCGCGGCCAGGATCTTGGCGGCCTTTGCCGGCCCGATCCCCGGCACACGGCACAGCTCCGGGAGCGACGCCGTCATCAGGCGGCGCAGCGACTCGCGCCCCGGCCCGGGAGAGAACTTTTCCAGCAAGTCGCCGGCCAGGTCCAGCGCGGAGCGCGCCTCCAGCCCCGGGCGCGCCGGGGTCCCCGTCTCGATGAGCAGGGCCAGCAGCTCGCGGGGCGACAGAGCCTTCGGGCCCAGCGCCTCCAGCCGCTCGCGTGGCCGCTCCACGACGGGCCACGCCTTGATGGTGTAGTTGGATGCCATTACGCCCAATTGAATACCCCGCCCCCACGTGGCGGATCGATTTGCGGGGACGCCGCGCGGCACCGACACCCCCGTGCCACAATCTAGGTGAACAGGTGAGGGATGGAAACGACGA
>JBEVLE010000172.1:0-3835 GCA_040509335.1 Longimicrobiaceae bacterium | reverse complement strand
GGGCAGGCAGTTGCGTGAGGGATTTCGGCCCGAAGGGTCGAGACCGCGCGGCTGTTTGCGCGGGCTCGACTCCGTTACGCAGCGTTGTTTGCTGCGTTACGGAGCCGAAGCCCGACCCCGGCGCCAGCCGGGGACACGCCCAAACCCGCAGTTCAAGCCGTGATCCCGTGCTCCTCGTCGTGCAGATGGAAACGTCCGGCGAGCGCCGTCATCGCGGAGGCCATGCGGGCCAGCTCCTGGCTGGTGGCGGAAAGCTCCTCGGTGGCGGCGGTCTGCTCCTGGGCGGCGGCGGCGGTGTGCTCGGCGCGCTCCCGGCTCGCCCCGGCGATGCTGCGCACCTCCTGCATGGCCACCAGCAGCTCGGACATGACGCCGGCCTGCGCCTCCACCTCGCCGTGGATGCGCTCGATGGCCGATCCCGCCTCGCGCAGGGCCTCCAGCAGCGCGCCCAGCGCGCCGCGGCTCCCGTCGGAGGCGGCGCCCACGCCCTCCAGCTGGCCGCGCACGGCGTCGAGCTGCGCCCGCACCTGGCCGATGGCGCTGCGGGTCTGCTCCACGGTGCCGGCCACGTCGGAGGCGGAAACCCCGGACTCGCCGGCCAGCTTGCGGACCTCGTCGGCCACCACGGCGAAGCCGCGGCCGTGCTCGCCGGCGCGCGCCGCCTCGATGGCGGCGTTCAGCGCCAGCAGGTTGGTCTGCCGGGCGATCTGCTGGATGGCGTCCACGAAGCCGCCGATGCGCTCGCCGGCGGTGTCCAGGGTGTCCAGCGAGTCCGCCGAGCGGCGCACCCCGTCGCCCACCTCCAGCAGCAGCTCGCCCGCCTGGGCGATGCGGCCGGCGTGGCCGTCGGTCTCGCGGGCGGTGCGGCGGGCGCCCTCCGCGGAGGCGGCGGCCTGCTCGCGCAGCGCCACGTTGCGCTCGGCCAGGCGCTCCACGGTGTCGGCGCCGCGGGCGATCAGCGCCATCTGCCGCTCGGCGTGCGAGGCGGTGTTCTCGGAAGCGCTCCCCACCTCGCCGGCGGACTGCTGCACGTGCTCGGCGGTGGCGGCAAGCTCCTCGGCGAGCGCGGCGAGCGAGCGCGACTGGTCGTGGAGCTCGTGCAGGAGCACGTCCACCGAGCGGGAAACCCGGTTCACGCTGCGGAACACCAGCCCCACGTTGGTCTGGTCCTCCTCCGGGAGCCGACCGCCGAAGTCGCCGCCGGCCATGCTGGCCAGCGTGGCGCGCACCTGCCGCAGCCGCCCGAACAGCTCGGAGTTCTGCGCGTCGCTCACGGCCCCGATCCCCACCAGGAAGATCCACTCCAGCGCCAGCAGCCCCCACGGCGTCGCCTCGCCCACGTACGCGTACCCGGCGTAGCGCCCCAGCGGGTACAGGAGCGCGGTGGCCGCCAGCATCAGCCGGCCGGACCTGGGCGCCTGGAGCGCGCAGTCGCCCACGGAAAAGGCGAAGAGCGGGAGGACGACGAAGCCCTGCGGCCCCAGCGAGGCGGAAAAGGCGGCGATCACCAGCGCGTCCACCACCACCATGGCGTAGTACTGCCACGGTGCGAAGCGCCCGGAGCGCAGCAGCCACATCCCCACGGCGTTGATCACCGCGGCGGTCACCACCAGCCCCATGGCGATGGGGAGCGACACCTCGATGGACTCGGTCCAGCGCCCCGCCAGCGCGATCAGCATGGAAAGGACGATCAGCCCCCAGCGGGTGGCGATGCTCATCGCCTGGTACGCCTGGAGGACGCGGAGCTCCTCGGCGGCGGCGGGATCGGACTGCTGCGGGGTCGCGGACACGGGCTCGGGTGCGGGGGTGGGCGCGGGGGCGTGGGGCTCCGGCCGCTGGCCGCCGCGGAACGCGGGGGAATGGCGGGACGGACGGTGCGCGCGGGGCGCGGCGGCGTGGCTCATGGCGATGGATGCTGCGGGTGGGAGGTCGCCGGAAGGCGGACGGCCCCGCGGCCGGATGGGCCTGGGGCTCCGTCCCCGCCGTGCAATGGGGAAGGTTCGGCTGGAGGAGGCCGTTTCTGAATGAGCGCCGGAAAAGTAGGGGCTCGGCGCCCGCGCGTCAACTACGTGTGTCTGCTTCAGAGCGCATGGAGCACGACGCGCGCGGCGCTCCGCCCCGACGCGCCGAACACCCCGCCCCCGGGGTGGGTGCTGGCGCCCGTGAGGAACAGCCCGCCGATGGGGGTGCGGTACTGCGCGAGCTCGGGCGTGGGGCGCAGGAAGAACATCTGGTCGAGGGACATCTCCAGGTGCATGACGTTGCCGTTGAAGAGCCCGTGCTCGCGCTCCAGGTCGACCGGGGTCTGGATGTACACCCGCTCCACGCACGCCGGCACGTTGGGGGCGAAGCGCCCCACCGCCGCCAGGATCCGCTCGGCCTCGCGCTCGCGCACGTCGTCCCAGCGGGCGCCCCCGGCGAGGGCGTACGGGTGGTACTGCGCCCAGGCGAAGAGCAGGTGCTTTCCCGCGGGGGCGAGCGACGGGTCCACCGCGGTCCAGGTCATGGCGACCACCGCGGGGTCGCGCGCGGGCTCGCCGCGGGCGAAGTCGGCGTAGGCGTGGTCCAGGAAGGGCGCGGGGGGGCAGAGGAGCTGGAGCCCCCGGTGCATGGGCCCCGCGGAGCCGTCGGCGGGGGCGCCCGCGTACGCGGGGAGCTCCGAGGTGGCGCAGCGCAGGATCATCCCGAAGCCGTTGCCCACGCGCAGCTTCGCCACGCGCTCCCGCATCTCCGCGGCCTCGGGCGCGTCCGCCAGCAGCCGCCCGAAAGTGGTCGCCACGTGGCAGCCGGCGAGCACCGCCCGCGCCGCCACCCGGCGCACGGGCCCGGCGGGCGGGGGCGGCGCGGCGCCCAGCGGGAGCCCGGGCTCCGTTCCCTCGGCCACCTCCACCCCCACGGCGCGCCCGCCCTCCACCACGATGCGCCGCACCGGGGCCGCGGCGTGCACCTCGCCCCCGTGCTCCCGGATCAGCCGCACCAGCGCGTCGGTGAGCGCGCCGGATCCGCCCACGGCGCGCTTCACGCCGCTGCGGTGGTAGAGCCCGTGCCACCCGGCCAGCGGCGCCGACCCCAGCTCCCCCGGAGGCGGCCCCGACTGCGCCGCCAACCACTCGATGGCGGCGCGCACGGCCGGGTGCTCGAAGGTGGCGTCCAGCAGCGCCCGGTAGCCGCCCAGGATGGTCTGGAGCTGCCCCATCCCCCCGCGCCCGAAGCCGCCGGAGCGCATCATGGTCCAGGCGATCCGCCCGGGCCCCGGCGGCCCCAGGAACGCCTTGAGCACCGCCTCGCTCACCGGCTCCCACTCGCGCACGAAGCGGCGGTAGGCGTCCGCGTCGCGCGGCGAGACGGCGGCGATGGAGTCGCAGGTGCGCCCGACGTCCCGGTAGAAGTACAGGGCGCGGCCGTCCTCCAGCGGGTAGAAGCCCCAGGGGTCGCAGTCCACGTACTCCAGCCCGTGGCGGGCCAGCTCCAGCTCCTGGAGGACGGGGGTGAGGTGGATCAGGATGTGGGCGGAGGAGCCCACGTCCACGCGGTAGCCGGGAAAGATGTCGTCCCGGGTCTGCACGGCGCCGCCGGGGTGGGGGGCGCGCTCGAAGACGGCCACGCGCTTGCCCGCGCGGGCCAGGTAGGCGGCGGCGATCAGGGCGTTGTGCCCGGCGCCCACGACTGCTACGTCCAGCATGTTTTTGAACCGCGTGGTTTGGGCGTGCCCCCGGCTGCGCCGTAGGGTTGTTTCATTGTTGGTTATGCCAGTAAATTTCTGGCATGACACTGCTTGAAGCACTTGCTCAAGTGCCGGACTTCCGGGACCCCCGAGGGCGCCGCCACGAGTTGC